>DATIUW010000103.1:0-82048 GCA_035466435.1 Polyangiales bacterium | reverse complement strand
AAAAGAGCTTGATGAGAAACGAGTACGCCTCGCTCGTCGTGGCGGTCAGCACCAAGTGCTCGGGGTTCCAATCGATCTCGTCACCGAGCGCGCGTCTCGCCGATCCGAGCCCTCGTGGGTGGGGTCGGTACGTGGTGGCATCGGCCGCGCTAGTTGCTTCTCGCACCGCTTCATCGTCGAGCTCGAGCTGTACGCAGGTTGGATTCGAGACGGTCAAGTCCCAGACGGGCGGCCTCACCGACACAGCCCGGGCGACCTCGTTGAGCCCCAGGTCGAAAGCCGCCCGTTTCGAGAACACCGGCCGATTATGCAACATATCAGCCACGGAAACGAGAGGATGTCACCCGATGGAGAACCCAAACTTGGGTCCCATTATCGGCGACGGGTCACTCGATGGCGAGCACCAACATGGGCTGTTTCACACTTGTTCCCTTGCGGCTCTGGTGGCTCCGCATAAAGGTCAGCAGATGGGTTTTAAACGCAGCTTATCTCTAGTTTGGTGCATCGCGTTCGTGATTCTGGCGTCTTGCCGCCCCGAACCGGTGCTCAACGTGTCTACTTTGGTCTCCGGACTCACGAACCCGTGGGACCTCGCATGGCTTCCCGATGGAACGCTACTCGTGACCGAGCGCCCGGGCCGGCTGAACGTGTACGTAGATGGTCCCGAAAACCCCCCGGTGGTTTTCACACCGCTCGATGTCGTGGCGGCGGGCGAAGGCGGAATGCTCGGTCTCGACGTGGACCCGCTCTTTTCGGAGAATGGATATGTCTACGTTTGCATGGTTTCGGATGCTGACGGCCCGACCGACGTGCGCGTCGCACGGTTCACCCTGAGCAGCACGGGAAATGCAATCCTAGACCGAACGGACATCGTCACGGGAATCACCTATGGCGGCGGGCGGCATTCCGGATGCCGGCCGAGGTTCGGCCCCGACGGCTACCTATGGGTTGGGACCGGAGATGCCGCGATCGGAACCGTCCCACAGGATGAGGATTCCCTCGGCGGCAAGGTCTTGCGCGTGACGCGGGATGGAAACGCTGCGCCCGACAACCCGAGCGGCCGTCTTTGGTACAGCAAAGGGCACCGTAACGTACAGGGCATCGCGTTTTTCCCGTTCGTGAACGGCGTGGTCGGCATCTCGGCAGAGCATGGGCCCGACGTCGACGACGAGGTCAACCTTCTCGTGCCCGGCAACTTCGGCTGGGACCCCATTCCCGGCTACAACGAGGCCGTCCCCATGACGGACCTCCAGAAGTTTCCGGATGCCGTCGAGGCGATTTGGTCGAGCGGCTCGCCCACGATTGCGCCGTCCGGCGCGACTTTTCTGACGGGACCGCAGTGGCTTTCCTATGAGAACTGTCTGGCGGTCGCAACGCTCAAAGCCCAGCATCTTCACCTGTTCGTCATTGCCAACGACGGGCAGGCGGCCCGTGACTTCGTCCGGATTACCAACCAGGGAAGACTTCGCTCGCCGAGGCAGGGCCCGGACGGCAATCTGTACATCACGACCGATCAAGGCGGCACCAGCGGTCGGGTGATCAAGGTCGTTCCGACCGACCCGAACGCTTCGAGCTGAGGCCGTCCATAGACCGGCCTACGCGACGGCAACCGAAAGCGGCGGGGGCGGCATTCTTTGCACGAGCTGCGCGCGGGTCTTCACGCCCAGCTTCTTCATGGCTGAGCGTAGGAGGGCGGAAACACGTGCCTGCGAAAGTCCGAGACGATACGCAATGAGCTTGTTGCTCTGACCGTGCACGGCGTATTCGACGACGAGGCATTCCTGCTCCGTCAACCCACGTGGGTCCCGGACCTCGGGCGGATTCGGAATAGCCAACAAAAAGCGACGTTCGTCGGTATCGAACCAATCGACCAGGCTCCAGCGGCCGCAGACCAATGCCTTCCACGCATTCAGAGCCTCGTCGGGATCTTCACGGCGGACGGGGCCCCGTGCGCGATCGACCCGCCTTGCCGCCCTGCGGAGGCAGTCTGCCGCGCTTTCTTCTCGGCCACGCTCGATCGCATCGACGATGCGAAACCGCTTGGGGTCGACCACGGCCTCGGCTGCGTGGGGAAGCCCACCTGATTGATTCGCTGGACGTCCACGGCCTGCTGCGAGCGCCCGACGAAGACGGTAGGCCGCGGCGATGTGCGCGCCCAGCATCTGCCACTGCTCCCGCGATTTGGACAGCAGATGCGTCCTACTCGAGAGCGGCGCGGTGATGCGCATGCCGATGCCGTTCGGATCGCTCGCGAGGATCCCGAGAAGGTCTGCGTAGCCAAATTTTTCGAGAGCTAGGCTCGACTCCGTGGGGTAGTCCCTCGAGATCTCGGTCCAGGTGCCGGCATACCCGGGCGGATTGATGTTCGCGAGCATTTTGGGTGGAAGTACCGACAACGCGCCCTGGACGCGGCTCGCATAGTCGTCGGGAAGCCCCACGGTCCTGACGACGTCTATCGACACCTCGGCGCCGTCATCTCGACGCTTGACCACGTACTCGTCGACCGCGAAACCCAGCCCGTGATCGAAGATGGGTGTGCCCGCCTCGATCAGCTTGTTCACCCATTCGGAGTCGGGCGCTTGGAAGTCGTACACGGCTTCGATGAGATCGACAGCCAGCGCGCAATCGAGAAGCTCTGATGCAGGCGGAGTCACGACACGTTCAGCTTCGCAGCGCTTTGCCTAGCCGGCCATACGTATTTGTTTTACTTTTGAAACGTGGCGCGGCCTCAGTCATCCGACCGGGACCAGGCCCAGGCTCCCGACGGTCGCACGGCCGGCACACCCGCCGTCCCGGTGACCTTCTCGGCCGCGCTCGGGCGAGCGGCGGCGCGTGGGTCGAGTGCCGTCGGCCCCTGCTCCTTCGGGTGGCTGAACAAGACCCGCGAGGCACGCTTGTTGGTCATGTATGCCCAAAGCCACTGAAACAAGACCGCAAAGCGGTTTCGAAAGCCCACGAGGAACGCGAGGTGGATGAGAAGCCACGCAAGCCACGCGGGACGCCCGCTGATCTTGAAACCCCACGACTCGACGATTGCCCGGTTTCGACCGATGGTGGCCATGAGTCCCTTGTCGAAGTACTCGAAGGGCTTGGGCGCTTCTCCCCTCAAGCGGCGAAGGATGTTACGAGCGACCAGCTCCCCGCTTTGAAGCGCTACCTGAGCGACGGCCGGAAGCGGTTGGCCGTCTTTCTTACGAGGATAGTGGATCAAGTCGCCCAGAACCGCCACCTCGTCTCGACCTGGCACCGTGCAGTAGGGGGTGACCTTCACGCGGCCCATGCCGTCGAGCTCCGCGTCGAGTTGCTCCGTGACCGAGCTCGCCCGGACTCCCGCAGCCCAAAGGACCGTATTCGCCTCGATGCGCTCTTCTTCATCGAGAGTCACACCTTCCCCGTCGATTTCGGTGACGAAGGCCGACGTTCGCACCTCGACCCCCAGAGACTCCAGGTCCCGCTGGGCGCGCGCGGAAAGGCTCGGATGATAGTCGCGAAAGATGCGATCGGAGCCTTCGACTAGCACCACTCGCGCGCTGGAAGGGTCGATCGTTCGGAAATCCTTGCGCAGCGCATTGCGCGAGATCTCGGAGAGCTGCCCGGCGAGCTCGACACCGGTGGCGCCTCCACCCACGACGACGAAACTCAGAAACGCTCGTTTCTGATCCGGATCGGTGACTCGTTCGGCTGCCTCGAACGCGAGCAACACTCGTTTGCGTATCTCGAGAGCTTCGTACAGCGTCTTGAGCCCGGGGGCATGGCGCTCCCACTCGGGGTGGCCGAAATAATCGTGCTTCAGCCCCGTAGCGACGATCAAGAAATCATACACGAGCCGCTCTTGGTGATCGAGCACGACCACGCGCTCTTCCACGTCGACATGCTGCGCTTCGGCGAGAAGCACGCGCACGTTGTCATGCGACGACAAGAGGCTTCGAAGCGGCGCGGCGATGTCTGGCGCTGGCAGGAGCGCGGTAGCGACCTGGTAGAGCAGCGGCTGGAAGAGATGGTGGTTCGATCGGTCGACCAATGTGACGCGCACTGGCGCACCGCCTAGCGCTCGCGCCGCAGCTAGCCCACCAAAACCCCCTCCGAGTATCACGACGTGTGGACGCTCTTCGTCTTGTGCCATACCTCGTGCATCGTACATCCTCGGGACGCTGGCAACCCCGTCCCTATCAGTCTATCGGTGACGATACAGTACGTGATTCGAGCGATTCGCCGAAACCCATGGTATCACCCATGCCATGGTTGCACGCGGCGAGCGGGTCGATTCCATCTTGGATTTTTGGTTTGGGCAGCTCGACGAGCTCGGTTGCGCGAGCCCTGAACAGCGCAAACGCTGGTGGACCAAGTCCGAAGCGTTCGACGCCGCGATCGAATCGCAGTTCCTCGCGGACTACCGGGCAGTGGCCGCCGGGGATCGAGAGGCGTGGCGAAGCACTGCCCGGGGCGCCCTCGCATACATCATCGTGCTGGATCAGTTCTCCCGAAACATGTTTCGAGGAACGCCGCAGATGTTCGCTGCCGACCCGCTCGCCCGCCAGGCATGCCGAGAGGGGCTCGAACGGGGCTTCGACGAGAAACTGGCTTTCGATGAGCGAGTGTTCTTCTATCTTCCTCTCGAGCATAGCGAAAGCGCGACCGATCAAGCACACTGCCTCGATCTCTTCGGAGGTCTATTGGAAGACGCGCCGGAGGCGTTGAAAGAAGACGCCGAGTACTACCTCGACTTCGCCAAGCGCCACCAAGCGATCATCGAACGTTTTGGTCGATACCCCCATCGCAATCAGATCCTCGGCCGGGCCTCGACACCAGAAGAGGTCGAGTTTCTGGAACAGCCCGGCTCGTCGTTCTAGAGGTCCGGGCGAGCGAACAAACGCTTCAAGCGGTGATGGCGCCATCTGAAGAGGACCGGGACCGCAACGGCGAACGGAAGCCCGGCCCCAACGAAACGTCCACGCCACTGAACGCGGTCCGTGACTCGGGTTCCGCCATGGATCGGCTCCAACAGGCGCTCGTGCTCCCAAATCCGCTGAGTTGCCATTGGGGAACGTTCGAGAAACCGGCGTCCCGGCTCGAGCTCCACCAACGTCAGGTCGGTGCGGTCGATGGGAAGTACGCCGAACAATAAGAGCGTGCTCCGAAACAGAGGCTTTCCCGGAACGAATCGGGAGGAAACCAAAGAGGCCGCGCCGTCTGGATACGTCATTCGCAGCAGGGGCCAAAGCTCGCGCGAAACACCTTCCATCGAGCTACAGTGCTCCCACACGGTCTCGACGTCTGCAGCGAGCACCGTGGAGATGTCGTACCTGTCACGCAAGGAAGGCTGCTCCTTTAGAAACGCTCGGATTTGCGGCCGTTCTTGTGGACCACGCCATAGAGATCCTTGCGGCGGTCGGGCCAGGTTCGGACGGTGCCGGTGCCTTCGGTTCGGCGCAAAAGCGCCAGATCGAGGTCGTGCACGATCATCGTTTCCACGTTGACCGTTCCTTCGGAGGCGATGCCATCACGTGCAAAGGGGATGTCCGATGGCGTCAGGATGGCGGCCTGCCCGTAGTGAATGTCGGCACCCTCGACTTGCGGCAAATTCCCGACCGCGCCCGCCATCACCACGTACATGTGATTCTCGATGGCACGCGCCTGCGCGCAAGATCGCACTCGTATGTGACCAGAGCGAATGTCCGTGTTGTAGGGGATGAACAACACGTCGGCGCCTTTGGCCTTGATGATCCGTACCCACTCCGGAAACTCGACGTCGTAGCAGATCGCGATGGCGATTTTGCCTCGGTCGGTTTCGAACACGTGGATGTCGCGACCGGCCGTGATCCCCCACCACCGGGTTTCGGAAGGCGTGAGGTGCGTCTTGTACTGCTTGTCGATTCGGCCGTCACGGTGAAACAGAAACGCGATGTTGTAGAGTCGCTTCTTTTCGACTGCGAAGTGCGTACCGCCAATGATGTTCACGTTGTATTGGATGGCCATGTTGGTGAAGAACGAAACGTACTGCTCGGTGAACTTGTCGAGCGCGCGTGCCGAGTGCGCCGGGCTGGGCCCAGTGACGAGGTTGAGCAATTGGGTGGTGAGAAGCTCTGGAAACAGCAAGAAGTCGACGCTGTAATCAGCAGCGGAGTCGATGAAAAACTCGCACTGTGTCGCAAACTCCTCGAAGCTCGTCACAGGGCGCATCTGGTACTGGACGGCTGCCACACGCATCGACCCCATGGTTCTGCGCCTCGGGTCGGGCGGAACGAACTCGGGATTGCGCCACTCCATCAGCACGGCGTGTCCGCTGGATGCCTTGTCGCTCGGAAGATAGTCCTCGATCACCTCCCGCGCGATGAAACCATTGGCAACCTGCGCCAGAATGACTTGGTCCGGGATCTCCTTGCGCAGCACCTTTGCGAGGTACTCCTGTGGAGACATCTCGTTTACGTAGCGACTGTATCGGGGCATTCGCCCTCCAAACACGATGCCCCGCAGGTTCAGTCGCCGGGCGAGCTCTTTTCGCTCGTCGTAGATGCGGCGCGCAAAGCGCTGACCTCGGAATTTCGGGTCCACCGCGATGTCGATTCCGTAGAGCGTGTCGCCATCCGGATCGTGGCTGCGGATCATGCCGCTCTCACACACGTCGTGGTACGTGTGGCTCTTCGGTAGATCTTCGAGGTTGACGATGAGCGAGCTCGACGTAGCCACGACGCGCCCGTCTACCTCCACGCAAATCTGTCCTTCTGGAAAGAGGTCGAGCTGACTCGAAAACTGTTCCTTGGTCCAGGCACCGAGCTCCGGGTAAGCGCCGCTGTGAACGCGCACCACATCACGAAAATCAGACCTTCGGAGCTGCCGCACGACGACGCGGCGCTTTCTACGTGTTTGACTTTTGGCCATCGTCGACGCTAGCAGGCCACGGCCGTGGCGTCATGGGCCCGTGGCTGGAGCCTTCGCCCGGGTCAGCGTCGACCCAAGACCTTTCGCCTGAACTCGCGAATGAGTGGAATCTCGTCGAGCCATGCCGATGCGTCTGCTCGGTCGTCTTGATGCTCGCTTTGGGCTCCAGCGAAACCCTCGGGGATCTGACTGAACTGCACGGGACCCTCAGCCGTCTCGTCGAGATAGTGATACTCGTAGCCCGGCACGAACAGGTTTTCATCCGCAACCACGTCGACCGTGCGAACCCCGTATGTCGAAAGCTCCGTAGTCAGCGCCTGAGGTGGGATGATCCAAGCGTGCTTGGGACCGGCCACGAACATGTACTGAACTCGGCCGTTCCGCGAAAGAATGCGAAACCTCTGGAGGTCTCCGTGGTAGAGCACACTCTTCAGCTCGCTCACCTCGAACACTCCCTTCGCGAAGTCAGGCTCGAATCCGTCGACGATCCGGAGCGAAGTGGGATCGTCGTTTCGGGTGAACCAAGCAATGCGTCGACCCCCATTGATCAGGTTGCGTCGATTCTCTGCCGCCTTTCTACGCGGCTTGGAGAAATCGTCGTAGGGCGCGATCCGCGTGCGTGGCGCGTTGCGTAGCACCAAAAACAACGCTCGGTGGTCGATTCGGGCTCCACGTGTGGCCTCGTTGATCGTGTCGAGCGCGTCTTGCAGCTCGAGGGGCAAGTCGGTGGTCGATTCCACACACTCGGTGTGCTCGAACTCGCCGCGGCGCACGGTTCTGACGTCTCCCTTCCCGATCCAAAAGTCGCCATCGGCCGCGATCATGTGGGAAGCCACACGCCATACGAGTGATAGGTCTTTGTAGAAGATGCGTGGGAAGATTTCGAGCCGACCACCCGTTCGCCGCTGCTGGACGACGTAGGCGACCAGAAACCGAATGGCGGGGTTCTTTCGAACGTTCGTGAGATAGAAACGCGTATCGAACAGAGACAGCTCGTATCTGGGCAGGTATCCCGAAGAGAGCAGCGTGGCGGGATCGTCTTTGGCCTCGCCCGCCGGTCGAATCTTCGCGCCAGTCTCGATCAGCTTCTGGAAGTCGCGTCTCACTTGCCTGGGACTCGCGTCCGCGGCCTCGACGCTTGGTACGAGGCGAGTGGGGATGATTGCGCTCATGCCGGCCGTCTAATGTCCAACGTCTCTCGAGCGAGCGCAACTAGCGAGCTGGTGTGCGCTTGGCCTGCTCGTGGTAAAGAGGAACTGATGAGCAGGCGCCGCACACGACCTGACACCTCTGGCAAGCCTGGCTACATCACGCCCGAAGGCTATCGACGCTTCGAAGAAGAGGCGGACCGGCTGTGGAACGAGGATCGCCCGAAGATGGCCAAGGCCGTCCAGGTCGCAGCCGCCGAAGGGGACCGCTCGGAGAATGCCGAGTATCAGTACAGTAAGCAGCGACTCGCCGCGATCGACAGACGGCTTCGGTTTCTGGGACAACGGCTCGAGGTGCTGACGATCGTAGACGCAAAGCCGCCAGACGACGGGCGGGTCTACTTCGGGAGCTGGGTCAGGCTCGAAGACGAAAATGGCGCCGTCCACGTTCATCGAATCGTCGGTCCGGACGAGATCGATGCGAAGAAAGGATGGATCAGCATGGACTCCCCCGTCGGAAGGTCACTCTTGTCGCGGGAGGTCGGGGATGAGATCACCATCCAGCGTCCGAGAGGCGAAGTGACGTACGAGATCGTCGAGGTCCGGAATGCGGCCCCCGAAGGACCGGGAGAGCAGGAAACATGAGCGGTAGGCGAGCAATGCAGCTGGCGGTGTTCGGAGTGCTTTTGTGTGCTTCGTGCAGCGACGGCAACGGGGGCGGAGCCGATGCGGGTGTCGATGGCGGCCTCGAGCCCGACGGAGGCGAGCCGGATGCGGTTTGTAACGGGCACGCAGAGCTGTGCAGCCGGCGCTTCGACGAGGTGAGCTTTCCGATGACTCACAACGCGATGTCGAACGCCGAGGCAGGGTGGCTCTTGCCCAACCAGCGCTTCGGCATCACGCGTCAGCTCGACGATGGTGTTCGCGGCATGATGCTCGACACCTACGAAGAGGACGGCGTGCTCTTGCTGTGTCACGTCTATTGCTCCCTCGGAAGCCAGCCACTGGTCGAAGGGCTCGACGAGATCAGGGCCTTTCTTGCGAGCAATCCCGAAGAAGTCCTGTCGATCATCTTCGAGAACTACATCACCCATGCACAGACAGCGGCGGCCTTCGAGGAGAGCGGCCTAATCGATTTCGTTTACGCCCACCCGCTCGGCACTCCGTGGCCGACGCTGGCGAATCTCGTCGAGGCCGACACCCGACTGGTGGTTTTTCAGGAAAAGCTACCCCAGGAAGACGAATTTCCGTGGCTGATGAACATCTGGGATCACGCCTGGGAGACTCCGTTCTCATTCCCGGCGCCAGAGGATTTCGTGTGCGATCCGAATCGGGGCAACGCGGGTAATCCGCTATTCCTCCTCAATCATTTCCTCACGTCTCCGTTCGGCGGAAGCCTCGAGCTCGCCGAAATGGTCAACTTCAATCCGCTATTCATCGACCGCGCCAAGCAGTGTGAGCTGGAAGGCAACGCGCTTCCCAATTTCGTTGCCGTAGATTTCTACGACGTGGGTGACCTCTTCACGGTCGTCGATACGCTCAACGGTTTTTGATTTCCGCGCTCGGTGGAAAACAGCGGGCTCCAAGGCTCGATGGCTGTGCGCTCTTGTGTGCTTTTCGCGCATACCTTGCACGCGATAGGCTGTAGGGATCGGGCGCGTGGGGACGCGACCGGTATGGGGGAGTCATGATGATGATTCGTTGGACGAGCATGGCGGCCGTTTCGTCGTTGTTGATGATGGGCTGCTCGAGTGGTGGAGACGCTTGCGATCCGATTGCGCAGACCGGTTGCGAAGATGGGTTCGTTTGTGAAGAGATCGTCGACGGGGAGCCCGGTTGCTTCATGCCCGTCGTGGTCCGGGGGAGCGTATTCGACCTCGTCGATGGTGGTGGCATCGAAGACGCCACGGTCGTGGCCTTGGATGCCAATCGCGCGCCGGTGAGCACCGTTGCCGTGACCGACCTTGCCGGCAACTACGAGGTTCGGGTAGCTCAGCAGCGTGACTCGGAGGGGAATCCCGCCGGAGAGGATGTCACGCTCCGCGCAGACGCAAGCGGCTATCAGACGTTTCCCTCGGGTGTCCGCCAGGCGCTCCCGATCGACCTTTCCAACCCCGTCGAGTCTAGCGGCTTACTGGTAGTCGAGACGTCTGCGACCGACGTGGGGTTGATCACGCTTCCAAGCGGTGCGGGAAGCAACGAGATCTTCGGAACCGTCGAGATCCCGGACTCCAGCACGGGCGTTCTGGTCGTGGCCGAGACCTCGGGCTCCACCCCGCAGGGTTTCACCGCGATCGCCGACAGGAATGGCACCTACCGGATCTTCAACGTCCCGGATGGAGACTTTTCGGTGCTGGGGTATGCGAAAGGCTCGAGCTACGCCGCAGAGACCGTCGCAGTGAGCGGCGGCGAAGAGGCACGTGTCGATCTTTCGTTGTCTGGTGATGCAACCGGAAGCGTCACGGGTAGTGTCCAGATCGTGAATCCGGGCGATGGAGACGGGACTTCATACATCCTCGTCGTCGAGTCTACGTTCGACGAGGCGCTTGCCCGCGGCGAGACTCCACCTGGGCTTCGCGCCCCCGAAGGAACGGCGTTCATCGACAGCGGCAGTTGGATCATCGAAGGGGTGCCCGCCGGGAGCTACAAGGTTCTCGGGGCCTTCGAAAACGATCGCCTCGTGCGCGATCCGGATTTCGGACAGGGGAACACGGAGATCGTTCGCGTGGACGTCGCCGCCGGCCAAACGGTCGAAGCGCCGAGCTTCAAGATCACCGGAGCGCTCGACGTCATCTCACCCGGTTCGGAGGAGCCGGAAGAAGTCTCTGGGACCCCTGTCTTTTCATGGGTCGATGACAGCGGTGAATCTCGGTACCTCATCGAGGTGTTGGACACCTTCGGCGAGACGATCTGGAGTGATGCCGACGTTCCGGGATCGAGCGGCAGCAACCCCGAGGTCCCCTACGAAGGACCCGCCCTGCAGTCGGGCATGTTCTACCAATTCCGGGTCACGTCCTTCGACGTGAACGACAGGCCCCTATCACGGACAGAAGACCTCAGAGGCGTCTTTTTCTCGGCGACACCTTAGCTACCGAAAGCCCTCCGGATCTTCGGTGCGTGCCTCTTCAAGAGAAGGGGTTGGGTTTCCACATGCGAACGCCGAGTAGGAAAGGGATGACCCAGTATGGTCCGTTGAATGCCCAGAAGACGAGAGGGTTGCCTGGGGGCGGGCCGATCCAGTACTCGTAGATGAGGAACTCGGTGCAGCCGTGCAACATGGCGCCTACGTAAACGAGCGCCATGGGCCGAATCCAGTTCTTCCCCTTGATGAACGCGTAGACTAGCAAGAGATAGAACGGTCCATAGACGAGACCGGAGATCCCGGTGTTGACGCGCACGTACTTGTGGTCGGCCATGAAGAAGTGGTCTTGTGCGATCTCTCCGTACCAACGGTTGGCGCGAGACCAAAAGGCATCCCCCTCGAGCAGACCGAGCGCATGCCACGAATCTGAGAAGAAGGACGAAAACGCAAAAAACGAAAAGCTGATGACGAAGAAAATGTCCCATTTTCGTTGGCTAAGCGGTACACCGTTAGTGGATCCAGCCATCTTTCCTCCCGAAAAGCGGTCCAACGTATAACACCTATTCGGGACGGCCAGCGATGCTAAATTGCCATGTCCTCATCGAACACAATCGGTAGGGTACGACTGGAGCAACAGTGGGAAATATCTGGAGAAACAGAAACACCTTTGCTTTGCTGATCACCTGTTGCGTCACGAGCGCCAGCTGTGGCGACGACGGCTGTGGACCGAGCGGCTGCGACGCGGGCGGAGGGCCGACCGACATCCGCCTTCAGGTGGACGACTACTTGACCGGTTTCGACAAGCCCTGGGACATCGCGTGGCTTCCCAACGGCACGGTGTTGGTGACCGAACGGCCGGGGCGGCTCAGCGTATACGCCAACGGCCCGGAGGCCGAGCCGGTCGTCAGTCCAATAACCGACGTGGTGGCGCGCGGTGAAGGCGGGCTCATGGGCCTCGAGGTCGACCCGAGCTTCAGCGACAATGGCTACATCTACCTGTGTACGACCTCGAGCGCAGGGGCCGAAACCGACGTGCGCGTCATCAGGCTCACGATGCGCACCCCCGATGGCGGAGCAGTGCTGGACCGCGAAGACATCGTCACCGGCATGCCGTACAGCACCGGGAGGCACAGCGGGTGCCGCCCACGCTTTGGCCCGGATGGCTTTCTGTGGGTGGGCACGGGCGATGCCGCGATTGGAACCACACCTCAAGACGACGATTCACTGGGCGGCAAGGTCCTACGCATCGACCGTGACGGCAATGCCGCCCCCGGCAACCCAGGAGAGTATCGCTGGTACTCGAAAGGGCATCGCAACATCCAAGGGATGGCATTTCGCTCCGATGGGCTCGGGATGTCCGCGGAGCACGGCCCGGACGTCGATGATGAGATCAATCGACTCGTACCCGGCAATTTCGGATGGGATCCGGTGCCCGGGTACAACGAGTCCGTACCGATGACCGATCTCGACAAGTTTCCCGACGCCATCGAGGCGGTCTGGTCGAGCGGTGCACCCACCCTCGCCTTGTCTGGCGCGACTTTCATCGAGGGAGACGCATGGGGCGATTGGGACGGCGTCTTGGCGGTCGCAACCCTGAAAGCCCAACACCTCCACATCTATCTCATGGATGCTGAAGGAAGGGTGACTGGCGAACGACGGGTGATCGATGACGAGGGACGCCTTCGATCGCCGCGCCAGGGTCCGGACGGACTTCTCTACATCACCACGGACGGAGGCAGCGGTGGTGGCAAGGTGTTGCGCGTGACGCCCGTCCCCGTGGCTGCGGATCAACCGTCGCCATGACGTCTCGTTGGCTGATTCTCGTCTGCGCTTTGGGCAGCGCATGTGTCGGTTGCGGCGGGAGCGGCGACGAGGGCTCGGCAGGGCAAGGAGGATCGGGAGGCGCTTCCGGAACCGGTGGGTCGGGCGGAAATGGCGGCTCAGGCGGCTTCGGCGGCGTACCTGGTTCGTTCGCGCTGGCGTACTTGGCTGATCAGGACCGCGTGGGCTTCGACGATTTGTACGTCGGACGTACCAATGGGGCTGATAACCAGCGGGTCAGTCACGAGCTGGAGGTGGGTCGCGTGGTGGACTTCGCGTGGAGCCCCGACGGAAGCCGCATCGCCTATTTGGCGGACGATGACACCGACCTATTCCCCGGCTGCGCGACCTGTCGGCAAGAGCTCTTCACCAGCCTCCCAGATGGAACCGACAACCGGCGCGTCAGTGACGAGCTAGTGGACGGCGGAAGGGTGGAGAGCTTTCGCTGGAGCCCCGACGGAACCAAGCTGGCTTACCTCGCCACGCAAGAATCGACGCACACGCCCGAGCTCTACACGAGCACGCCAGCGGGCACGGACACTCGGAAGTTGAATGGCCCAGTCCTGCTTGGAGACGAGGTCGTCGACTACGCCTGGAGCCCTGACGGCGGCCGTGTGGCTTATCTACTATACGGAGCCACCGACAACGTTCGGGAGTTGTACAGCAACCTCGCCGATGGCTCGGACAATCGCAGAGTGAGCGCCGAGCTCGCCACGGATCGGCAAGTGAATGGCTTCCAATGGAGCCCGGACGGCGCGCACATCGCCTATGTGGCGGACCAAGACGTCGACAATCTATTCGAGCTATTCGTGAGCACCGCGGACGGAGCGCAAAACCAACGGGTTAGCGGTGCGCTGGTGTCGGGCTCACAAGGTCTGAAAGCCTCGCTCTACGCTTGGAGCCCGGATGCATCGCACGTGGCCTACCAGACCGATCAGGAGAGCGTCGGAGTTCAGGAGCTCTATACGAGTACGCCCGACGGCGCCGACAATCGCAAAGTGAATCCGGATTATGGGCCCGGGCAGAGCGTGAGCGGCTTTGCGTGGAGCCCAGAGGGGTCACGCGTGGCGTATCTGGCGAATCAAGACAGCCTCGCGCTTCGTGAGCTCTATACTGCGGCACCTGACGGCTCGGGTGGTCACAAGGTCAACGGCCCCCTCTCAGAGGGGGGCTTGGGAACGGTGATTGCTTTTCAATGGAGCCCGGACGGCGCTTGGATCGCCTACCAGGCAGATCAAGAGACGGCTTTCGTGTTCGAGCTCTACGCATCGCGGCCCGACGGGTCCGACAACCGAAAGGTGAACGGCGTTCTTCAGCCGCAGGGCGGCGAGGTTGCGAGCTACGTCTGGAGCCCAGATGGGGCGCGCATCGCCTATCGCGCCAACCAGGACAATCCAAACCTGCTCGAGCTCTATAGCAGCGCCATCGACGGCTCGGGAAATGCCAAGATCAACGACGTGCTGCAGCCGGATGGCGACGTGAACGTGTTCGAATGGAGTCCGGACGGTGCTCGCATCGCCTATCGTGCGGCCCAAGACACGAGCGACGTGTTCGAGATCTACTCGAGCCAGCTCGACGGCTCGGCCAACCAGAAGGCCAATCCACCTCTGTCCGCCGGCCAAAGCGCAACCCGCTTCGCTTGGTCCCCGGCGCCAGAAGCGCCGTGAGCTAGGACCGGCTTCGGCGTCGCGCTCGACGTGTGACCACGTCGAAGACTCGCTCGAAAACGGCCGCATCCCGCGACACCGGCGCACGCTGATCGGTCTTCTTGCCCGACTCGGGGTACAGCCGATAAGCAGCATTCAGAGCTCGATCGACCGCCCGCGGCACCATTCCATACGCGAGCTCGAAGGCGTTTCCGACCGGCGTGGCGACGCGCTTGGGCCTGTCGACGATGCCATCGACGATGAGCTCCGTGGCCTCCTCGGCGGAACGCATGGGGAATGCATCGTAAATGGTCGTCGACGCCATCATCGGCGTCTTGACCAGAGGCATGTAGATGGTGGTCACCTTTACGCCATCCTGGAGGGTCTCCACCGCCAAGACGCGACTGAACGCATCGAGCGCCGCCTTGCTTGCGAGGTAGGCACCGTAGCGCGGCACGTTCACTTGGACCCCGATCGTCGACACGTTGAGAACGTGTCCGAATTTTCTCTCACGCATGCCCGGCACGAAACCGAGGATGAGTCGCACGGCTCCGAGAAAGTTCAGCGCAATCGTTCGCTCGAAGTCGTGGATACGATCATGAGACTTTGCCACGCTTCGGCGGATCGAAATCCCTGCGTTGTTGACGAGAATGTCGACGTGTCCGTGCTGGCGGAGAATGGCCTCGATGGCTCGCTCGGTGTCTGGGCCATTGGACAGGTCGCAGGGATAGACGAACGCGGCTCGGCCCCGACTTTCGATTTCCTGCTTGATCTGGTCGAGCTTCTCCGCCGACCGAGCGATTAGCAAGACGGTGGCTCCCGCGTCCGCCAAACGGTGTGCGAGGGCCTCCCCGATTCCGCTGGAGGCGCCGGTCACCACGACGTTGCGACCGGAAACGCGCGCACGGAGCTCGTCGTTCGCCGACCTCACGGCAACCGACGTTCCTCGTCGGGCAGGTCGAGCGCCAGCGTACCGCCGGGGTTGAGCACGTTGTTTGGATCGAAGTGTCGCTTGAGCGCTCGCAACACCTCGAGCTCGTTGCTGCCGAGCTGGCCTTCGAGCCACGGCGCGGTCATTTTCCCGATGCCGTGATGGTGGCTCATCGTGGCGCCCGAAGACTGGATTGCATCGAGCATGCCTCGGTGGAACTCGACGAACTCTTCCTGTCCCATCTTCGCGATGAAGATGAAGTAGAGATTTGCTCCCTGGGGATAACAGTGAGACATGTGTGTCATGCAAATGGTCTTGGGCCGGCTCTTGACGTAGGCCCGCACGTGTTCGTGCACCTTCGGCAGCTGTTCCCAGTTGGTCGCGCACTCGAGGGTATCGATGAGAATGCCGAAGTCCTGTAAGTCCTCGCGCATGTAGGGATCGGTGAATCGTCCGTGCTCCCACTTCTTCGTGATGAAGCCGGTCGTGTACATTCCGCCATGATCGCTGCAAACCTGGCGGAGGCGCCGCTTCACCATGCTGGTATAGGCGGCGTCACCGTCCGCCGTGCCGAGCAGCAGGCACCTTTGTCCCTTTTTGAACCCTCGCAGGCTGACCATCGTATCGATGGGGGTGCCTTCCACACCGTAGAGCTTGAAGGCGATGTCGGTCTCTTCCGGATCGGACAACCGGAAGACGGAAGGAAACCCGAACTCGCCTTGCATCACCTCTCGTACGGCAGCGACCGCACGGGGCCAATCCGGAAAAATGAAGCTGAATCGGCGCGTGTTTTGCGGGTTGTGACGAAAGATCTTCAGCGTGACCTCGATCAGGATGCCATAGGCTCCTTCGCTGCCGATCATGATCTGGTCGAGGTTTGGTCCCGTGGCGTAGGCAGGCACGTCGACGGTCTCGATCGTGCCGACCGGTGTGACGTACTTCTGGCTCAGCACCAGGTCTTCGGCCTTGCCGTAATACGTGGAGTTCTGACCCGCACCGCGTGTCACGACCCAACCTCCGACGGACGAATACTCGAAAGACTGCGGGAACTGACCGCAGGTGTACGCGTGGGGCGCTTTGAAGCGCTGGCGCGCATCGTTGAGCGCTTCTTCCAAGGCAGGCCCTAGGATTCCCGGCTCGACGGTGACCGTCTGATTGACCGCGTTGAGCGACAGAATTCGGTTCATGTGCGTGCCCAGATGGATCGATACTCCCGCCTGGTAGCACTCGGTCCCGCGCGTGACGCTCGAACCAGCGCCGAAGGTGTAGAGAGGGATTCCGTGCTGGTGGCAGTAACGAACGATCTCCTCTACGTCTTGGCCGTGACGAGGATGTAGAACGAGGTCGGGTAGGTTCTCGACTTGGTGATTGCGCAAGCGGAGCGCGTCCAGCATCGTCTTCCCGTAGGAGACGCGGAGCCGGTCGTACTCGTCGTCACTCACGTTCTCGTCGCCCAGAAGGCCGCGAAAAAACGCGATGTGCTCGGGCCGAAGCGAGACGGGCACTTCGACCTTCACTTCCTCCAGGCCGAGCTTCTGTGGCTTCCGAAAGTACTCGTCGTCGAGGTCGAACGTCTCTTTCATGAGCGCGTACAGCCGGGGATTCGGGTGCTTGTAGGCCTCCGGCGCTCCCCATTTGAATGCCGCCCGATACGAGCGCTCTGGCAGCGACCCCTCGAACCAGTCTGGCGTGAAAGAATCCTTGCTCGTCATATGGTTCTGGAAGATACCATGCACCGGGCATCTCACGCTCACAGAAGAGAGTATCCATGAGGAACCGACGATGACTACGCGCGAAGTCGCCTTGATCACGGGCGCGTCGATGGGCATTGGCGCGGAGCTGGCAAAGCTCTTCGCTGCAGATGGTCACGACGTCGTCTTGGTAGCCCGCACCGAAGACAAGCTCCGTAGCCTGGCCCAGGAGCTGGAGACCGCGCACGGAATCACCGCTCACGTCGTGCCTTCCGATCTTTCCAACCCGTCGGCTCCGACCGAGCTGTTCGAGGAGCTCGAAAGAAGAGGCCTGCAGATCGACTATCTGGTGAACAATGCCGGGTTCGGAGCCACTGGCGCCTTTGCGCAGCTTCCTTTGCAGCTTCAGATGGACATGCTCCAAGTGAACATCGACGCGTTGGTCGCCCTCACCCATCTCGCGCTGCAAGGCATGCTTGCCCGCGGCAAAGGCCGAATCTTGAACATCGCGTCCACGGCGGGATTCCAACCCGGCCCCAACATGGCCGTTTACTATGCAACCAAGTCGTTCGTCATCATGTTCTCGGAGGGAGTCGCCGAAGAGGTCGGAAGCCAGGGGGTCACCGTCACGGCGCATTGCCCCGGAGCCACCGCCACCAACTTCGCACAAACGGCAGGCAACGCGCAGAGCTTCCTCTTCAAGCTCGGCGCAGCGTCGCCTGAGAAGGTTGCCCGGCACGCGTATCGGTCGATGATGAAAGGCAGGGCCGTTGCCATCGAAGGGCTCATGAATCGGCTGGCGGCATTCAGCATCCGCTTCTCGCCGAGGTCATTGATCCGAAAGATCACGCACTGGCTCAACCAGACCGGATAGGCCGACTCAAGCGTACTTCTTGAGCTCGAGCCTCGCGACCATGCCTCGATGCACTTCGTCGGGCCCGTCGGCAATACGCAGCGCCCGAGCCATGGCCAGCAGCCGCGTGAGCTCTGGATCTGCCATGCCTTCGCCGCCGTGTATCTGGATCGCTGCATCGACTACCGACTGCAATACGTTTGGGGCCACGACCTTGATCGCCGAGATGTCGACCAGGGCGCCAAACGTCCCATGCGTATCGAGCGCCCATGCGGCTTTGAGGGTGAGGAGTCGAGCTTGATCGATCGCCATCCGCGAGTTGGCGATGATGTCGCGGTTGCCGCCCAGATTGGCGAGCGGCTTGCCGAAAGCGACCCGGTGGACGGCACGCTCGCAAAGGCGCTGCAGAGCGCGCTCCGCCGCACCGATGGCACGCATGCAGTGATGAATGCGCCCCGGACCCAGGCGTCCTTGTGCGATCTCGAAGCCACGACCCGGCCCTGCGATGATGCTGCTCACCGGCAGACGCACGTCTTCGAACAGGATCTCCGCGTGGCCGTGAGGCTCGTCCAAGTGTCCGAAGACGGGCACCATGCGAAGGACCTTCACCCCTCGGGCGTCGGCAGGCACCAACACCATGGAGTGGCGCTCGTGGCGCCCCGCATTGGGATCGGTGACTCCCATGAAGATGTAGAATCCGCAGCGTGGGTCCCCCGCCCCGCTCGTCCACCACTTCTGACCGTTGAGCACGACCTCGTCGCCCACGACCTCGCAAGTTGCCTGCATGTTCGTAGCGTCGCTCGAGGCTACCGCCGGCTCGGTCATCGCAAAGCCGGACCGGATCTCTCCGGCGAGCAATGGCTCGAGCCAACGCTTCTTTTGCTCGTCCGAGCCGTACTTGACCAAGACCTCGGCGTTCCCGGTATCGGGTGCGCTGCAGTTGAACACCTCCGGCGCCAGAAAGCTCCGGCCGGTGATTTCGGCGATGGGCGCGTAGTCCCGGTTGTCTAGTCCTGCGCCGTACTGCTCGTCCGGCAAGAAGAGATTCCAGAGCCCGAGCTCCTTCGCTTCCGCTTTGAGCTCCTCGATGATGGGAGGGATCTTCCATTTCCGCCAATCATCGGTGCCCACGAGCTGGTCGAGATACGTCTGCTCGTTGGGCAGAACCCGCTCACGCACGAAACGCTCGACCTGACGCATCAAGTTCTTTGCCCGCTCCGAATGCTCGAAATCCATGGCTGGTCTAATACCGCAACCAAGCTCGGAATTCACGCGGGAAGTAGGTCGTTCTTGGTGCTAGGGTGCGCCCGCAGCGGAGCTCAACATGCCAGCGCAGGGTAATCCTCTCATCGACGACGGGCTCGTCGACTTTCTCCTTTACACGGTCCTCGACGCCGAATCGCTCTGTCGGCTCGAAAGCTACCAGCAGCACTCCAAAGAAACCTTCGACCTGTACATCGACAGCGTCCGACGTTTTGCGCGCCAAGACCTGTGGCCCACGTACAAACCCATGGATGAGCACCCGCCCGTGTTTCGGGACGGCCGCATCCACACGCACCCGGCGCTTCCGGCGCTCTTCGAGCAGATGGTGGACTTGGGGGTGCTGACCGCAACTCGACCCGAGTCGGTCGGCGGCCAACAGATGCCGCTGCTGGTACACACGCTCGCCAGCGCATATCTCATGGCGGCAAACCTCGGCGCGTATGGCTTCATCGGGCTGACGCACGGCGCAGCACATCTCATCGAAGCCTTCGGCAGCGACGAGCTCAAGACGCGGTTCATGGAGCGCATGTACGATGGCGAGTGGACCGGTACGATGGCTCTGACCGAGCCCCACGCCGGAAGCAGCCTGGCCGACATTACCACGACCGCCACTCCCACGAACGACGACTATTACCTGATCAAGGGCAGCAAGATCTTCATTTCCGGCGCGGACCACGGCATCACGGACAACGTGGTCAACCTCACCTTGGCTCGCATCGAAGGTGCCCCGGAAGGAACCAAGGGCATTTCTCTATTCGCCGTCCCCAAGCTGCGCGAAGATGGCGGCGGGCTGATTTCCAACGACGTCACGGTGGCGGGCCTCATCCACAAGATCGGCTGGAGAGGTCTCCCGAGCTTGGCGCTCGAATTCGGCGACGAAGGAGACTGCCGTGGTTGGCTCGTGGGAGAGCCCAACCAAGGGCTCCGGTACATGTTCCAGATGATGAACGAAGCCCGCATCATGGTCGGCGTCAACGCGGCGGCCACGGCTTCCGTGGCGTATCACGAATCGCGCCTGTATGCGCTCGATCGCAAACAAGGACGCAAGCTCGGCACGCGTGACAGAAACCCGGTGCCGATCATCGAGCACGCAGACGTCCGGCGCATGTTGCTGAGGCAAAAGGCAATCGTCGAAGGCAGTCTCGCCCTCCTGGCCACCGTCGCCAAGTACATGGACGTGGCGGAGCACGCAGCGAACGAGCAGGAGCGCGAACGAGCGCAGCTACTGCTCGACTTGTTGACTCCCGTCGCCAAGACGTTCCCTGCCGAGCGTGGGTTCGAAGCGAATGCGCTGGCAATTCAGATCCACGGTGGATACGGCTATACGAGCGAGTATCTTCCCGAAGCGTTCCTGCGCGACCAGAAGCTCAACACCCTTCACGAAGGAACGAGCGGAATCCAGAGCATGGACCTCCTGGGCCGCAAGGTCATGTCCAAGGGCGGCGCGCCGCTGCGAGCTCTTGCCGAAGAATTGACCAAGACCATCGGCCGCGCGAGGGAGTCGGGTTGTGATCGAGATCTGTGTGATGCGCTCGAAAAGGCCGTCGAAACGGTGGGCGCGACCACGATGGAGTTGGGCCGACGCGGCATGTCGGGTGACACCGATGGCATGTTGGGACACAGCTTCGACTACCTCGACATGTTCGCCACGCTGGTGATCGGCTGGCAATGGATGGTCATGGATGCGGCTGCGCGCACATCGTCCATTTCCGCAACGCAAAAACGGGGAATCGAGGCTGCCGCGCAATACTGGATCCAAACCGAGATTCCGCGGATTGCGATTTTGGCGAACCTCTGCTTGTCGAACGAACGCTCGTACATCGACGCGGAGGCGGATTGGTTCTGACACCCGGCCTCAGCCGGCGTTCTTGGCCCGCTTTTGCGCGATTTTTTGCCGGCACACACGGTTGATGAGGCGGAGCTCTTCGATCTTCTCGTCGATTTGACGCTTCTTCGCTTCGAGCTCGGCGATCATCTCTTCACTCTTGTCGACCGAGAGCTCCAACTGCTTGATGCGGCCCTCGCCCTGGCGCCCATAGAGGTCGAGGTAATCCTTCGTCTCCTCGAGGCTATAACCGAGTGATTTCGCCCGAACGATGATGTGAAGCCGCGCGCGATCACGCCGAGAATAAATGCGGGCGCCATTGAGCCGCCTGGGCGACAACAGGCCTTTTGCTTCGTAGAAGCGGATGGCGCGATGGGTGATGGAAAACTCCTCCGAGAGGTCTGAAATGGAGAAGAAGTCCGGCGTCTCCGCGGGACCATGCGCGTCTACGAATGCTCTTGCGGCATCCGTGCGGGCGGTAGATTTCGACGCTGCGGCCATGTCGCGCCAGAATAACGCCGACTCCTTGCCGTGACAACAGAAGATTTACTTGCATCGCATGTGGTTTACGTATACGTAAACCTAAGCCGCGAGCTCGCGGGCTCAATTACCTGCATCCAAGAGAGCGACATGGACAAGGCAATCATCACCTGCGCCGTGACCGGCGTGCTCACCAACCCGAAGCAACATCCAGTCCCCGTAACGCCGGAGGAAATGGCCGCATCTGCAAGCGACGCGTACAACGCCGGAGCGTCGATCATGCACGTTCATTTCCGAAGACAGGAGCCCGGCATGGGTCACTTCCCGAGCTGGGATCCGGACATCGCCGCCGCCTCGAGCGATGCGATCCGGGAAGCTTGTCCCGGCGTGATCATCAATCAGACCACGGGCGTGATGGACGACGACATCTCGGGGCCCGTCGCCTGCCTACGCCGCATCAAACCCGAAATTGCAGCGTGCAACGCGGGAAGCCTCAATTACTTGAAGCTCAAGAAGGACAACACGTGGGCATGGCCTCCCCTCGTGTTCCTCAATAGCGTGGACAAGATCCAGAGGATGCTCGATGCGATGGCCGAGACCAACACCATTCCGGAAATGGAGTGTTTCGACGTGGGAATCGTTCGTTCCGTCGGACTCTACTTGCGGGCCGGCATGGCCAAAGAGATGCACTACAACTTCGTGATGGGAGTTGCCTCCGGAATGCCATGTGACCCCGAGCTGCTCGAGCTTCTGATGAAGTACAAGAGTGGTGACGCACACTGGCAGGCGACTCTAATCGGCCGCGAAGAGATCTGGGAAACACATCAACGTGCGGCGGAGCTAGGCGGAATGCTCAGGACCGGCCTCGAGGATACTTTCTACCTGCCCAATGGGGACAAGGCTTCGGGCAATGGACCGCTCATCGAGGCCCTCGCGAAGTGCGCACGAAACGCAGGTCGAGAGGTCGCTACGCCCACGGAAGCGAGGAAAATGCTGGGTCTCGATTGAAACCCCGGATTGTCACGCGCGGTGGCGGGAGTTAAAGACGAACCATGGTCAACAAGTTGTATCCAGATGCCTCGGCAGCGCTCGATGGGCTCTTGCGCGATGGCATGACGCTGATGTCGGGAGGGTTCGGGTTGTGTGGAATCCCCGAGGCCCTGATCGAGGCTGTCGCGAAATCTGGCGTGAAGGATTTGACCGTGATCTCGAACAACGCAGGCGTCGATGGAATTGGTCTCGGCGTGATGCTCGAAACACGTCAAATCAGCAAGATGGTTTCATCCTACGTCGGAGAGAACAAGCTGTTCGCAAAGCAGTTTCTCGACGGCGATTTGACCGTGGAGTTCAATCCCCAAGGCACGCTCGCCGAACGCATTCGTGCGGGTGGTGCGGGAATCCCTGCGTTCTACACGAAGACGGGCGTCGGAACCGTGGTCGCGGAAGGGAAAGAGGTTCGTGAGTTCGACGGCGAGCAATACGTGATGGAGCGCGCGCTCTTCGCCGACGTTGCAATCGTCCATGCATGGAAAGGCGATACGGAGGGCAATCTCGTCTATCGCAAGACCGCCCGAAACTTCAATCCCATGATGGCCACGGCCGCAAGAGTAACCGTCGCGGAGGTGGAGCACTTGGTCGATCCTGGCGAGCTCGAGCCGGATCACGTCATGACTCCGGGAATCTACGTGGACCGGATCATTCACTACCCGAACCCCTCGAAGCACATCGAGAAGCGGACCACGCGTCCGCGCCCCTGAGGAGGAGACGATGGCCTGGACCCGCGAACAGATGGCAACCCGTGCCGCGCAAGAGCTTCGAGATGGCTTCTACGTGAATCTCGGCATCGGCATTCCAACCCTCGTTTCCAACTACATTCCCGAGGGAATCAGGGTGCAGCTGCAGAGTGAGAACGGAATGCTGGGCATGGGGCCCTTCCCTTACGAAGGCGAGGAAGACGCCGACCTGATAAACGCAGGAAAGCAGACGGTCACGGAGCTGCCGTCGACGAGCTTCTTCTCGAGCGCGGAGTCATTTGCGATGATTCGTGGCGGACACATCGATTTGTCGATTCTCGGGGCGATGCAGGTCGCGGGGAATGGCGACCTCGCCAACTGGATGATTCCGGGCAAGATGGTCAAGGGCATGGGTGGCGCCATGGATCTCGTAGCCGGCGTGAAGAGAGTCGTAGTCGTCATGGAGCACACGGCGAAGGGCAAGCCGAAGCTTCTCGAGGAGTGCACGCTACCGCTGACCGGGACGAAGGTCGTCGACTTGGTCATCACCGACCTCGGGGTCTTCGAGATCGACAAGAGGGGCGATGGGGGTATGACGCTGATCGAGCTGGCCGAAGGGGTGACGCTCGACGAAGTCGCTGACAATACCGAAGCGACCTACCAGGTCTCCGAAGCCCTCTAACCCACCACCAGCAACACGGCCCCGACGTAGAGACCCATGCCGATCGCCAAGATCGCCGTGTAGCCAGCGATTTGACGCGCCTTCAAGCCGGTAATCGCAAGAAGAGGCAGCGCCCAGAACGGCTGCAACAGATTGGTCCACTGGTCGCCATAGGCGAACGCCATGATGGTATTTGCCGGCGGAAGCTCGAGGACGCTGGCAGTCGTCAAGAGTATGTCGCTCTGCAAAGCCCATTGGCCGCCGCCAGACGGAACGAAGAAGTTCACGGCGCCGGCGCTGAGAAAGGTCAGCACGGGGAACGTCGTAGTAGACGCAATCGTCGACATCAGCGAGGAAAGGCCCTCGATCATACCGCTCGCCTGCATCACGCCGAGGATGCCGAAGTAAAGCGGGAACTGCACGATGATCGAGCCGGCGCCGCGAGCGCCTTCGGATGCGGAATCGAGAAAACTGCGAATCGACCCGTGTGCAGCAAGCGCCAACGTCAAAAAGAAGAGGTTCACGGAGTTGAGATCGAAAGACAGATCACCACCCACCCAGCTCACGACGACCAGCACTCCGGCCGCCCCGCCGACCAAGAGACCAAAAAGGGACCGCTTCTGAGGCCCCGCCGGCTCGTTCTTGCTCGGTAGCGGTTCTGGAACGCTCGACTCCTTCGGTGCGAGCGCAACGCACAACAAGGGAAGCAACACGAGGAGGCCTCCACTGACGACCAAATTGAGAGGCGAAAACAGCGTTTCGCTGACGGGGATCGCATCAGCCCCACCCTGCGTGAAACGAACCGACTCGGCAGCCTTGAGGGGCGCTGAGCCGCTCAGCCCTCCGTGCCAAACGGCAAGTCCCGTGTATGCTGCGGCCCCCAACACGGGAATGTCCATCGGTCGGCCTTCTTCTGCGGCACCGTGGGCGATCTCGCGCACGACGAAAGCGGCCACCACCGCGCCGAGCCCCCACTGAATCAACCCGGTGAGGCAGGCGATCACAGCCACCATGCCGGCAGCCGACGAAGTGCGCTTGGGTAATCGTGCCACTGCGCGAACTACTCTCTGGATCGGCGGGCTCGCCGCCAACGCCTGTCCGGTCACTAGAATCAGGCACATCTGCAGTGCGAACGCGAGCAGGGGCGTGCTCGAAAAGCCGCCATACCAACCTCGAAATACGGCGCTCGCGGATCCGGTGAGCGCAAAGCCCCCGAACAACGTGATCAGAGTCAGTGCGAGCGCAAGGACGAAGGGATCAGGCACCCATCGATCAGCCCAACGGCTGAACACCTCTCCAAGCCGAGCCAACATGGCGCGGACCATACCATCAAGCTCACCGCCTTGGCTCGCAACGCGCGGAGCGTCTGAGCCTCACGCCAGAACGTCGCGGCTCGATGGCTCTCGTTCGAACATTTTAGTGGTGAATGGGCACTCCGACCGGATTTGGGTGCCGGTCTCGCGGGCCCATCCGACCATCCCCTCGAAGAACCGTCGCCCGCCGTTCTTGCCTCGGAGCGAAGAGTCCACCTCGGTATGCTCGATGACCACGATGCTCTCGCCCTCCCGGCGAAAGAGCATCTCGCCGAGCTCGCGATTCGATTCATCTAGCAAAACTAGACGGCCTTTCGGCGGCTCGCCCTCTTCGACCTCGACGTGTAGCTCGATTTCCTCTGTTTCCTCAGTCATGGCTGTGAGGAGTATACGATTGTAACGCTTTGGCACCATAGCGCGCTCGGGCTTTCCTTTGACTTGCCAGCGTTGCATTCGCGGCGCAGCATCGGCTCGAGACCCATGGATGTCACCGCCTCCCGGGCAGCGTTGCATCGCCAGCACGCGACCTTGGTCCCACCGGGCTCATTCGAGCCTCGCAACCACTTCTACGCTCGGGTGCTGAACGCTCAGATCCACCCCTTGGTGTCCTTCTTTCTGCGGATGTCCAACCGCCGTATCGTCAACCGATACTGTCATTTGAATCCCCGAGTCGATCCGCAGGCGCTGGAAGAGGTCCTGAGCTACTCACCCAAGCATTTCCAGTGGGCCGGCGCCGACCTTTTCTGCACCACCACGGCCGCGGGAAATCGAAGGTTGGTCGTAGTCGAAACCAACTCTTGTCCCTCGGGCAACAAGTCGATGCCCATCCCATCAGACGACGACGAGCAGGCCGGCTATCGCAAGCTGATCGAAACTGCGTTTCTCCCCTTGATTTCAAAACGAAAAGCGACCTCCGGCGACCTGGCAGTTTTGTTCGACAAGAACCACATGGAAGCCTCCGGATACGCCGCGGTAATTGCCGACCTCACCGGAGAAGACGTCTTTCTCACGCCGTTTCCGGACGCGATCGACGATCCTCCAGCGAGGTTCACCGACGGCTTACTGGAAATCAGAGATGCACAGGGACGGTGGAGACCGATCCGCGCGGCGTTTCGCTACGTAACCCAGAAGCCCTGGAATCGAATTCCAGTTCGAACGCGCACCCGCATCTTGAACCCGGTCGTGACCTGCCTTTCGGGGGGGCGCAACAAGCTAGTCGCGATGAAGGCGTACGAGCTCTACAACGCCGAGCTCGAAGCCTCCGGCTTACAGATCCGAACTCCGCAGACGATCGGAGACGTGGCCAAGGAAGAGGTGCCGCTTTGGGTGCGCCGCTTCGGCGGTCACGCCGTCGTGAAAGTCCCTTACAGCAATGCAGGTCAGGGCGTGTACACGATCGTCAACGAGGGCGAGCTGGGGCGGTTCATGGATATGGATCATCCGTACGATCGCTTCGTCGTGCAAAGCCTGATCGGGAACTACGTATGGAGCTCGGTGGAGCGTGCCGGGCGTTTCTATCACGTCGGCACCATTCCCGATCGGCACGGCCACATTTACGTCGCCGACCTCAGGGTGATGGTGTGCGGCGGCGCAACGGGCTTTCGCCCTCTCGCGGTGTACGCGCGACGCTCGAGAAGACCTCTCCCAGCCGTCCTCGAGGAAGGCGAATCATCATGGGAAGTGCTCGGAACCAATCTTTCTGAGCGACAGCCCGATGGTAGCTGGACTGCGTCGACCGACCGCCTGCTCTTGATGGACCGGCGTGATTTCAACACCATCGGGATCGGCACCGACGATCTCATCGAGGCCTACATTCAGTCGGTGCTGGCAGCGATCGCCATCGACAAGATGACCGCGATGCTGCTCACGCGAAAAGGGGGTCTTCGCCGCGGGCTGTTCCGGTCTCTCGATGACGATGATGCGCTGTTCGAGGAGATCCGTGCGGGTGCCAAGGGCGCAAAGGCCGTCGTGCCGGACCCTCCAAGAGACTGAACGCTCGTGGCGATCAAGCTCGTTGCTCGAACGCCTCGACGACCGCGCCGCTGAAATCCTGCCCATAGAGACGCTCGCTCGGATGGAGCCCACCTGGGCTGAACACGTTCAGCTCTAGTATGCGGCCGCCCACGAAATCCACGCCCACGTGAAAGAGTCCTTCCCGTCGTAGGTGAGGGGCAAGCTCTGCAATCGCGTCTCGCATGGCGTCGGTGACGTCGGACGGCTCGGCAGCCCCGCCAGCGTGAAGGTTGCTTCGAAAATCTCCGCCCCTCGGTACTCTCGCAATGGCAGCCGGCTGGCCATCGACTTCGAGGACCCGGCCGTTCACGACGGTCACCCGAACGTCCCCACGGTCGGCCCCGGGTACGAATTCCTGCACCATCGCATAGCCGCGCCGGAGCACGACCTCGATGATCTGCTTCACGTTGGCCCGCGAGCCTGCCGGATCGAGGACGAAGACATCGCGACCTCGGGTTCCATCGAGGGGCTTGATGACGATCCGGTCCGGTGCGTCGTGGAGAAATCGTTCGATCGTCGCAACGTCCCGCGTGATCAGGGTACGCGGCCTCGAGGAAGGCGGGACCTCCAGAAGAGAGAGCTTGGTGAGCGCCCGCGAGAGGCCCCGTGGGTGGTTGAGGACGCGAACACCCTGCTCATCGAGTTGCTCGAGGAGACGAAGCGCCGCCACGTGCTCGGCGCGGCGCGCCTCGTCCCGACCCGGGTTCGTCCGGATGACGCACAAGTCCTGCTCGCCGAGCGCCTGACTGTGCGCTTGGCCTCCGAGGAGCTCCTCGACGACGGCTGACGGCTCCGTTGCTTCCACGCGACGACCGAGGACATGGAGCGTGCCGTCGTCGGTCACGGTGAAATCGCAAACACCGCAGACCAGAACCTCGTGCCCTCTTCGCGCAGCGGCGGCAATCAAGAGCGTGGTGGTCTGCTCGGCGGAAGGCTCCCGCCGATCGTTCACGACGAAGCACACCCGCATCAATGGCTCCCTTGCAGAACCGCAGGGCTCGCCGGCCGCCGTTGAAAGCCGTGCTCCGCCGACGCGATGACGCCCAAGTGCAAGATCCGAGCGCCGGTTTGGCCCACCGGGTTGGCGCTCTTGCCTATGACGATGCCGTCCTGCGGCGCGTGGTATTCGCGGATCACGTCTCCGAAGGCATTCCGAAGCACGGCGACGCGCTCACCGCGACTCACCAGCTCGGTGGGACGCGGAAGCACCTCCAAAAGCCCGCCGCGATCGGCGTACATCCAAAAGGAACGCTCGCACAGGACAGGCTCGTGGCCTTCGGCGACGGGACGCCTCGGGAGCATGCCCGCGGCGGCCAGCACGGTTCGAAGACCAATGCGCGACGATTTCACGAAGCCCGGCTGAAAGCGCTGGGGGTCGCCTACCTCCAAGGTGATGGAAGGAATCCCGAGATCCATCGCTGCGCCCCGTAGGGTGTAGTCCGAGGGTGGATTGTGGACGATGATCTGCGGCCGCTGCAGGTACGCCATGGTCGCTGTCGAGAGCTGTGTCATGTCGGCGCGCACGTAGAGCGAGTTGACCCTGCCGAAGCTCGCCGTGTGCAAGTCTACCAAATAGTCGAAGCGTTTGACGATTCGATCCAGGATTCGGTGAGCGTAGACCTCGGCGACGTTCCCATCCTCACGACCTGGGAAGATGTGATTGAGGTCGCCACCATCGACGAACTCCCGTTGATGCCGATGCAGACCTGGGACGTTGACGACGACCACGGCTACCAGCGCGCCCTGGAGCTGCCGCGGGTCGATATGATGCATGAGGTCGTGAATCACGCGGATGCCGTTCAGCTCGTTGCCGTGAACGGCAGCGGTCAGCCCGAAAACCGGACCATCGCGCTTGCCCCGCGCCACCAAGACCGGAAGTAGGATGTCTTGGGCCAGGCCATTCGCGACGAGATCGACGTAGAGGCGTGAAACCTCCCCCCGCGGAAAGTCCTCGATGACGAGCTCGCGATTGCGGAAGACCGGACTTGTCGCGCCGTTGCGAAGGTCGCCTTTCATCTGGTGCGGGCAACTCTGACATCGCCCCGCGGCCCGCGCACGTGCCCTACTCCACGGGGCCGAAATGGCACCAGTGCAAGGCTTGCGCATCCCGTGAGGGCAAGTTTTGCACCGAGGAGCCGCTCGCCTCCCGCGTTCTGAGGCTCTTGACTTCCGCCCCACTTGGCACTGATCCTGCACGCGGGCCGCACCGTGATTCATCCATCCACAGAAGTGCGATACATCGATGACGTCGTCGGTTTGGGAGTCTTCGCCAAGGCCAGGCTCACCAAGGGAACCATCACCTATGTCTGGGACCCGCTCGAGATCGAGATCCTGCCCGAGGACCCGAGGCTCCAAGATCCCACGCTTGCGCCGATCATCGAACGCTATTCCTACATCGACCCGAATGGCGTCCGCATCGTGAGCTGGGACCACGCCAAGTTCGTCAATCACTGCTGCCAGGCCAACACCATGAGCACGGCGTATGGCTTCGAGATTGCGATACGGGACATCGAGGCGGGAGAACAGATCACCGACGAGTACGGAATGTTCAATCTTCCAGAAGGCATGGAGCTTCGGTGCTCGACCGGGCCCTGTCGCAAGAGGGTCGAGGCCGGCGACCTCGATCGCTACTCGGAGCGATGGGACGCACAGATCAAATCGGCCCTCAAGCTCGTCGAGCAGGTGGAGCAACCTCTGTGGCACCTGGTCGACGCGGTGACGGCGACGGCCGTCCAGCACTTCGCTCGCTGGGGCAAAGGCTATCGCTCGGTCCGCGAGCTGGAAGCGTTCAACGGCGCTTGCGGCCAGACGAACGGCGCCGCCTTATCGCAATGAACGTGAGGTCGTCTGGCTTCGAGGGCGCGCCGTCGGAAGACGCAGCCATTCTCTCGCGGCCCAATGCGGCCAGCTCGGCCACGGCACGGGGAAGCGGTCCCTTTCGGACACGCTCGACGATCTCGTCGAGATGGAGATTGTCACTCAGCCCATCGCTCGCCAGAACGACCGTGTCGCGAGGCGAGAGCTCCAAAGCGGCACCAAGCTCGATCCGCATTCCCTGACCCCCGAGCAGGTTGGATACGAGGTGAAGATCCTCGTGGTGCAGCGCATCGCCCCGATCCAGCAGGCCGGCCTCGACCGCATAGCCCACGGGCGAGTGCGGAATCGTGAGCCACTTGATCCGCCCGCGCTGACCGGTGACGAGCACCATGGAGTCGCCCGCGTGATAGGCCCGCATGTGATTGCCCTGAATTTCGACCACCGCGAGGGTGGCCGCCGCGCCCGTGCCGAGTGCCGAGATCGCTCGATCCGCCGATTCGAAGCCGTTGATGATCGCATCCCTCAGGTTGTGGAGATCGTCTCCGAGCTCCTCGACTGAGTCGCAGACCGCCCGAACGGCCAGCGATGCCGCCTCCGCGCCTCCAGGGTGGCCGCCTGCCCCATCGGAGACCACGGCGACGGCAGCATTCTCAGCGAGGGATATCAGCGCGGCGGCATCCTCGTTCGGCCCGTCGCGTCCGGGTTTTGGAATGCTGAGCACGACGGCTTCCCCAGCCCCGAGCTCGAACCGCTCGCCTCGCGTCGTGTCCACATCCGTGAAGATGTGGGTCTCGCTCACCGCGCCGACCTCCCGCCACGCGTCGAGCTTCGAAGGGCTCGCGGCTGGACGGCTTGGAAGGCCCGCTCCATCTGCACCCCATCACGATACCGCTTGCGTTCGCGAATCTCCATGGCGCGACGGATGAAGCTGATGAAGTCCCGGCTGACCGTTCGGCGGAGACGTTCCGCCCCCGGTAGCGGCCAGTCGAACGGCCACTCCGGGAGCTCCCCCGCGAACATTCGGTAGATCAACAGCCCCATCGAGAAGACATCGGACCGAAACGACGGCTTCCCCATCGCCTGCTCCGGCGCCATGTAGCCGACGGTTCCCTGCCCCGACCCCATGATGGTTCGCGTTCTGAGTGCGACCTTCGCGATTCCGAAATCGGCGAGCCGGACGACCCCGCCGGGAAAGAGGATCACGTTGTCCGGCTTGATGTCACAGTGAATGATCCGCTCTTCGTGCGCGTACGCCAGGGCAGAAAGCAACTGCTCCGTGTACGACAACGCCGTTTTGGGCCCGAGGCGTCTGTGCAACCGGTCGGCAAGCGTCTGCTGTCCGAGGGGCGTCGCGATGACGAAGTGTCCGTCGATCATCATCGCGTTGCGCAGTGGAAGAATGTTCTCGTGCTCCAGGCGCGCGGTCAGCCGAACCTCGCGGCGAATGAGATTCAGCGACTCTTGGTCGAGCTGGTCGAGGTGGGGAATCTTGAGGGCGACCGGGGCGCCCTCGATCGTGTCGTAGGCCTCGTAGACGGTGGCAAACGCCCCGGCGCCAATTCGACGGCGGATGCGGTACTTGCCCAGCATCTGCCGCGCCTTGAGGGCCGGAGAGGCGGATTTGCTCCCGGTGTTTCGAAGCACGTCCCAGCGCATGATGATCGTGCGCAAATCTGACACCTGCTCGGATTTCGCGCACGACCTTTGTGGCCGACCGACTATGGACGGCCCCGACGGCGCGAGCCATCCTTGCGCCATGATGCCGCAGCAGACCGGCCGGGTCCTGGTCGTCGAAGGCGATGCGAAGGTCCAATCCGAGCTGGAGGCTCAGCTCACGGCGATCGGGCACACGGTGGATACGGCGCCCGACGGCGCCGAGGCACTCGAGCTCGTGGAACGGTCGATGCCCGACGTGGTGCTCGTCGAGCTCGATCTCGACGGGATGGACGGATTCGAGTTCCTTCGGCAGGCTCGGGCGCTTCTGCCTTCGGCCTCATTCATCGCGATCGCGAGCTCCGGCTCGACTGACACGGCGGTCAAAGCCTTGACCAGTGGCGCCGATCGCTGCCTCACCAGGCCGATACGACCCGATGCGCTCGCCCTCGTAGTCGAGCGGTCACTCGACAAGCCCATCCATGCGAGAGACGCGATCAATGCGCGAGCCGAGGCTGCCGCGTCCTTTCCGACGACGCGACTCGATCACATCGTCGGGGCGCATCCCTCGATGCAGCGGCTCTTCAAGCGAATGCTTCAGGCTGCCAAGAGCAGGTCGACGGTGCTGATCCAGGGAGAGACCGGGACCGGCAAAGAGCTGATTGCCAAGGCCGTGCACGAGCACTCGCTGCGGAGCGAGGGGCCTCTCATTCGGCTGAATTGCGCAGCGCTGTCGGAAAGCGTCCTCGAATCCGAGCTCTTCGGGCACGAGAAGGGAGCCTTCACGGGAGCCGTGACGCGACGCAGCGGCCGGTTCGAGCAGGCCGACCGCGGCACGCTCTTCCTCGACGAGCTCAGCGAAATGCCGCTTTCGGTGCAGGTCAAGCTGCTTCGCTTTCTCCAGGAGCGGGAGTTCGAGCGGGTGGGCGGCAACGAGACCGTCAAGGTCAACGTACGAGTCGTCGCCGCCACGAACCGAGACTTGAGGGCGCTGGTCGACGACGGGAGGTTTCGCGAGGATCTGTACTTCCGGCTCAAGGTCGTCGTGCTCGACGTACCCCCGCTTCGCGCGCGCCCGAGTGACATTCCCCTTCTCGCCGATTATTTTCTTCGGTTTTATTCGGAAGAGAACGGCAAGCAGGTGCGTGGCTTCACGCCGCGCGCTCGCGAGGCGCTTCTCGGCTATCCTTGGCCGGGAAACGTCCGCGAGCTCCAACATGCCATCGAGCAAGCGGTGGTCCTCTGTGAACAAGACCTCATCGGCGCGGAAGACCTGCCAATCCGGGCGGCTGATCCGGAGGTCGAGCCGTTGAGCTTGCTCGTGCCGGGCGTGACCTTGGCCGAGGTCGAACGGTATACGATCCTCAGAACCCTGGAAGCGGTGGGGGGTTCGCCGACGAAGGCAGCCGCGATTCTCGGCATCAGCAAACGGACCATCCAGTACCGACTTCAGGAATGGGGGGTGACCAAACGAAGCGCATGGCCGGGCGAGAAGTGATCCGCTCTAGCGCCGGCGGCGTGCCGGGAGGACGTCATCGGGGCTCAAGACGTCCAGCACTCCATCGACGAGCAAAACGTGCTTTCGAAGAGCCCGGCCGAGCTCGGCAGCAATCGGCGCGGCCTCGTCGAACCGTCCGGTTTCGATGCTCGCCTGCATGCTCTCGGTCCTCTCCAGCAGAAGGCGATTCTCCGAACGTATCTTCTGAACGACCTCGGGGGTGACCAAATCGAGCCGGGAACGCGTCATGGTGTTCTCTGATTCATAGAGCCCAACCAGAGCAAGGGGCGTGCCGCGGAAACTGTCCCTTAACCGCCACGAAAAACGACCCCGGGAATCCACTTTCGAGGGGTCGGTGCAAGTCCTGCATGGATCCGGCGATGTCCCGGGTGCAGGTTCTGCACCGGGACGATGCTTGCGTCCCACCCCACCGCGAAATCCTCGTCGGCTGCAATCATCGATCCCGCCGCGCTCAGTGGCACGGAACGTGCTCGGACCGCAGAGCAGGGACTTTCCCAACAGCAAAGCGAGGAACGTCATGCCGGTACGAGGCGACAGAACGAAGCGAGACCGTGATCACCGCAGGAGCGACCTGGACTGGTTCGCAGAAGACCCGTGGTCAGATCCGGATCTAGCTTCGTTGGAAGACAGTCAAGACGACTGGGATCCGGACGTATGGGGAACGATGGACGAGGATTTGGACGCCTGGAGCGAAAGCGAAGAGGACGAAGAGTCTGACGAGGACGAGCACGACGGGTGGGGACCGGTTCGCCGGCGCACCAAGCGAAAAGCCGAAGATTGATCGGTCCTCGCAGGGACCGCCGCTAGCTCGAAGCGACCAGGCTCTGCACCTGTTCGAGCACGTGTTCGTTTTCGACGAGCAGCAACAACAGGTCGCCTTGCTGGACGCGGGTGCTGCCGCGCGCGAGCAGCACTTCTTCACCCCGAACCACCGTGAGAATCAAGGCCCCGTCCGGAACGTTCAGCTCACGTATCGAAGTCGGATCGATTCCTTGCACTTCGAGCTCCTCGAATCGCAGGCCTCCTCGGGTCACGAGGGACAGGTCGGGCCTGCCAAATCCGTGCAAGGCCGCCAGCATTTCTGCCGCGGCCGAGATGCTGGGCGTGACGATCCGTGCGACGCCGATCTCTTTGCAGGCGGCGCGCAGGCCGAGATCCTTGAGCTTGACCATGACAGTCGGCACGTCGAATCGTTTCGCAAGCATGGCGATGACCGTGTTGAGCGCATCCGAGCTCGTGCTGGCAATCAGCGCGTCCGCTTCTTCGACGAGCGCTTTTTGTAGCAACTCGGGATTCGTACCGTCACCCTCGAGAACGAAGGCATCGAATTGCTCGCTCAGATCCTCGCAACGCTCCGGATCGTTGTCGATCAGCACGACTTGGTGTGAGCCACCGCGCGTCAAGTCTCTCGTAAGCTCGTAACCAATACTGCCGATGCCCACGATGATCACCCTCATCGCGACCTCCTGCGTAGCTTCCAGGTTGCTGGATAGAACACCACTAGCACGGGGATGACCTCGAGTCGCCCAGCCCACATCTGGAAGCTCAACACGAGCTTGAGCCAAGAAGGTAGCGTCGCGTTCGTGATGCCGCACGAGAGCCCCACCGTTCCGACGGCCGATGCGCTCTCGAACAATGCATCGCCAGGATCGAACCCGGCAAAGACCAGTGCGGCGCTACCTGCGAGAAGCAACGCGAGATAAGCCACGATGAAACCGAGCAAGTGACGCAGAGACTCGGCCTCGATCGGCACGCCTGCGTACTTGAGCGCGATCCTCGCTTCCGCTGGCACCATCAGTCTGTGAACGGTCCACCTCACGAGGGTGAGGAGCACGAGAAATCGCATGAGCTTCAAGCCGCCCGCGGTCGAGCCGGTCGAGCCGCCGATGATCATCCAAAGGGTCGTGAAGAACTTCCTCGTAGGCGACCATCCAGCCGGATCATCGAGCGAGAATCCGGTCGTGGTGATGGAAGTCACGGTATCGAAGACGGCATGCCAAGCTTCTCCCTCCAAGACGAAGAGCAGCAGCGCCCCTGTCAAGACGATGGTCACCAGGGCGAAGCCTTGGGGATCTCGCCCGGTTTCGTCGTTCTGATTCTTGTTGCGTCGCGCGATACGCTGGTAAATGGCGAAGCTCGTGGCGCCGAGAAGCATGCCCACCATGGTGATGATGAGCACCAGCGGCTCGTTCACGTAGTGGCCGATACTGGTGGCGTGAGGCGAAAAGCCCCCGGTGGAGACCGTGGCCAACCCGTGCAGCACCGCGTCTTCCATCGGCATTCCCACCACGACGAGCGCCAAACATACGGCTCCGGTCAGCACCGCGTAGATCTTCAGCAGATCGCGAGCAGTCGAGCGGACGCCGCCTGCGATGCGCTCGTCTTCCGAGCCGGAGCCGTAGAGACGAAAGCGGAACCCTGCGGGCTGGGTGGCGTTGAGAAGCGCCACCGTCAAGATCACGATGCCTGCGCCCCCAATCCACTGCATGTACGACCGAAAAAAGCGAAGCGTTCGCGGCATGTCTTCCAGCGGCACGACGCTGAGTCCCGTGGTCGTGAAACCCGACATGCTCTCGAAGAAACCATCGATGAAAGGGGCGACGGGAAGAAAGGCCACTGCGCCGGCGATCGAGAAGATCGGGTACGCGAGTGCGGTCACCAAGAAGGCTTCGCGGGCAGCCAGCTCCCTCGAGAGCAAGCGGCGGCCCCAATGCCCGAGACCCAAGCCGAGCAAGCTGACCGCAGAAAGCAGTCCGGCGATCACAAATTCGCCACTCAGCCACCCGACTGCAGCGGGCGCCAGCAAGAGCCCCCCCATCATTCGGACCAACCCAGCGAGCTGCCCGAACATCGCAGACAAATCGAGTGGCGTCAGATAGTCCCGGAGCGACATGGCTCGACAGGGTACACTGAAAGAGCGCGTTGACTTTCGCAATTTCGAGGGCAACGCTCGTGGGCGTGAGCGACATGAAGGTCATCGGCTGGCGTGAGTGGGTGGCGTTGCCCGACCTCGACATCTCACGGATCAAAGCGAAGGTCGACACGGGCGCTCGTAGCTCGTCGCTTCATGCGTACGACATCGAAGTATTCTCGAGAGGCTCGCGTGACTACGTCCGTTTCGTCGTTCACCCGGTGCAACGAGAGACGAAGACGACGATCCACTGTGTGGCAGAGCTCCACGAGCATCGTCACGTGAAGAGCTCGAGCGGGCACCGGGAGTACCGGCCGATCATTCGAACGTCCCTCGCGCTCGGAGCCGAGCGATGGCCGATCGATCTGACCCTAACTACGCGTGATGCAATGGGATTCAGAATGCTGCTCGGGCGCGAGGCCATTCGCGGGCGATTCGTGGTGGAGCCGGGGCGCTCATACTTGTGTCGTGGGCTGGTTCCCAAGCGCAGGAAGAGGCACGAGGCATGAAGATCGGAATCCTTTCCAGGAATGCGAGGCTCTACTCGACCAAGAGACTGAAAGAAGCCGCCGCGGAGCGAGGTCACACGGTGCGGGTCGTCGACTTCACGCGGTGCTACATGAACATCACTTCGCATCGTCCTCAGGTGCTCTTGGCGGGAACCGCCCTGCAGTTCGACGCGGTCATTCCGCGTATTGGCGCGTCCCATACGTTCTACGGAACTGCGGTCGTGCGACAGTTCGAGATGATGGGCACGTACCCGCTGAACACCTCCCAAGCTATTTCTCGGGCTCGCGACAAGTTGCGTGCGCTCCAATTGTTGGCGCGGGAGGGCATTGGCTTGCCGGTGACCGGATTCGCCCGTTCCACGAAGGACATTCAGGGCTTGATCAAGCTGGTCGGTGGTGCCCCGCTGATCATCAAGCTTCTCGAAGGAACACAAGGCATTGGCGTGGTGCTCACGGAAACCGACAAGGCGGCGGAATCCGTCATGGCGGCCTTCAGCCAACTCGATGCCAACATTTTGGTCCAAGAGTTCATCAAGGAAGCCGGAGGTGCAGACATTCGTGCCTTCGTCATCGGTGACAAAGTCGTGGCCTCGATGATGCGGCAGGGGCCGCGCGGAGAGTTTCGGTCGAACCTCCATCGCGGAGGCAAGGCGACCCGGGTGAGACTCACGCCCGAAGAGCGCAGCACCGCAGTGCGTTCCGCGAAGAAGCTCGGTCTCCGTGTCGCCGGCGTCGACATGCTGCGCTCCAATCACGGACCGGTCGTCATGGAGGTGAATTCTTCGCCCGGGCTCGAGGGAATCGAGACCACCAGCGGCAAAGACGTGGCCGGAGCGATCATCGAATACTTGGAGAAGCATGCGAAGCCAGGAAAGACCAAGGACCGGATCGAAGGGTGAGCCACGCGCCCCTTTCGAGATCGACGGCGTCGCAGCCCTGCCCGGCAAGCTGACCCAGATCGAGCTCCAAGTGGCGCGTTTGCCCACCGGCATGTGGCTTTCACTTCCGGTCGGGGTTTTGCACGGCCGAAAAGACGGTCCCGTGATCTGGGTCAGCGGAGCCATTCATGGGGACGAGCTGATGGGCATACCGATCATCCGCCGGGTCCTGGATCGCATCGATCCCAACGATCTCTGCGGCACGGTCCTGGCAGTGCCGGTGATCAACGTCTTCGGGTTGATCCAGGAGTCGCGGTACCTGCCCGATCGGCGCGATCTCAATCGAAGCTTTCCCGGCTCCAAACGCGGCTCCACTGCCTCGCAGTTGGCGCATCTGTTCATGAAAGAAGTGGTGGCGCGCGCCGACGTTGGCCTCGACGTACACACCGGCTCGGATGGGCGCGTCAACTTACCACAGGTGCGTTGCGACTTGACTGAGCCGAACACCCTTCGTCTTGCAAGTGAGTTCGGCGCGCCGGTGCTATTGCACTCGCGTCTGCGCGATGGTTCCTTGCGTGCGGCAGCGACGGAAAGAGGAAAGATTATCCTCGTTTACGAGGCTGGCGAAGCGAACCGATTCGACGCACACGCCATCGCGCTCGGAGTGGGCGGCGTGCTTCGCGTCATGAAGGCACTTGGCATGATCGACTACGGCGTGGAGTCCCCCGAACAGCCACCACACGTCTACCGCGCTAGTTCCTGGGTCCGCGCACGCCGCACCGGGTTTTGCGAAATGATGGTGAGCCTGGGCACGGCCGTGGCAGAAGGAGAAAGTGTCGCAGTAATATTCGACGCCCTGGGGCGAGATCGCACCCTGGTCCGAGCAAACAGCCCGGGCATCGTCATCGGGCACGCGACTTCGGCGCTCGTGCACCGCGGCGATGCCATCGCACACATTGCGGCTTCCACCGGCTAAGCCCCAGTCGCAACCCGGTCTCATGGCGATCCTTACGAAACCAACGCCACTCGTCGTATAGTCGCAACCCAACTCATGAAGAAAGCTCGCCGCAAGAACCGCCGCTCCCGGCACTACCTGGATCTCGGAAATCGCTACCGGGTTGGGTCTCCGCCAGGCGTCCTGGAAGCTCATCCAGAAGCCGCGCCCACGGTCGTTCGTAGAATGGTCTACGATGCCGAGAGCTTCATCGAAGAGCGTTTCGAAAAGGCCATCCCCAAGAACAAGCTCCACCCCGAAGTCGGCCGAGTTCTTTGGCTGGACGTGGTCGGACTCGGCAGCGCCGAAGCGCTGGCGCACATCGTCACGGCCTTCAATCTCCACGCGCTCGCGGTCGAGGATGTCCTTCATCAGCGCCAGCGTCCGAAGTCCGAGATATACGGGGACACGCTATTCATCGTCGTTCGAATCCCGCACTTGCACGACGGCGCTACGACGTTCGAGCAGGTCAGCGTGTTCCTCGGTCGAGATTTCGTCCTCACTTTCCAAGAAGAAGAGGGGGATTGCTTCGACGCGGTGCGGGAGCGCATCCGCCGCAAGCAAGGCCGAGTGCGCAACGGAAGGGCGGACTATCTCGCCTATGCGCTTCTCGACTCCGCCATCGACCAGTACCTGCCGTTGGCGGATTCGATGGGCGATCGAATCGACGAGATGGAGCGAGCGATTCTATCGAGATCCGATTCGTCCGTGGTACAGCGCTTGCTGGATCTTCGCGGCGATCTCAATCATTTGCGCCGCAACCTGAACCCGGCTCGTGATGCGGTCGCCGCGATGGCGTCTATCGCAGGCCCGTTGGTTTCCGATGACACCAAAATCTACCTTCGAGATTGTCAGGACCACATCGTACAGCTCAACGAAGTGACGGAGAGCTACAACGAGACGGTCTCAGCGCTGGTTTCCATACACCTCAGCCTGGCGAGCCAGCGCTTGAACGAAGTGATGAAGGTGCTCACCGTCTTTGCCGCGGTCTTCATGCCTCTGAGCTTCATCGCGGGCGTCTACGGAATGAACTTCGACCCGGACGCGTCGCCGTACAACATGCCCGAGCTCGGTTGGGCCTTCGGCTATCCGATCGTGCTCGCCCTCATGGCCGTCGTTGGAGGCGGCCTGGTTTACTACTTTCGACGCCGGGGCTGGCTCGGCGGCCCACGGTAGCAACGCTTACGCTTGCGTCCGAACGAGCTCTTCGGTACTCGTATGCCATGAAAGCTCGAGGATCATGTGTATGCGGTGCGGTCGCCTTTCGTATCGAGGGTCCTTTTCGGGGCTTTCAATACTGCCATTGCAGCCGCTGCCGGATGAAAACCGGCTCGGCTCACGCGGCAAACATCTTCGTGCCGATCGGGCAGTTCGCCTGGGAGCGCGGGGAGGACCAGGTGAAGCAATACGAGCTTCCCACCGCGAAGTACTGGCGTACCGCATTCTGCGAGGAATGTGGCTCGGCGATGCCCTGGCTCACGAAAAACGGGAAGGCCATGGTGGTCGGCGCCGGCGCACTCCTGGATGATCCAGGAGCCAGGCCGCAACTCAACGTCTTTTTCGGCTCACGCGCTCCATGGTACGTCCATGCCGCCGACCTCGAAACGCACGAGACGATTCCCGGAGCGTGAGATACCTTCCATCAGGGGCATGGGCGGAGAGATCGCGATGAGATGGCCGTGGATCCTGGGATTGGGCCTGACGCTGGCCGCATTCGGATGCGGCTCGTCCGACTCCGCCGACGTAGACCCCCTCGCTACGGAGTACTGTGCTGCGTGCTCCCAGTTCGCGAGTTGCGAGCGCGTCGTGACCGACGCCCTGACCACGGCCTGCCCCGACGAAACGCGCGCATATTACCAGTGCGTGACGGACAACGCCTGCGACGTGACGGCATGCGAAGACCAATGGTCGGCACGAGAGGTTTGCATGGGAAATGCCCCCAAGGACATCGTTCGAGAGCGAATCGAAGCCCTGGCACCGTCGGCCACCATTGGCCACCGGGGCACCGGCCCGACGCGCGAAGGCCATCCTTTCCCGGAGAATTCCATCTCCTCGTTTTTGGCTGCCATCGAGCAGGGCGCCGACGGGATCGAGCTCGACGTCGAGATTACGCAGGATGGTGAGCTCATCGTCATGCACGACGACACCCTCGATCGGACCACCGACTGTACGGGTTGCGTCAGCACGCTCAGCTTCGAGGAGATTCGCGCTTGCCGATTGCTCGACGGAGATGGCAACCCGACCGAGGAGCGGCCGCCTAGCTTGATCGAAGTCTATGAAGCGATCGGCTCGAACGCCCTCGTCAACATCGAGCTGAAGATCTTCGAGCCCCCGTGCCTGACGGCAACCACGGGCCCAGAGGCTCTGGTGACGGCCGTGCTCGAAGAGATGGCCCGAATCGGCGCTGCCGACCGAACGATTTTCTCGTCGTTCGACACTCTCGCAGTCGAGCTGATCAAGATGCAAGAGCCGGGTTACTACTCCGCGCTGATCCGAAGCGAGACGGAGAACGGACTGGTCGAAGACGCGCTGCGCCTCGGCCAAGACGCAATCCATCCCTTCCTCACCGTATCTGCGGATACGGTCCAGAGCGCTCTAGATCAGGGACTCCAGGTGACCGTGTGGACGGTCAACACCGCCACATCCATGCAAGCGAACATCGACAAAGGCTCGACGGCGATCATCACCGATCAACCTGCGGTGCTCTCGGAGCTGCTCGGTCGCTGACGGGGAACCGTAGGCCAGGGTGCTGCTTCTTCGAGCTCCAGCGCGAGCTCCAGCAGGGTGCGCTCTTGGCCCAGACGCGAGGCGAGCTGCACGCCGATCGGGAGGCCTTCGCTGCTCATCGCGAGCGGAAGCGAGATGGCCGGGCCGCCGGCCACGTTCTGCACGGGTGTGAACGGTATGAACCATTTCAAGCGTTCCAGCGCGACGTCGAAAGCAACCTCGGGTCCGAGGAAACCGAGCTTCGGAGGTGGCATTGCCAGAGTTGGATTCATCAAGACGTCGTATTGCTCGAAGCCGCGATCGTAGTGACGCGCAAACCTGCGAAGCCGCAAAACGGCGGCAGGAACCTTGAGCGCATTGTCCTTGCAATGACGGACGAGGCCCTCGGTGAATGGCTCGATTTTGGTTCGATCGAACTCCGGGTGAATGAGCTGCTTGCCGAAGCGAGTGATGACGAAAGCCATGGTCGACCACAAGAGAAAGAAATCTTCGTGAAAGCCCTCGTCGAAAGGCACCGGCACCTCTTCGACCGAATGACCCAGCCGTTCGCAGAGCGCAGCCACGTCATGAACGGCCGCCACACATTCGGGATGAGCCGGCGCGTTCGCACCGAGCTCGACGAAGAATCCAATCCGCAGTCGCCTGCCCGGACGCGTCACCAAACCGATCTGCGGAAGCTTCGGGTTGCGACGATACTGTTCCGCGGCGTGGAAGAAGACCGCGGTGTCGCGTACCGTGCGGCTGACCACGCCCTGATGCAGGATCTTGACGGGCAAGAGCTCGGAGCCTTCGATTTCCGCCACGCGACCGCGCGAGGGCTTCAGCCCCACGAGGCCGCAGCAGGACGCGGGGATTCGAATCGAGCCTCCGCCATCGTTCGCATGGGCCATGGGCACCACACCCGCTGCGACCAAGGCCGCCGAGCCCCCCGACGAACCGCCCGTAGAAAATCCTGGCTTCCAAGGGTTGTGAGTCGGCCCATGAACCAGCGCCTCAGTCGTTCCGGTGAGCCCGAACTCGGGTGTCGTGGTCTTTCCCAGATTGATGAAGCCGAGCGACAAGAATTGCTCGGCAAAAGGCGATGTCTTGTGAACGGGTGTGCGGGGCATTCCCCGTGATCCGAACAAGAGGGGCGAGCCTGCCACCTCGTCGGTATCCTTGATGAACGAGGGCACCCCGCCAAACGGACCAGGCGGCGGCGACAGCCCCCGCTCCCGCGCGGAGTCGAAGAGCGGCGTTGCGATCGCATTGAGCAATGGATTCACCCGCTCGGCCCGCGAAATTGCGGCTTCCACGGCTTGACGCGCATGAATCTCGCGGGATCGGATGCGCTTCGCGATCTCGACTGCATCTGCGCCACCGAGAACGTCGTCGCAAAACGCGCTCACCACGTCCGTGGGCGTCACGGGGTGCGTCTGCATGACAATTCCATATCACATCTCGTCCGATGGGGCTTTGCCCGCGGAGCGTCATGGGCTACCAATCGGCAGGGGAGCCAGCAGATGAAAGACTTCAGAGGCAAAGTAGCTGCAATCACGGGTGCCGCATCCGGCATCGGGCGCGAGCTGGCGATCGAGCTTGGGCGCCAAGGCTGTGACCTAGCGCTCTCTGACTTGAACGAGCATGGACTGCGGGAAACCGTCGGGCTGTCTCGCGCTTTCGGCGTGCGGGTCACCTCGAAAACGGTAGACGTGGCCGATCGCGACGCCGTGTACGCGTGGGCGGAGCAGGTCGCAGCCGATCACGGCAAGGTGAACCTGATCTTCAACAATGCGGGTGTCGCACTGAGCAGTACCGTCGAAAAGATGAGTTACGAAGACTTCGAGTGGCTCATGAGCATCAACTTCTGGGGTGTGGTCTATGGCACCAAGGCGTTCCTGCCTCATCTCCGAGCATCTGGCGACGGTCACATCGTCAACATGTCGAGTGTCTTCGGGTTGGCCGGCATCCCCAGCCAGGCCGCCTACAACGCCGCCAAGTTCGCCGTCCGCGGCTTCACGGAGGCGCTTCGCCAAGAGCTCGACATCATCAAGTGCGGAGTCAGCGCGACTAGCGTTCATCCAGGCGGCATCAAGACCGCAATCGCACGGTCCGCCCGGGTGGATCCCAGCATCCGGGACCTCGGCATCGACGAGGTGAAGGCAGGGGAGAAGTTCGAAAGAGCCTTCATCACGAGCGCGAACAAGGCTGCCTGCGTCATCCTCGCAGCCGTGCGGGCAAACAAGCGCCGCGTGCTGGTCGGTCCCGACGCGCAGGTTTTCGACTGGATGGTTCGTTTACTGCCTTCCAGCTACCAGGGCATCACGAGGGGCTACGCGAAGCTCACGGCGAAATAGCTTCTACGGCGGGATCTGTGAAGCTGAAGTACATCCCGAACCTGATTTGCGTCGTTCGCATCTTCTTGGTGGCGCCGATCGTCTGGGCCTTGGTGGATGGGCGCTACGGTCTATCGCTACTGCTCATCTTGAGCGCGGGTCTCTCCGACGCCCTGGACGGCTTTTTGGCGCGGCGGTTTGATTGGCGCACGCAGCTTGGAGGCCTGCTCGACCCCACTGCCGACAAGCTACTGATGCTGAGTCTGTTCTTGACGCTGAGTTGGCTGGGGTGGGTACCCGTATGGTTCACTGCAATCGTCATCGGTCGCGATGTGATCATCGTGGCTGGTATCATCGCGTACCACTCGCTCGTAGGGCCGGTTCAAGGTAGCCCGACCCTCGCAAGCAAGCTCAATACGGTGCTTCAGATCGCGTTCGCGCTCTTGGTCATCACGCACGCCTGGCGGGGTTGGCCGTCCGCTCCATGGTTGAAGGCGCTGGGAGCTGCGGTGCTAGTCACCATCGCCATCAGCGTGCTCCAATACGTGACCACGGGGTTGTCTGCACTCCGGGACGTGAACCGATCCGAGCGTTAGCCCCGCGCGTTCAACAGCGCTCGGGCGCTTCGAATCGAGCCCTCATCTTGCCCATCCAAATGGTCATGAGCGCGGGTTTGGGAAGGCCGAGCGAGCGGAGCTCGTCGGCGATTGGATGCGCGCCCAGCTCGATCTGGGCACCACCGAGATGCACCCCCATGCCGTCCGCGCTCGACGCAAAGCGGGTCTCGTGTAGGGCACCATCGATGTAACTGTACGTTCGCAAGGTCTGCTCTGGAAGATCGCGATGTCCCCCGAGCGGCAGGGTCAGCTTCATTACGGTGTGACCGTCCTTGTTCCAGACGCAGCGGGCCTTGTCCCCGGTGGTGTCGAAATCGATGTCGTCGAGCGTCTTCGGAAAGCCCCAAATGAGCCGCCCTGCTTCACAGGTGAACGCCTGATCGACCGGCAGGTGAAGAATGTGCGTCGGTAGAATGCCGCGCATCATGTCGAGGGCCGTACCCACGTAGGGCACGGTCCGGCGCTCACCTCGTTTGCGTACGAACAGCGCAACGGATACCTCGTTGTAGTCGCCGAGGTCGTTGTCTCGGTAGTCGATGCACGCGACGCTGAGGAGGCCCCGGCGCGGTGCGATCTCCGCGATCTCGAGCTCCGAGCCGGGCAGGAGCGCTTGTGCCGCCCGGGAGCTGACGATCCAAGTCGCGGTGGCCGCGCAGGCATCACGCACGATGCAAGGCATGGTCAGCGTTTGGCCTTGGACCACGTATTGTTCCGGACTCCGATGTTCATGGGGCGCTGCGCGTTTCATCCCAATGCAGTATTGAGGAGGGCCATGGAGTTGACACGGCGGGCGTATTTCGTAATTAGACGAAATACGAAATGCCCACAAAAGAAGTGAGCTCCTGTCCTCCCGACCGCATGACCGTTGCGCAAGCCCTGACTGCGCACGACGCAGCCGCCGATCTAGCGAGGCTTGCAAAAGCCTTGGGACACCCCGCCCGGGTTCACATCGTCCGGACCCTGCTTGCCAAAGACACCTGCGTGGCGGGTGAGCTGACCGACGAGCTCCCTCTCGCGGCGTCGACGGTGTCTCAGCACCTCAAGGTCCTCAAAGAGGCGGGGATCATCAAGGGCGAAGTGGACGGACCCCGTCGGTGTTACTGCGTCGATCGGTCCGCGCTGGCGTACCTGGCAGAGCTCCTCGGCGAGCTCCACCCCAACCCGGAAGGGAAATCACCGTGACCAGCCCCAAACGTCGTCTGTCCTTCCTCGATCGATATCTGACATTGTGGATCTTCGTCGCGATGGGGCTCGGGATCGTGCTCGGTTACCGAGTGCCGGGCTTTGCGCGAGCGCTCGACGCGATGAGCATCGGCACGACCTCCATACCGATCGCCATCGGCCTCATCCTGATGATGTACCCTCCCCTCGCGAAGGTCCGTTACGAAGAGATGGGGCGCGTCTTTCGGAACAAGAAAGTGTTGACGCTCTCTTTGGTGCAGAACTGGATCATCGGCCCCGTGCTCATGTTCGTTCTCGCGGTGTTGTTCCTTCCGGACAAGCCGGAATACATGGTGGGGCTCATCATCATCGGCCTTGCACGCTGCATCGCGATGGTCATCGTGTGGAACGACCTCGCGCTCGGCGACCGTGAATTCGCCGCTGGGCTGGTCGCTTTCAACTCGATCTTTCAGATTTTGTTCTTCTCGTTTTACGCCTGGTTCTTCGTGACATGGCTGCCAGCAATGCTCGGTCTCGAGGGTATGGTGGTCGACATCACCATCGGCGAGATCGCCAAGAGCGTAGCCATTTACCTCGGGATTCCCTTCGCTGCCGGCTTCCTCACACGAATGAGCCTGATCAGAGCAAAGGGGCGCGAGTGGTACGAAAGCTCTTTTGCACCACGCATCGGCCCCATCACCCTCATCGCCTTGCTGTTCACCATCATGGTGATGTTCTCGCTCAAGGGCGACAGCATCGTGGCGCTTCCATTCGACGTGATTCGGGTCGCCGTCCCCTTGTTGATCTATTTCGTCGCCATGTTCTTCGTTTCGTTTTGGCTGTCCAAGGCGGCCGGCGCGAGCTACCCCGTGGCCACGACGCTTTCGTTTACCGCGGCATCGAACAACTTCGAGCTCGCGATCGCCGTCGCCGTGGCAACCTTCGGAATCCATCACGGCGCCGCCTTTGCTGCGGTAATCGGTCCCTTGGTGGAGGTTCCAGTCATGATTGGGCTGGTCCACGTCGCGCTTCGGCTGGGCCGGCGATACTTCCCCGAGCAGGCCGTGCTAGAAGCGTCTGGATGAGCGACCTAAAGAGCACGGTAGCCGTCGTCACGGGTGCAAGCCGGGGCGTCGGAAAGGGCATTGCGATCGCGCTCGGCGCCTCGGGCGCAACCGTCTATGTGACGGGCCGGAGCACCCGCGAGGGTGCGAGCCATCCGCTGGGCGGAACCGTGCAGGACACCGCAAGGACCGTGACCGAAGCAGGCGGGCGGGGAATTCCGGTGTCGTGCGATCATGACGATGACGACCAGACGAGGAAGTTGTTCGAGCAAGTGCGCGACGAGCAGGGCCGTCTCGACATTTTGGTCAACAACGCGACCGTAATCCCGCGCGATCTAGCGAAGCCTGGCCCGTTTTGGGAGAAATCTCTCGACTTGGTGCAAATGCTCGACGTAGGACAGCGCTCACACTACGTCGCGACCTACTACGCCGCTCCCTTGCTCGTGCGCACGGGGGGAGCTCTGGTCGTCTTTACTTCGAGCTTTGGCGCGCGTTGCTACATGCATGGACCTGCGTACGGTGCAGGAAAGGCTGGCGTCGACAAGATGGCGATGGACATGGCAGTCGACTTCCGGGATCACGATGTCGCGTCGATGAGCCTCTGGCTCGGCTTCGTGCGTACCGAACGAAACGAGCCGCTCTTTCGTCACCCAGATGCGATGAAGGGTCCCTACGGAAAGTTTCTCGCCAATGCCGAAAGCCCAGATCTCGTTGGGCGCGTGATTCGAGCACTGCATGGTGATCCCCAGCGCATGATGCGCTCGGGCCGGGTGCTCGTCGTCTCGGAGCTTGCGCAAGAGCTTGGTATTCGCGAGGCAGACGGACGGCAGCCCGAATCCAATCGGCCAGCCCTTGGCGCGCCTCCCGAGCCGAGCCCGGTGGTGGTACGCTAGAGGAACTCGATAGCCCCATGCGAACCGCGAAGCGAGACCCATTGAAACCATCATTGCTAGCCCTTGCGCTTACGCCGTGGATGCTCTGCGCGCTGGCGTGCGGCGGCAATTCAACAAGCCAATCCGAGCTCACTGCGATCTCGGTCGAGTCTCGAGACCGCATCGTGAGTGAGAATGGCGAGCTCGAGCTGATCGACGGCACGTTGGCCGTCCGATCGATCTCCCTCGTCGGCGCCGACGGCAACGTGCCCCTCTTTGGACCCACCGTCATCGATCTGGCGGCAAGCGAGCAGCGAGCGCCGTTCATCGGCCCGGTTCCTGCGGGGGACTATGCCGGCTTGGCGATCGAGCTCGCCCCTCCTGATGGCGGAACGCAGATGCTCGACATCGAGCTGCAGACGTTGATTGGAGCCGAGCAGGTCCGAGCCGTCTCGCCTCTCACGTTGAGCGGGACCACCCAGTTTCCCGAAGGTGCCCGCACGATCCCGGAAGGCGCGGAGCTGGAGCTCCACGTGAACCTGACCGGCATGTTCTTCTATCTTTATCCCGTGAGCGACGCCGTGGACGGACGATACGAGGCCGGGGAGGACCAGCGAGGTTTCCTGACCATGAACCTAGTCGGCATGTTCGATTTGCACGTGTTTCCGTGACGGGGCGAAGGCGGATCTCGTGCCCGTCCTGGAACCCCTGGGAGCGCGAACGTGGAGGGCACCCGGAAGCGGTCGCCTTCGGCCACATCATGCATGGAATTCACTGGTAGCCCTGGCTAATTCCGCCCATGTGGTATGCTTAGAGTGGATGCGTCGGAATGCGATAGGTGTATTGGCTCTGATGTTCCTCGTCACCTCGGCAGTGGCGGGGGCGGTCTTCCACCTGTGTGGCATGGAAGGTCTCGTCCGGACCACCTGCTGCTGCCACGAGGCGAGCGACGCACCCCCGGCCGAGCTGAAGCGTGTCGACGATTGTTGTGGCGGGGTGATCTCGAACGGCGAGCATCCGTTGGGCGCGAAGGGCGAGGAAAAGCCAACCGCCGATGCCCCGCTGCCGATGCTGGCAGCGCTCGACGTCTCGGATTGCTTTGCCGCCAAGCCCGCAGACGAAGCCAGGATGCCTCTCGCGCGCGGCTCTCCGAATCGCGACGGACCTCCGCTCTTCGTCTGGAACTGCTCCTATCTGAATTGAGCTCCTCGCGCGGGCTCCGTTGAACGGCGTGCTTTGCCGTTCGAGGGAGATCTGCGTCTCCGTGGATCTTGATCGCGTAGCAACGGGAGTGAGGAGCTATGAACCGGTTGACGATGATGACGGCAGCGGTGCCGTGGATGATGATTGGGGCACAATGGAGCGGATGCGCACATGGACAGCATGACCGCTATGAAGAGCTGCAAAGCGCCCTACGAGAAGAAGAGCACAGCAGCGTAAAGGCAACGCAGACCGAAGAGCCGGTCGTCTTTCCTAGCGACGGCCCGCTCCATCGCGAGGCGTTGGTGCACGCGGTGCTGGCCCGAAATCCGAATCTGGAAGCGTCCAGGCAGGCCTGGCGGGCAGCACTGGCCCAGCACCCCCAAGCGCGGTCACTCGAAGACACTCGGGCAAGCTATAGCCTCGCACCGCTGAGCATCCGCTCGGACGAGGTCAGGTTCGGCCAGGTCGTGCGGCTCGAGCAGCGTTTTCCGACACCTGGGAAGCTCCGCTTCGCCGGCCAGGTGGCGCTCGCAGAAGCCGAGGCCGAGCAAGCCAACTACGAGGCCGTCCGCCTGACGCTCGCCTTGATGGCCTCTTCTCTCTTCGATGAGTACTACCGCTTGACGCGATTGCTCGAGCTCAACGAAGAGCACCGCCAACTGATCGAAGACATCCGTGCTAGCGCGATGGTGCAATACGAAGCGGGCCGCGTGTCTCAGCAAGATCCTCTGCAGGCAGAGGTAGAGCTCGCTCACATCATCCATCAGCGCGTCGTTCTGAGGTCGCAACGAGACGTGGTCGTCGCGCAGATCAACGGTCTCCTTCATCAGCGGCCTGACCTCCCATTGCCTGCGCCACCAGCGCGCACGCAGCCGCGTCCGACCGACATCGGCCCGAGCGAGAGCCTCCAACGAGAAGCCATCGAGAGCCGTCCGGAGCTTCGGGCCGCCCAGGCGGAGATGCGCGCCGCGAGCTCCTCGGTGAGCCTCGCCAAGCGGAACTACTCTCCCGAGATCGGTCTCATGGGAGAGTACAATTCGATGTGGGCCCAGACCGATCATCAATGGATGACCGGTGTTTCGCTCAATCTTCCCCTCCAAATCAGAGCCCGGAAGGGAGCGGTCGACGAGGCCGAGGCGCGAGCCCAGCAGGCTGCCGCCGAGCTCACGGCGATGCGAGACGACGTTCGTGTCGAAGTGGACCAGGCGCGCCAACGGATGCTGGAAGCGCGGCACGTCGTCCGACTGTACCAAGAACGGCTCATTCCGGCGGCACGAGCTCAAATCGATGCGGCGGAGTTTGGCTACGAAACCGGACGAAACAGCTTTCAAGCGCTGATCGACGCGGAGCGCTCGCTGCGAACACTGGAGATCCAATACGAAGATTCACTGGCAGACCTCGGACAAAGAGCTGCGGAGCTCGACCGGGCGCGAGGCATCGTCCCCGGAATTTCCGCCGAAGGAGGACACGATGAACGCCCCTGACGCACGCAAGACGCGCCGCTATTGGCTACCGATTGGTGTCCTTCTGCTCGCCGCGGCCGCCGTCGGAACGTGGATGTTCTTCCAGTACGATGAGCGCGCCGAGCCAACCGCAGAGCCTGCCGCCGAACACGCGCACGAGGAAGGAGTGGCGTACTACACCTGCCCGATGCATCCATCGGTCCGGCAAGCGTCGCCTGGCAAGTGCCCCATTTGCGGCATGGAGCTCACGCCAGTGACGAACGAAGATCTGAATACCGGAACGGTCGTGGTCGACGAGGTGCGACGACAACAGATCGGAGTAACCACGTCCGAGGTGAAACGTCGCGAGCTGTCCCGGGACATTCGCGCCGTCGGGCAGGTGAAAGTCGACGAGACACTTCTCGCAGACGTGAATCTTCGGATGAGTGGCTGGGTTCAGGATCTCTACGTCGACGAAACGGGTCAGCCCGTGAAAAAGGGTCAAACCCTGTTCACTTTGTACAGTCCGGAGCTCTACGCGGCCGAGCGTGAGTACATCACTGCGCTCAGGCGAACGCGTGAGGAGAGCCCGGACGCCTTGATCGAGCTGGCGCGGGCTTCCGAGCAGCGTCTGCGTCTTCTCGGGATGAGCCCATCGCAGATTCGCCAGTTGGAGCGGCGCGCCGAGGCCTGGGAGTACGTCCCAGTGCTGTCTCCTGCCACTGGCTACGTAATCGAGAAGAACATCGTGGAAGGCGGTCGTGTGGAAGCCGGCACCCGGGTCTATCGAATCGCGAATCTGAAGCGGGTCTGGATCGAGGCGGATGTATTCGAGTCCGATCTGCCGCACGTCGAGCTGAACCAAACAGTCCGGGTGAAGCTTCCCTACGTGCCGGGGCAGACCTTCGAAGGCCGCATCGACTACATCTATCCGACGATCGCAGGATTGACCCGCACCGGCCGCATTCGGATCGCGTTGAAGAACCCCGACTTGGTGCTCAAGCCAGACATGTACGCCAGCGTCGAAATCGAGGTCGATCTCGGTGAGAGGCTCGCCGTCGAGGACTCGGCCGTGATCTACACCGGGCCGCGCCGTCTGGTGTTCGTCGATCTCGGAGAAGGCCGGCTCCGGCCGCAGGAGATCGAGATTGGAGCTCATGCCGATGGCTTCGTCGAAGTGACGGAGGGTCTCGAGCCGGGCGACATGGTGGTGACTTCAGGCAATTTCCTGATCGCTGCCGAAAGCCGAATTCGATCTGCGACCAAGTATTGGGGAGGCTCCCATGACTCCCACTGAAGAAGAGGGCTCCGAGAACACACTCGTTGCCCGGGTGATCGAGGGAAGCGCCCGCCGCCCTTTCATGACGCTTCTCTTCGCGCTCACCGCAGCAGTGTGGGGCTACTATTCGCTTCGAAACGCGCCGCTCGACGCAATCCCGGATCTTTCGGATACCCAGGTCATCGTATTCACCGAATGGCAGGGCAGAAGCCCCGACCTGGTGGAAGATCAAATTACCTACCCGATCTCCACGTTCCTTTTGGCGGCGCCTCGGGTGAAGTACGTGCGCGGACAGTCGTTTTTCGGTCTCTCGTTCGTGTCGGTCATCTTCGAAGACGGCACGGACATGTACTGGGCGCGAAGCCGTGTGCTCGAGTATCTGAACTCGGCCCTCCCAGAGCTTCCGCAAGGGACTCGCCCTACCCTGGGTCCGGATGCCACTGGAGTAGGATGGGTGTTCCAGTACGCCCTCGTCGACGAGACCGGAAACCACGACCTGCAGGAGCTTCGCTCTTTTCAGGATTGGAGCCTTCGCTACGCGCTCGAGAGTGTTCCGGGGGTGGCCGAAGTGGCATCGGTCGGCGGATTCGTGAAGGAGTATCAGATTCAGATCGACCCGGTCCGTCTACGGGGGTACGGCATCGGGATCGGCGAGGTGGTTCGCGCCGTCCGTGAATCGAACGAGGACGCTGGGGGTCGCACCATCGAGATTGCGGGCCACGAGCAAATCATACGAGGCCGCGGCTACATCCAAAGCTTGGACGACCTTCGCAAGATTCCGCTCAAGCTCGGTGAAGGCGGGACGCCGGTCCTGGTTCAGGACGTGGCGGTCGTCAGCACCGGTCCTGCCATGCGCCGGGGAATCGCCGAGCTCGACGGACGCGGAGAGGTGGTTGGCGGCATCGTCATCATGCGGTACGGCGAGAACGCGCTGTCCGTCATCGATGCGGTCAAGCAAAAGATCGAAGACTTGAAGAGCAGCCTTCCCGACGGTGTGGAGCTGGTCATCACCTATGACCGATCCGATCTCATCAAACGGGCGATCGACACACTTCGTCACACGCTGATCGAAGAGATGATCGTGGTGAGCGTCATCATCTTCTTGTTCCTGATGCACGCTAGGAGCGCGCTCGTTCCCATCATCACCCTGCCATTGGCCGTGATTCTCTCGTTCATCCCGATGTTCTACCAAGAGCTGACGGTGAACATCATGTCCCTCGGAGGAATTGCAGTCGCGATTGGCGCCATGGTCGATGCCTCCGTCATCGTGATCGAGAACATCCACAAGAAGCTAGAGCACTGGGATGCGGAAGGTGGCCCTGGGTCGCGGCTCGAAACCATCGTGGCGGGGATGCAGGAGGTGGGGCCTTCGATCTTCTTCTCCCTGTTGGTGATCACGGTGTCTTTCTTGCCGGTGTTCACGCTAGAGAGCGCCGAGGGCCGGCTTTTCAAGCCGCTCGCGTTCACCAAGACGTACTCGATGGGCTTCGCTGCCATCCTATCGGTGACGCTGATACCGGCTCTGGCCGTGCTGATGATTCGCGGAAAGATCCGGCGTGAGGATGAAAACCCAATCAATCGGTGGATCGTCGCGAGCTACGTGCCCGTGGTTCGGTTCGTGGTCGCACACCGATGGGCCGTCATCGCGGTCGCCATCGTGGCGATGGCGGCGACCATTCCGATCTTCTTACGACTCGAGAGCGAATTCATGCCGCCGTTGAACGAGGGCACCATCTTGTACATGCCGACCGCCCCACCCGGCATGTCGGTGACCGAAGCTGCCAACGTCCTTCAGGCCATGGATCGCGAGCTGAAGGCGTTTCCCGAGGTAGTCTCCGTCTTCGGCAAGGCCGGAAGAGCGCAGACGGCCACCGATCCTGCACCCATCGGCATGTTGGAAACGACGATCGTGCTCAAACCCCGGTCGGAGTGGAGAGCCGGGCTGACATGGCAGGAGCTGATCGAGGAGATGGACCAAAAGCTCCGCTATCCCGGTATGCCCAACATCTTCTGGATGCCGGTCCAGACTCGAACCGAGATGCTCGCGACCGGGATCCGAAGCCCTCTCGGCATTCAGGTTTTCGGCGACGACCTCGAAACGATCGAGCGCACGGCCCTCCAAATCGAAGCAGCCGTTTCGAAGATCCCCGGAACGCGCAGCGCTTTTGCAGAACGCTCCACCGGCGGATTCTACGTCGACTTCGACATCGACCGAGACGAAGCGGCCCGCCACGGAGTACGCGTAGCGGACGTCAACGAGGTGATCATGACCGCACTCGGAGGCATGACCGTCTCCGAGACGGTAGAAGGGCGAGAGCGCTATCCCATCAGTGTGCGCTATGCCCGAGAATACCGGGACGATCCTTCGCTGCTCGGCGACATCCTGATCACCACGAAAACCGGAGCCCAGGTCCCAATCAGCCAGGTGGCTGACATCGAGTTCGTGACCGGGCCACCCATGGTCCGGAGCGAGGACGGCAAGTTGGTCGGATTCGTGTTCGTCGACACGGACCGCGCCATTGCGGAATACGTGCGGGACGCCAAGCAGGTAGTTGCCGACGAAGTGGATTTGCCCTCGGGCGTATGGCTCGCATGGGCCGGCCAGTTCCAATATCTGGAGCGAGCCAAAGAAAGGCTCGAGTTGGTCGTTCCCGTCACTCTGTTCCTGGTGATGATGCTCCTCTACTGGAACACGAAATCGTGGATCGAAACGGCCATCGTGATGCTTGCCGTTCCGTTTTCCCTCATCGGTGCGATATGGCTCCTGTTCCTCTTGGACTACAACATGAGCGTTGCCGTTTGGGTGGGCTTGATCGCACTGGCGGGGCTGGACGCGGAAACCGGCGTCGTGATGCTCCTCTACCTGACGCTTGCCCACCGAAAGGCGAAAGAGCAGGGCAAGCTCCGGAATCCCGAAGACCTGACCGAAGCCATCGTGGATGGCGCCGCGCGGCGGATTCGTCCCAAGCTCATGACCGTGATGACCACGACGATCGCCCTCTTGCCGATCCTCTGGAGCACCGGCACGGGAGCTGACGTCATGAAACGCATTGCCGCCCCCATGGTGGGCGGCCTCGGAACGTCTTTCCTGCTGGAGCTCACCGTGTATCCGGCCATTTTCTTCGTGTGGAAGGGCCGATCCCTCGCCGCACAGCCATCGAGTTAGAGTAGAAAGGAGACGATAGATGATGCATGGAAAACGAATCGTATGGCTCGCCTCGGCGGTGACCGTCCTGCTGAGCGCGTCTTTGGGTTGCTCGAAGAGCGAACAGAAGGGCGCGGAGGGCCATCCGCCGATCCCCTCGGCCACCCACGCGAGCATCGACGAGGCCCTGTCCGCCTACGAGAAGATCAGCAAAGCGCTCACCGAGGACGATGCGGACGTGACGGCGGAGGCGCTAGAGCTCGCCGGAGCGGCCAAGGCTGCCGCGACGACCGCTCCCGCGTCGCTTCGCGGCCCGCTGGAGGAGCTTTCGGCGGCTGCGCAACGCTTGGGAACGCTCGAGACCGACGATTTGAGTGAAGCCCGCGGGGCATTCGGCGAGATCAGTCGGGCGATCGTCTCGCTGCTATCGGCAGCCCCCAGCCTGCAGGAAGGTCTGCACGTGTACGAGTGCCCGATGGCGGAAGGCTACAAGAAATGGGTGCAGCACGAGGAAGGGGTTTCGAACCCCTACATGGGGCGCGAGATGCCGAAGTGTGGCACCGAGGCGCACTTCTAACGAAGAGCTCAGCTCAACAAGAGCACGTAGAGAATCGCTCCTCCGACGACGAGCAGAGCACCAAACGCAACGACGATCGGGCCCCGTCGGGCCACCGGGAACTTCCCTTGTTCGAGATTCTTGGCGACCCACAAATAGCGACTCACCGCGTAGAGTAGGGACAGACCGCCGAAGCTGATGAATCCCACGCCGGCGGCCACGGCAATCGTGCCCTCCCCTCCTGCCGCGAGCCTTTCCAGAAGAACGCCGAGACCCGCCAAGCCGAGGGATGTCCGAACCCACGCCAAGAACGTTCGCTCGTTGGCGAGATGGTCACGCGCCGTGCTCTCGCGATTCTCTATGACCCCTCGAGCCATCGGATCGAGCTGATAGCACACCTCACGATCGACCGAAGGCTCGTGAGATCCCGAGCGGCGGCTCGGCTGTGGGTGCCTCATCCGGCGCGCCTGGGCGTGGGTTGGAGCATTCCGAGCTACGCCGGAAAGGTCATCGTGGGATTCCGGCTGGACGAGGCGGTGAGTAAAAACCCCGGCCGCCTCGTCGAGCTATGCGAGAGCGAAGCATCGCGAATACTCGAAAAAGCCGATCCTTCATATTGACGGGGAGGTGGTTCCCTGTGAATCTCGGCTGCCACGACGGAAAGGTGTTGAGAATGTATCGTCGTTTTGTACCAATGTTGCTACTCCTGGTTGCGGCAATCGCGATTCCAGGCACCACCACGACCACCAAAGCCGAAGAGACTTACACCCTCCGGATAGCCTCCCTCGCGCCGGCGGGCTCCTCGTGGATGAAGGTCCTCAACGCGTGGAACACCACGCTGCAGGAGAAGACCAACGGGAAGCTCAAGATGCGCTTCTATCCCGGCGGCTCCCAAGGCGACGAGCGGGACTTCGTTCGCAAGATGCGCGTGGGGCAGCTCGACGGAGGTGTGATCACCATGACCGGCATGAGCATGCTCGTCCCGGCCATGAACGTGCTCGTGTTGCCAGGCTTCCTCGACACCTACGAAGAGCTCGACCGCGTGAGAGAGAGGATGGCCGACAAGTTCGAAGGAATGTTCGAGCAGGAAGGCTTCAAGCTCGTCGGCTGGGGCGACGCAGGCAAGACCCGGCTTTTCTCCGTGCAGCCGATCAAGTCGCCGTCCGACATCAAGTCGATGCGCCCATGGGTATGGAAAGACGATCCGATCTTCATCGAATTCTATCAAGTCATCGGCGCGAGCGCGGTCAGGCTGGGCGTACCCGAAGTCTACCCAGCGCTCCAAACGCGAATGGTAGACGTAATCTCGTCATCCGCTCTCACCGCGGTCGCGTTGCAGTGGTACACGCGGGTCAACTACATGACCGCACACAACTCGGCGATCATCGCCGGTGGCACGATGATGCGCAAGGACAAGTTCGACGAGCTTCCCCCCGAGCTTCAAGAGGTATTTCAAAGCACGGCTGATCGTGCGCACGAGCTACTCAACAAGACGATCCGAAAGGACGACCAGAAGGCATACGAGGTCGTCGTGAAGAAGGGCATCGTCCCAGTCGAAGCCGGCGACGCAAAATCCGAATGGGATGCCACGGACAAGAAGGTGCGCGACAACCTCACCGGCCGAATGTTCTCGAAGAGCTTGGTCGAGGCGGTGGCCGAAGCCTCCAAGCCGTAGCTCTCTTCATCCAAGGCCCGCCAGGGTCGCTGGTCGAGCGATCTTCATGAAAGACGCAGAGCACGTCGAGCTCGAGACGAACGGCATTCGCATGCACGCGGTCCTTGCAGGCGAAGGCCCTGCCGTGCTTCTGTGCCACGGGTTCCCCGGGCTCTGGTCCTCTTGGCGACATCAGCTTCCGGCCATCGCCGCCGCGGGGTTTCGCGCCATCGCCGTGGACATGCGGGGCTACGGCAGGACCGATCGACCTTTGGAGGCAAGCGCCTACGGGAACCAGACGATCGTGGCCGACTTGATGGGCGTTCTCGACGCACTGGGCGAGGAACAGGCGGTGGTGGTTGGGCACGATTTCGGGGCGCAAGCTGCTTGGGCTGCCGCGCTACACGCGCCCAGTCGCGTTCGCGGCGTCGTGTCGATTGCCGTTCCTTATGGGGTCGGCTTCGCGCGGGACGATCGAGGGGGCGCGAGGACGAGGACGGAGCCCGAAGCTGCACGCTCGCGCGGCCGGAAACCCAGCGAAACGTACGCGTCCATTGCGGAGCGCCACTTTCTCCATCTGCACTATTTTCAGCAGGTGGGCCTCGCAGAAGCCGAGCTGGGAGCGAATCCCCGTCTGTTTCTCGAGCGCATCTACTGGGCGCTGAGCGCTAGAGGAAATCTACTCGACTTCAAGCGCTTTCCTTCCGAAGGCACCGGCTACCTCGACGTGCTCGCCGACCCGAGCGAGCCCATGCCTTGGCCGTGGCTCAGCCACGAGGACCTCGACTATCTGGTCGCCGAGTACATGCGGACCGGGCCCGAGACAGCGTTCATCGGCGGTCTCAACTCCTATCGGGCAATGGACCTGAACTGGGAATTCGATCCAAAATACGGCCGAGCGAAAATCCATCGTCCCGCTCTCTTCTTATGCGGGGAGAAGGACCCCGTTCTTCAGCTCATCACCTCCAAATCCTTGGCCACCATGCCCGACCGCGTTCCGCAGCTTCGAGGCATCGAGATCATCCGAGGAGCGGGCCATTTCGCACACCAGGAACGACCCATCCCCGTGAACGAAGCCCTGCTCGCGTTTCTCGCGGAGATCGGAACGCCGGCTTCAGGCTCGGAACCCGTTGGCGAGCTTGCTAGATAGCTTGTAGACGAGGCCGTAGATGGAAAGCTGAGGATTCGCCCCGATGCTGGTCGGGAACAACGAGCCGTCCATCACGTAGAGGTCGTCCAAGTGACGGAATTTTCCGTCGCAATCCGTCACGCTTCGCGTTTCATCGTCTCCCATCGCACAGCCGCCCATGACGTGTGCGCTGCCCACGGTAGCCTTGTGAGGCGCCACATCGAGCGCAGCCATCGCTTCTTGGGCTTCTTTCCACGACGCGTAGTGCCTTGCTTGCTTGTGCGCGGGACGTACGGACTTGGCGCCGGTGGCGAACTGCATTTCCGTCATGATGCCCCAGGCGCGCTTCACCCCTTCGAGCAGGTACTCGTCGAGAGGGTAATCGAGGAGCGGTCGACCTCGGTCGTCGATCTCCACGGTCCCACCCTGGCTCCGCTCGTGAAAGCCATCCCGGAGAAGCGCGATCATGCACTGGGTCCGGTTGAGCTGGTCCATGCTTCGAGTGAGCTCCTCACCCGCGGCAGCATAGAACCCCGCAGTGAACGCTGGCTGAAGCGGGGGCACCTCCAATTTGAAGTTGACCGGCCCGGTGTGAACGCTCTGCCATTGGAAATGATCGGAGTAAATCGACTGAGGCGCACCATAAAATGGATCGATCGCTTCGTCGTAGATCGCCATCGTCAGCGTCGTCGGGTGCAGGAACGTCCTCTTGCCGATACGGCCGTGGGGATCGGGCACACCGGAACGAAGCAAAATGGCGGGCGTGTTGATCGCGCCTCCCGCCAACACGGTCTTCGTGGCGCGAACCGAGATCCGTTGCCCGGTCGTGCCCCTCACGTTTGGACTGAGGGCCTCCGCTTCCACCCCGGTGACCGCGTCTCCCTGGCGCAGGATGCGAACGACTCGCGCGTGGTGCACCAGCTTGGCTTTGTTGTCCAACGCGGCCGGAATGGTCGTGGTGAGCATGGATTGCTTCGCGTCGACCGGGCACCCGAGGCCGCAATAGCCGAGATTCAGGCAACCACGCACGTTGCGGCGAATCTTCGCCCACGAGTACCCGAGCTTCTCGGCAGCCCGCTGGAGCATGGCGTTGTTCGGATTGGGCGCTTGCGGCCATTCGTGGATGTTCAGGCGATTCTCCATGTGTTTGAAGAACGGCTCCATCTCTTCGACCGAGCATCCACTGACGCCCATGTGCTCTGCCCAGAACTTCAACGTTTCCGGTGGCGTTCGAAAGCTCGTCGTCCAGTTGACGGTGGTCGAGCCTCCCACCGAGCGCCCTTGGAGGATCACCATGCCGCCGTCTTTGGTCCCGCGACCCGTTCCCTCTTGATAAAGGTCTCGGTAGGCCGCGCGTTCTTGCATGTCGAACTTCGACGATGTCTTGAGGGGTCCTGCTTCGAGGATCACCACGCTCAGGCCTGCGGCGCTCAGGGTCTCGGCGGCCGTGCCTCCGCCGGCGCCGGTTCCTACGATGACGACGTCGGCCTCGAGCTCGAGCGGCGACGTGAGCGCGCTCGCATCGGTGATGCTCCAGCCGCGAGCAGCAGCATTCTTGTATGGATCGCTGCTGTTGCCCAGCGTGATCGTCGAGAGGTCCGTCACGGCGTCACTCCTTCGCTCGGTTCTGCAGAAGCCGTGTTGCTCGCCACCCTCTTCGGCGGCCCCGGATACGAGGCGGTCGCAGCGTTCTGTGGAACGAGATACCAGGCGCTGATGATGAGCCGAATCATGGCAGCGTAGATGGCGTTGAGCAGGCCGATGCCGCTGTCGCGCAGCCGCGCGAGGGCGCTCTCGGCATCTTCGAGCGAGGCTTTCGACCAGGAAGACCACTGCCCAGTGGTCAGCGCTCGAGTGGGACCAAAGCTCAGCACGTCGAACGCCTGCTGAACGCCCTCCACGACCAGATCCGACAGATCGTCCATGAGCGTGTCGAACGATCGCAGGGTTTCGTCGATGGCCGCCGAGTCGCTGGGCGTGATCTTACCCTTCACCACCGCCGGAATGAGAGCCCGCAACAGCTCGACGTCCTCGGGCCGCAGAACTTTCATGCCCGTTGCGGGGGCGCTCGAGGTGCAACCGGAAAGCGTCGCGCCAGCGCTCATCGTGGAAAGCGCCACGGCGCCTGCGGCGGACAACTTGAGAAAATTGCGTCGGTCGTTATGCATCGGGCGTGGAAGAATCTCCAAAAAGGCGGAACGCGTCCAGCGGAAAAACGCGTGTCAGCGGTGAGGGCTCCGCACGAAGTATTCGCTCATGGTGACACTGGTGATCTTCCAGATGGGAAGGAAGGCTGCGACACTCTTGGCCATGACGGCCATGTTCTTGATGAGCTCGAGCCGATTGCGCGCCCCATAGAAAACGAACGGATTCGTGATGTGCTCCGCCGACGGCCAGGATTCTTCGACGATCCCCTCGTACGGTACCGCTCCGGGCGTGAGCACCTCCTCCACTACGTTGCGGACGTAACGGCTTCTCGGCTGCATGGCCTCGGACATCGGGCCCTGGCGATTGAACCAATGCTTCATCCAGCGATCCTTCGGGATACGTCCCGGACGCTCCAAGGGAGTCACCGAGACGATGCCGGGCGAACGTTCGCCATCGGGCCAATCTCGAGGCCTCCCGTGACGATTCCCACCGTAGTCGGTGTAGAGATGCTCGATCACCCGGTAGCCGGCGATGTCGAAGTCCGCATCGAGCAACACCGACTCGAGCGCGCCTCGGGCTTGGGCATCGTCGAGCCACATGCTCACCTCCGCAACGAACGGGTCGGTGAGCTTCGTCGTCGGGGTAGGCGAAGGAACGTCGGCATGATCGTCGTCGATGTGGATCGTGAGATACCGCGCGCCCGCCTCGAGCAACTGGGGCGCACACCCTTCCAGCAAGGTGATGCGACGCTCCTCGCGTTCCATCGGACGCCGAGGCCAGAGCAGATAAATCAGCTTGATCATCGTCCGGACCTGAATCGATCGTGAGTATTGCGAAAATCGTCCATGAGCTCGGGCAGCCCTCGGGCTGCGGTGGTTCGCGGGGCGTAACCGAGATGTGCGCGGGCCTTGTCGATCTTGAAGGAGGCATCCTGCGTGACGGCCAGCACGCCGCGCCGAGTGAGCATCGGATGCGGCCCTCCGAAGTAGTGAGTCAGCTCACCGACGTACGCGATTGCGTAGGCCAAGGGACGCGGAATGTGCATTTTGGGCCAAGTATACCCGAGCCCCTCTACGATTGGGCGGTACCATGTGACCGGGTTGGTCGGCTCGTCGTCGCTCACGAAGTATGCCTGACCGCCCACGCGATCGGGATCATCGGTGAGCTTTTGGGCGACCAGAAAGTGGGCATCCACGACCGAGTCGACGTGCACGTTGTCCGTGACGGAGCGCCCGTTGCCGATCATCGCTTTGAATTGCCCGGCAGCGAGGTGCTCGATGAAGTCTTGTACGACGATGGCTCCTTCTCCCGGGCCCCATACGCCGCCGGGGCGGACGGCTGCGGTCCGGAGTCCTTCGGGGTCGTCGGCTTCCAAGACGAGCTTCTCGGCCGCGCTCTTGGTCTGCGAGTAGAGATCGGGGAGACCGTTGGCGCCGACGTAAGGAGCCGACTCGTCACCTCCGCGGATCGGTCCGTCGACCGCGACGGTAATCGAGCTGGTGAAGATCAGCTTTTTGACGCCCGCTTCGCGGCACGCGCGAATTACGCACTCGGTTCCCAGTACGTTGACGCCGTAAACCTGTCGCCGGACGCTCGGCCGGGCGAGGGTCAGAGTGTTGATGATGGCCGCCGTGTGAAACACCGTATCCACGCCTTCGCAAGCAGGCCGGACGTCCTTCATGCGCCGAACGTCACCCACGATGCTGGTCACCCGTGCATCGCCCTCGAAAGGCGCCAGATCGAGCGCACGAACCTGGCAGCCGAGATCCAACAACCGGCGCACCAAGTGCCTTCCGACGTAGCCATTGCCACCGGTCACCAAGCAAACGGGACCGACGCCATTCTGATCGACAGCAAGCTCCATCAGTCGCTGCGGAACTTGACCCGCCATGCTAGCTTGCGCAATCCAGATGAGCAGCCTGAGGCCACTCGTAGTCGAAGACGTGGAAGAAGCTGACTGGGACGATCATACAGACGTCGTCGTGGTAGGGCTCGGTGCCGCAGGGGTGACGGCGGCGATCGAAGCGCGAGAACGGGGCGCGGAGGTCGTCGTGCTGGAGCGCTTCGAGGGCGGGGGCGCGACCGCGATCAGCGGGGGCGTCTTCTATGCCGGTGGCGGCACCCACATCCAACGAGAGGCAGGGGTCGAGGACACGGTGGAGAACATGTACCGCTACCTGTCCTTGGAGGTGCAAGACGCGGTTTCGGAGCGCACGCTGCGACATTTCTGCGAGACGAGCGCAGCAAACGTGCGGTGGCTGACCGACCGTGGCGTTCCGTTCTTTGGAAACTTGTGCCCCGTCAAGACTTCGTATCCGACGAACGAGTACCACCTGTACTACTCGGGAAACGAGACCTTCCCTCCGTACCGCGACCATGCGGTGCCAGCGCCACGCGGTCATCGAAGCGACGGAGGCGCCTTCCCCGGAGCAAACATCGCGGAGCCACTTCGCGCCTGGGCCCACGAAAAAGGAGTGCGTTTCGAGCTGCAAGCCCGCGTCAGCCGTCTCATCGTCGACCGAACGGGTCGTGTCGTCGGCGCGGAGTATCGAGTCATCTCCGGTGGCATTTGGCGGGAGATGCATCGCCGGCTGCATCGCTTGGAGACGTCCATCGCGAAGATCGCGCCGGCGATGGCGTCTCGGCTCCGACGGCGCTGCGATGAGATCGAAGAAAAGCATTCGGTGCCGAGGCGCATTCACTGTCGCCGGGGAGTCGTGCTTTGTGCGGGTGGTTTCGTGTTCAATCGCGAGATGGTGGCGCAACACGTTCCAGAGTTCCTCCCCGGGCTTGCCCTCGGGACGGCAGGAGACGACGGGCTCGGAATTCGACTTGGACAGAGCGTCGGCGGCAAGGTCGACCAGATGCACCGAGCCTCGGCCTGGCGCTTTCTGTATCCACCGAACGCCTTTGCAGAGGGCATGCTGATCAACGGCCGTGGTGAACGCTTCGCGAACGAGCTCTGGTATGGTGCGAAAATCGGCGAGGCCATGGTGGAGCACAACCAGGGGGTCGCGACGCTGATCATCGACGAGCACCTGAGGAGGCTCGCAATCCGACAATCGAAGCCGGGCCAGCTCCAGTGGTTCCAAAGAGGCGTTGCGCTCATGAACCTCTACTTCAATTCCAGAAAGGCCAAGGACCTCGCCTCGCTCGCCGAGATGCTCGGGGTGCCGCAAGACCAGCTACGAAGGACGTTCGACGAGTACAATGCGGCGGCAGAAGGACGGACCACGGACCCTTTCGGCAAGGACCGCGAAAACATGCACGCGATGCGGGAGGGTCCCTTCTACACCATCGATTGCTCCCTCGCATCGAAACGTCACCTTTGCGCGGTCATGACGCTCGGAGGCCTCGCCGTCGACGAGGAGACGGGGCAGGTGCTGAGCGAACGAGGCGGTGTCGTGCCCGGACTCTACGCCGCGGGAAGAAATGCGGTCGGCGTCTGCTCGCGTCAATACGTGAGTGGCCTGTCGATCGCGGACTGCGTCTACTCGGCCTTGAGAGCGGCGCGCCACGTCACGGCAATCGCGGATGTTCAGCAGCCGGTGAGCAGCAGCGTGCCAGAACCGGTTTCGTAGGTAGCATCGAACACGCCGGTCGATTCGTCATACGACCAGTCGTCCTCCGAAAGTGGGGCGCCGTCGACGGACGCACCGCAAACGTCGAAGGGCTGTTCGAGAACGCGCATCGAGGCTTCGAGGTGAATGGTGCGTTGCTTTCCATCATTCAAGGTGAGGCTCCAGATGCCATCGCCCTCCGTGCTGCTCCACTGGCCATCCGCGAAGAACTTGCCTGAAGTCTCGCCCCGAGGGAAGGCCAACACGTGCAGGCGATCGTCGCGATCGGAGGCGTGTACGATGGCGGGATCATCCCCGTATTCGGACAGCGTGAACACGTCGGGCCATAGCATCGCAATTACTGCGCCGGCCTCGATGAACATGGGAATCTCGGGGAGCGGCGCCGATACCGTCAATGTCGCGCCGCCGTCTCGGACGACCGGTGGAGCCATGGCGAAGCTGCCATTTTCCTCCCGGTAAATCACCGAACGCCACCACTCGACCCACGTGCCTTCAGGCAGATAGAGCTCCCTCTCATCCGCGCCCTCCGTGTAGACCGGAGCGACCAGAATGTTCGGACCGAACATGTATTGATCGTCACGGGCCGTGGCTCGCGCATCGCCCGGGTGCGTCAGCACGTGATGCTGCATGATCGGTCTGCCCGTCGCGTAGTACTGCTCGGCAGCAGCCTGAATGTACGGATAGAGCTGCGTATGGAGCTTGGCGTACAGGCGCCACGTGGGTTGGTGGGCCTCGTGCCACGGCTGAGGGCGTTCATACTCGGGTAGCTGCACCCCATTCTTCTGGCTTCTCATCACGACGGACAAGCCGCCATAGGCTATCCAGCGATCGAACAGCTCGTCGCTCAGGGCGCGGCCGAGTTGGAAGAAGCCGCCGATGTCCGAGCCCCAAATCGCAACCCCGGAGGTGCCCATCGAAAGCGCCCGGTAGATCGAGGATTGCAAACCGTCGTAGTCCCATCCTGACGTCGGGTCACCTCCCCAAACGATCGGAGTGCAGGCCGCGGAGCCGGTCCAGCCCGAACGCGTGAAACGTGCCAGTGGCTTGGTCACCTCGGCAGTCGCTTCGTACGCGCCACAATGGTAGTCGCGGGCATAGCGATTGTGAAGCTCGGTTCCCGTAGCCCCGCTCGAAGACACTGCGTCGAGCGGGGTGTACTCGCCGAAGTCCTCCATCCATCCGTCGTATCCGTGCCCAATCGCTTCGTCGGTCAGCTCTTCATACGCAGCGACACCGTTGGGCGCGGCAAAATCGAACTGGCTGACCTCGAAGCAACTGCCGATGTTGCTGCAGTAGTCGTAGATGTAGGTTTGGCCGTCCCCACGCTCGATGAGCGCGTCCTGCGCTTCTGCATCGTTGAATGCCGATTCGTATGAGACGCAGATCATGGGGTTGAAGTACGTGTGAATGGCTACCCCCATGGCATGATTGGCTGCCGTCCTAATTTCCTGGTCTTGCTCTCTTCCCTGCTGACTTCCGCACGGCAGGTAGTGCAAGTACGTCGCGTTGAGGGAGGTCGGCACGTCGGCCGCTCGAAATTCCTCGATTTGCGTGTCGGATTCGGTCTGCAACCACGGCCCGAAGAACCAGGGCGCGTAGTCTGCAGGCTGTCGTCCGACCGCTTCGGTGTAACGGCGCAATGCATCTGCCGGCGCAGGTCCACCAAACACACGAAACCGAAGCTCGGTCGTTTCGACCTCGAGGCTCCATGCCTCGGCAGTCTCGGAGGCCACACGGTGATAGCTCATCTCGTCGTTGTCGATCAGGACACCATAGCCACGTGAGGACAAGAGCCACGGAATAGGGAAATAGGTCGTGTCGGGTCGCCACCGCGTACCCCAGTCAGGGAGGACGGCGCCCATGATCGTGTACTCCGCCTCGTCATAGTAAGGACCGTCGGCCACGTAATGCTCCAGAGCCCAGCCAGCCTGATTGACCGCATTGCTGCGCTCACCGAACCCCACGAAACGCTCTTCCTGCGCCGCCAAGAAACCAATGCCGAGCGCCTGCACCCCCTCGGCGCTCTGTGGCCTCACCGTGATCTCGATCACGCCATCCCCGGAAGGGGACGCGACCAGCTCGAGCTTGCGATCCGGCAGCGAGGTGGCGATCGTAGCCACGTAGGACTCGCCTTCGTACCGAGAAGACTCCACGGCGACGGCGTGAGCCCAGCCGGTGTCACGTGCAGGTGGCGTTGATGGCTCTCCATCTCGAAGCGGAGGAAGGGTGGGTTGCTGCCCGTTTCCGGCAGGCGGCTCACCGATGTGCAATGCGAGACTTCCGGTGGGGCCGTCTCCCGTGCCCCCATGCTCGACCAGGACTTCGCTTCCGTCTTGGTCGAAGAAGGACATGTTCCACGGCGAATCCGTCACGCGCAGCTTGAGCGCGCCGGCATCGACCGTCCAATCACTGCCGGTCGTGCTGCTGCCGCTGCTGCATGCCGGTGCGAGCAAAATCAGCGCAACACCAACTGAAACGAAACGCGATGAACGCATGGTTCACTCTCCCTGATACTGCCCGGTTGCGGCGCTACCGTGGCACGTCAGCGCCAGCCGCGCACGCCAAGCCCGGCGAAACCAACGCGCTCGAAGCGCATCGCGATAGTCGTGGACGGAAAAGGCCAACTTCCCCTATGCTGGTTTCTCGCTCGAGGAGGTATCCAAATGTCCGCATCAAAGACATTCACCGTGAACGTGAACGTCGTCGAGGAGGGTCACGCGACGGATGCAACGGCGCGCCTCACGATCGATGGCACTGAGCTAGTGGGAGTCGGCAAGGCCCGTCGGAATCCAGAGGACCCGAACCGTCCCATGATCGGCGATGAGCTCGCCATTGCGCGTGCGCTGGTCACGTTGGCGCGGAAGCTTGGTGAGAAGGTCGACGAAGGCGTCGCGGCCTACGAAGGCCACGTCGTGCACGTCACGATTTAGCGGTTTTCCGCACCCACCATCGCGATTGAATCGACGGCGCAGCCGAGCGTCTATCCCCCGAGGAGACGTTTGCCATGCCGTTTCGAATCATTCCGTGTTTGCCATGGTTTGCCACCGCGCTCATCGCATCATCGTTTTCAGGCTGCATTTTCGTGGGGGAGTACGACGACGAGATCTACGCGCCTCCGCCGAGGTCCATCATGTACGAAACCTGCTATTCGGACATCGACTGTTACGCGGGCAACTATTGTGAGGAGCTAGCGCTTCCGGCCGATCGGTACACCGAGTACGTCAACGCAATCTGCACGGTGGGATGCTTCGATGATCTCGACTGCCCCTTCTCCGACTTCAATGCGCTCCCTGGCGCTTGTATCGATCACGTCATGCTCGGAGGACCCGTCACGTCCCGAATCTGTGTCGAACGGTGCGTCATCGATTCCGATTGCGACGTCGCATCGGGCTTTGGCTGCGAGATGATCGCAGGCGATCGACTCTGCGTTCCCATTTGGTGATCGGATCGGGCTGGACAATGCCCGAGGAGCGCTATGATCCCTCCGAAGGAGGAGACAGTCATGGCGAGGGTTGTAATCACGGGTGCAAATCGCGGTATCGGCTTGGAGCTCGCACGTCAGTTGAAGGGACGCGGCGACGAGGTCGTCGCTTTGTGTCGAAATGCCAGTCCTGAGCTACGCGAGGTCGGCGTCCGGGTGATCGAGAACGTCGACGTCACGAAGAAGGACGCGCTCGAGATGGTATCTCGCGAGCTCGGCGATGCCGAAATCGACGTGTTGATCAACAACGCGGGCATCATGCTCGACGAGCCTCTTCATGATCTGGACTTCGACGGGATTCGAAAGCAGTTCGAGACCAACACGCTCGGTCCGCTCTTGGTTACCTCGGTTTTGCGGGATCACTTGCGCAGCGGCTCCAAGCTGATCCTCATGACCAGCCGGATGGGCTCCATCGGCGACAACGGATCCGGCGGGTATTACGGATATCGCATGTCGAAAGCGGCTCTGAACATGGCCGGCGTGAACCTTGCCCACGACTTGCGGAGCGAGCGAATTGCCGTTGCCGTGCTGCATCCGGGTATGGTCGCTACTCGCATGACCGGCAATCACGGGGTTCCAGTGGAAGAGGCCGTCGATGGACTCGTCTCACGAATCGACGAGCTCACGCTCGAAACGTCGGGTGGGTTCTGGCACGCCAACGGTGAGCGTCTGCCTTGGTGAGCGCGACGGGCTGGCAAACACTCGTTGTCGTGAGAGGATAGATCCTTCAAGCTCCGGACGTCGTGCCCATCGATTGGAAAGGCCTGCCAACCGAGGAGCTCCTGGACGTTCGCCTGTGTGATTTGGGGCTGACCCTCGCGGGCACCTGGCTCGAGGACTGTGTCGAGCGGCTGCACGAAGAGCTCGATGCAAGAGACCTTCGCCGCTTCCGTCCCCACGCTTGGCTTGCGGACGAGTGGTGCTCGCCGGACGGCATTCCGGGCATCGGCATTCCCTTCTATCTGGCGCATCCTCGCCTAATCCGCCTCGAGAGACAGATGATGTTCGAAGTCGAAGGCGGAACGCGTACGGAATGCATGCGCTTGTTGCGCCACGAAGCAGGCCACGCTTTGCAACACGCTTACAATCTACAACGGCGGAAGCGGTGGCAACGTACGTTCGGACACGCATCGGACCCCTACCCCGACTTCTATCGGCCCAACCCGGTCAGCAAGAGCTTCGTCGAGCACCTCGACGGCTGGTATGCACAGGCTCATCCAGTCGAGGACTTCGCGGAAACGTTTGCGGTTTGGCTCGCACCCCGTTCCCACTGGCGCAAGCAATACGAAGGATGGCCTGCGCTGCGGAAGCTCGAATACGTCGAGGAGCTCGCTTCCGATCTCTCGAGCCAGAAGCCTCCGGTCCGTACTCGCGCCCGACCCTACTCGCTTTCTCGGCTCCGCTACACGCTGAGAACTCACTACGAGCGCCGCCAGGCGCACTACAGCCCGGGCTTCAGCAAGGAATACGATCGGGATTTGTTCAAGATTTTCAGCGACTCGCCGAAGTATCGGAACAACGAAACCGCCGCTTCCTTCCTCCGGCGTCATCGGCGCCAAATCCGCGAACAGATTGCGCTCTTCACGGGCGAATACCAGTTCACCGTCGATCAGGTACTTCGTGATATCATCGGACGGTGCCGCGAGCTACGGCTGCGGCTGACCAAAGGGGAGCGTCGAACGAAGCTCGACTTTGCCATCATGCTGACGGTGCACACGGTGCACCTTCTGCACCGGCGGGACACATGGCACCCACTATAAAGCGAAGACGGATCATCGTACTCGTACACGAAACCCTCATCCCGCCGGAAGACATCAGCAAGCTCTCTCCCGCCGAGATTGCCCCTTTTCAAACCGAGTTCGACGTGCGCGAATCATTGCGGTTCTTGGGGCACGAAGTGATGGTCGTGGGCCTCGGGTACGAGCTCGCGCCGCTTCGGACCGCCATCGAGGAGTTCCAACCGCACGTCGTTTTCAATCTCCTCGAAGAGTTTGGCGGCGAGGCGATGTTCGATACGCACGTAGTCGGGTACCTGGAGCTTCAACGCACGCCCTACACCGGCTGTAACCCGCGTGGGCTCTTGTTGGCGCGCGACAAGGCACTTTCGAAGAAGGTGTTGACGTATCACCGAATTCACGTGCCGCGATTCAAGGTGTTCCCCAGGTACCGGAAGATCTCTCGACCGAGCCGCCTGGAGTTTCCGCTGATCGTCAAGTCGCTGATCGAGGAAGGAAGCTATGGGATCGCGCAGGCATCGGTGGTTTACAACGACAAGGCCCTCGAGGAACGGATCGCGTTCATCCACGAGAAGATACAGACCGACGCGGTCGTCGAACAGTACATCGAAGGGCGCGAGCTCTATGTGGCGGTGCTCGGCAACCATCGGCTGCAAGTGCTTCCCACCTGGGAGCTCTTCCTCGACAACGTCCGAGAGGACGCCCCCAAGATTGCCACGCGCAAGGTCAAGTGGGACCTCGGCTACCAGGAGAAGTACGGGGTGCGGATCGGGCGCGCCCGTAAGCTCCCCGACGAGGTGCAGCGGCGCATCGGCCCGCTAGCCAGACGAATCTGCCGGCGGCTCGGCACCGACGGATACGTACGGATCGACTTCCGGCTCGACGAATCTGGCGAGCTCTACTTCCTCGAGGCCAACCCCAACCCCGACATCGCGGAAGGAGAGGAGTTCGCGAGCGCGGCGCAGGCAGCCGGCATCGATTACCCCGCCTTGCTCCAGAAGATCGTCAACCTCGGCATCCGGCGAGCCGAGCACGGCTGAACGGAGCTCGCTTTCGCTACTGCGGGTACAGCTCGTTCAGGTACGCACGGAAGCAGTCGATCTCGTCGTTGCTCCAGGAGGGGTACGGCGCCGGAGGCATCCGCAACCCACTTGCTGGCTGATCGGTAACTTTGGTGAGGATGTTGCTGCAATCCGGGTCGAAGTCGTCGACGATGTAGTCCCCGCTGGTGCTCGTGGTCATGGTCAGCGCAGACAAGCCGGCCTCCAACGAACCGGAGAGGTCCAAGCTGAACGTGGAAGAGAAATCCCCGTGACAGCCTGCGAGCGCACAACCGTCGAGCTTCGCGCGAAGCGCGGAATCGTTCGAGACTGAGTAACCCTCGAGGGCGCAGGAAGGTGCTGCGACTTCGGGATTCTCGCAGTACACCAGGTTGCGGAGCCGGGGCTCCGTGTTGTCGCCGCTGTCTCCGCAGGCGGCGAAGGCCAAGCCACAAACGACCGCGAGTGTCGATCGAACCAAGTTCATTCGTGTACGAAGCATGCGTCTCCAAATCAGTTTGAGGTGTAAAATTGCTCTTCTATTTCACACAATGGGAATGCACTTTCAACAGTGACGAAAGAAAAATGCAATCACACTTTCCTAAATAATCATCGCACGTTGGGACGCCTGTGCAAGACGAATTACAAATTAAATACACCCCTAAGGATCACTTTCTAACTAATTCGTAGTGTAATGCACTGAAATTCTAGTCCCCTAGGGTGGTTTCTGCGTGTTAACCTGTGGCTGTGCAGATTAGTCATTCGCGCATCCATCGCGACCTGAGCGCTGGTGCTCTCATCTTGCTGCTAGGGGCGGCGGTTTCGACGCCCGGCTGCAAGAGCGAGCCCACGCTTTTCGGAGGTTGCTCCACGCAGAACATCGACGCCTGCCCGCCATCGGAGGGCTTCGCCAACCCCTACGAAGGCACGCTCGAGCTGCTCTCGTGGACGGAAACTCTCCGGAAGGCGAGCCTCGAGCTGACCGGCAAGCTACCCACCGAGCGACAGCAACAGACGACCGCTCAGCACGGTCAACAGGGCCTCGAGGCGTCGCTCGCTGAAATCATGCGCGAAGAGCGTTTCTTCGACCGTGTGATCGAGCTTTACAACGATCACTTCCTCACGGACAAGTACCTCGGCCGCGAAAACGCGATCGAGCTTCTCGACGAAGAAGTGTACCCGAACCTTCGCTGGTTCGAGCGAAAGTATCCGGACGACGACGAAACGGCAGAGCTCACCAACGACTCGTTGGCACGTGAGCCGCTCGAGCTCATCGCACACGTGGTCCGAAACGAAAAGCCGTTCACCGAGGTCCTCACCGCGAACTACACGATGGCGAACGGATACTCGGCGCTCTCGTTGGTCGGACTGCCAGACGTTCCACTTGGAATCGGAGAGAGTCCCGAAAACTTTCGAGAGGTTCAAATCCCTGGCATCCCGCACGCCGGCATTCTGACGTCTGCGATGTTCCTGAACCGCTTTCCGACGAGCGACACCAACATCAATCGTCATCGCTCGCGCATGGCCTATTGGTTCTTCCTCGACATCGACATCAACCAGTTCGGCAACCGGCCGGTCGATGCCAGCGCGGACTTCGGCGAAAATCCGACGCTCACCAACCCGAACTGCACCGTCTGTCACACGACCATGGATCCGGTGGCCGGCCTCTTCATGAACTGGAACGAACGTGGCGAATACAGCGGGCGCGGCGAATGGTTCGATGCGGATTACATCTTACCGCCCGGCTTCAACGGAGAAACGTTGCCCGATCGCGAGCGCAAGCAGGCGCTGCGGTGGTTTGCGAGCCGCCTCGCTCAGAATCCGCGGTTCGCGCAGGCCACCGTCAAGACGGTGTTCGAGGGCCTGACGGGTCAGAAAATTCTCGACATCGCGGCGGCGATGACGCCTGAGATGGCAGAGGACGCCCTTCAGGATCCCATCGTCGATCCCGATCCGGTGATCGATCCGGATCCCATGATGGATCCTGACGGCGGCATGGGCGGCATGGGTGGATCTGCTGGCGACGATGGCATCGGTGGTGCTGGCGGCGCCGCGGGTGCTGGCGGTGCTGGAGGCGCTGGCGGCATGGGCGGCGCTGGCGGCGAAGGGGGGATCGATGACACGCCCCCTCCTCCACCTCCGCCACTTCCGGATGAAGAGCCGCAGCTCGATCCCGATGTCGACCCCGCGCTCGAGCGTGCCTACAACCTGCAACAGCAGATCTTGCGAGTCATTCAGCGACGCTTCATCGACAGCGGATACAACTTCAAGCTGCTGGTCCGGGAGATCGTGCTCAGCCCCTACTTCCGCGCGAAGAATGCCACGCCATCGACCTCCGACATGGAAAAGGAGCTATCCACCTTCGGGACGGCGCGGCTTCTCACACCCGAGCACCTGTCGCGCAAGATCGAGGCGACCACGGGTGTCCGCTGGAGGCGGCGGCCTGGTCAGACTGACTACCTGTTGAACCAGTACCGCATCTTCTATGGCGGAATCGATTCGGACTTGGTGACCCAGCGCGTCACCGATCCGAACGGAGTCATGGCGAGCCTCGCACAACGAATGGCATACGAGGTCGCGTGCTCGGCCGTTCCATACGATTTCTCGAAACCCGCCAACCAACGGCTGCTTTTCCCGTACATCGATCGAGACACGCCGCTGTCCGAGGCCTCCAACCAGGTCCGCGACAACATCCGCCACTTGCATTCGCGGATCTTGGGCGAGGAGCTGTCGAGTGACGACCCAGAGATCGACGCCACCGTGGGCGTGTTGATGGAAGCTCACAGTCTCGGCCGACAAGGCTTGGCCGACGGCTCGGTTTCCGAAGAATTGGCGGAGCCCTGCCGACTCTTCAACGACCGGATGACCGGTGACTCGCTTCCCGATGGGCGTCGCATCCGTCTGGACCAGGACTACACGCTCCGCGCTTGGATGGCGGCTGTGAGCTATTTGCTGTCCGATTACCAGTTTCTTTACGAGTGAGGGAGGACTAGCCGTGGATCGTCGAGATTTCTTACGTGTCGCAGGCTGGGCCGGACTGACCTGTGTCTTGCCGTCCGTCGTGGACCCGCTGCGTGGGCGCGCCCAATCGATCACCAGCTCGGCATACACCGGGACCTACTGGATCTTCATGCACGCTGGTGGCGGGTGGGATCCGACCCATCTTTGTGACCCCAAGGGACGCGCCAACGAGAACGAGAACGACCCGATGGGCCGCTTCTCGAGGGACGACATCCGAACTGCGGGCAACATTCGCTATGCGCCGCTCGGAGACGACCAAACCGCGCTCGATACCTTCTTTCAGACACATTATCCGCGCCTGCTCGTCATCAACGGCATGGATACGGGAACCAACGGCCACGACCAGGGAACCCGCGGGACGTGGAGCGGGCGGACCGCCGAGGGACATCCGCCGATTGGCGCTCTGATCGCAGCGACACACGGCCCGAACCTACCCATGCCGTTGATCGGTTACGGTGGCTACCTCGATACCCAGGGCGTCACCAATGCAGTGCCTCTCGGCGATGGAGGGCTTCTACACAACCTTGCATTTCCCGCCCGCCCCGACCCGACCGGTTCGGAGCAGAACTACTTCGGTCATGCCGACGTGCCGGCCATCGTCCAACGAGAGCAGCAGCTCCGCCTCTTGAGACTACAGGGCAAGCAGCGCCTGCCGCGCATTTGGGAAGGCCAAAACGAGCTCATGCTAGCAAGGCTCGGGCAAGACGATCTGAAGCGAGTGTCGGAGTCTCTGCCAGACGAGTTCTCCAACAACCAGATCGAGCGCCAGATCCAGGTCGCTTTGGCGGCGTATCAGGCGGGTCTCTCCGTGAGTGTCAGTGTCAGCATGGGCGGATTCGACACGCATGGAAACCATGACAACAATCACCTGCCACGCCTCATCGACTTCGTGAACGGCGCCAGCTTCGCCATGCAGGAAGCGGAGCGCATGGGTATCGCCGACAAGGTCGCCATCGTGATGGGATCGGACTTCGGCCGGACCCCGGGCTACAACAACGGCAATGGCAAGGACCACTGGCCGATCAGCAGCATGATGATGATGGGCCCGGGGATCCCCGGAAACCGGGTGATCGGCGGCACGGACGATCGGCACGGACTCTACCTCGTCGATCCAGTGACGCTCGAGCCGACGGGCTCGCCAGATACGGCCGAAGGGACGAGGCTGTCCATCGCCCACGTGCACCGCGCATTGCGGGACCTCGCGGGCGTACCCGACGACTACAAGGCCGCCTTCCCACTGGCTGGTGAGGATTTGCCGATCTTCGTGTAGGCGACCGCTAGAACGCGGCGCCGCCACCGATCCGCAGGCCCCAGACCTGACGGGAGTCGAAGGAGAACCCGTTCGGGTTGTCGATGTTGATGTTCACCCGAACTGCGCCAAAGGCGTTGTCTTTACCGAAGCGCAAGAAGGGCTCGACCGCGAGCTGTGTGTTGGCTTCTCTGTACTTGGGGATCAGAACCAAGCTGAAACGCGAGCCGACCCGGAGCCAATCCGTGGCCTGATAGCCCATCATCGCCGCCATCTGCATGATGAAATCCGTCTTCGACGTGCGGGGGTTCTTGTCGTTGAGCTTGATCAGCGCACCGGTGTCTAGATAGGCACCCCACACGAAACCGCTCGGCTTGTCCCGCTCGAACGCCACGGGAACGATGACGCTCACCGTGTGCGGATCCCAGAGCCAAAACATGTTGTTGCCGCGTATCGCTGCGGCCAACTGATACGCCTCCGTCGCGGTCGCCTGGTCGATGAAATCGTCCGGAACCGTGGCCGCAGGAATCGTGGCGCCCACGCCGATGCGATACGAGAACTGGTTCTTCTTTCCCTGGTAGTGAAACGCGATGTAGGGGTTTCCCAAGCGGAACGTGTTTTCCGGATCGGCATCCTCACGGTCCACGTTTGCATAGGCCATACCCCAGACGACCTGCATGAGCGCGCTATAAGCAAGCTGCAAGCGCATCTCCAAGAGCGGGCTGACGAGGACAGAGCGCTGATCTCCCTCACGCTTGCCTGCAAAGAGGCCGATCTCACCGAGGACGTGAAAGCGCTCGGTGTGCGCCTTCTTGCCTTCATCGAGGCTGTACGGTTCGTCTGGAAAGGCCCTTGCTCTACCGGGCGCGAGCCACAGTGCGGCCAACACGAAACCAACGACTCCCCAACGACGAAGAACAGACATCTCTCAACCCCCAAATGAGAGAAAGACCCCTCTTTCTCTCCATTCCAATATAGGTGGGACGAGCGCCTGGAGCCCATGTTCCGTCGTCAACGGAATGGCGGGTTCGATCGGATCGTACGTTCAGGGCTGAATCGCGACATACGACGGCCCGGGGGCGCTCAGCCATTGAATTGATCGGATCTGTCCGGTTGCGAGCTCGATGATGGACAGCTCGTGATCGACGATGTGCGCCACGAAGGCAAAGGCGCCTTCCGAGTCGGCCGCGGCGACGAGTGGAAAGTTTTCCCCCGGAAGCTGCAGCGGCGCGGCGGCGCTCAGAGTGTCTCCGTTTCGAGCGATCGTGATGAGGCTGGTCGGGAAGCCGGGCGCGGTCGCGCCGGTGGGCGCTAGGATCTCGGCCCGCGACGCCACGTACGTGAGCCCGTACGGAACTCCGGTTCCGAGGGACACGTCGTCGATCACGCGCGGGCTGGTCGGGTCCGAGGTGTCGATCAGCGTGACGGTGAAGCTGAAGGTGTTGGCGACGACGGCACGATCGTTGCCGTCCAAAAAGGACACGTCCGAGGGATCGTTCCCCGTCGGGATCACGTCGGTCATCGTGCCGGCGACGTCGGAGGTCTGGAATACACGGACACCGCCTCGACTGACGACATTGAGGATGCCGAGCGAGCCGTCCGGGCTCAAAGCGACCTGCTCGGGGCCGTTTCCGACGGCGATCTCCTCGATGATGCGTCGACCGGGGATGTCGATCACGGAGAGGCTATCCCCCCGGGCTCCATCCGTGCCGTAGTTGGCGGTGTAGGCGCGCGTGCCGTCGGGGCTGACGGCGATCCCGAGCGGAACGTCCTCCGTTTGGACTTCATCGGCTGCTCCGGATTCCAAATCGACGATGAGCAACGCTCCTCCGGCAGGAATGTCCGGACCTCCGACGAGACTGGGCAGACCGTCGAAGAACGCCGGGCCTACCGACACCACCGCGGTGTTCCCATCCGGAGTGAGCTCCACCTCGATCGGTCCAGGCTCCCACGCGGAAAGATCGATCGTGTCCACGATTGCTTCGGTCGCAGCACTCTGCCCATCGACGAGCTTTGCGTAGTCGAGCACGGTGAGCGATTGATTGAGCCAATCGGCGGTTACCACCCGGCGTAGCGCCGGCGTGGGCTCATCATCGCCGCAGGCTCCAAAGGTGAGCGCGCCGACGATGCAACATGGGACCAACGACGAGGCTTTGAGCATCGCGCGAGTATAGAGGATAACCCTCGACGAACGACCGGCTTTCGTCGCCTTCTATCCCAGGCTTTCGGCGCGCTCGAGCGGGCGCCTCGTCAGGGCAGCGTCCAGATCCTCGTAGCGGTGCATGATTCGAGCGGAGAGCGGACGGCTCGAAAGCTCGTGTCCTTCGGGAAGTCCGATCCAAACCTCGTGCTTCTTTGCGAGGCTATCGATGCCCGCGGCGAGCACCTCGCGCTCGCCGGGCTCGCAATCTCTGGCGATGCTCAAGAGAATCAACGAGGCGCCGCTTTGATCGGCTGCCTCGCCGATGTCGTCGAACGGCATGTGGGTGCCGAGATAGATCGGCTCGAAGCCGCGGCTTGCGGCCATGAACGCTCCGATGATCGCACCGAACTCGTGCAGGTGATTGGGTGGAGTCGCCACGATGACACGAGGTGCGCCCGCTACGGGATCGGTGTGCCGCATGAGGGCCCCGAGCAGGCTTCGCAACTGACCGGATATGATGTGCTCGTGGGAGATTCGGAGCTCCTTCGAGGTCCAAGCCTCTCCGACGCGGCGCATGAGCGGCACGACGACCTCCAAGGTCAGCGTCATGGGCGGCAAGATCGCCGCGGTTCGAGTCAATATCGACTCGGCTCGCTGTACGTCATAGTCGAAGATGGCTTGCATGTAATCTTCGACGACCGCTGCATAGAGCGAAACTTTGCTGCTGATGTCGGGTCCCGTTTCGCCGATGAGTCGCCGCAGCTCGTCGTCACGAAGCCGTGCGACTTGACCGATCGAATGCCCGACCTCCGTAGCGCGCCGAAGCAGCACCAGACGCCGAACTTGCGCACCGGTGTATCGACGCTTGTTGCCTTCCGTTCGGTCCGGATCGACTGCACCATACCGTCGCTCCCAGACGCGGATGGTGTCCGCAGTGAGACCGGTGAGACGCGCTACGACGCGCATGGGATAGAGTCCGCTCATTTCTTTCACGTTGTCGCTCATGGTTGTGCCGTTGATTAGTGGCGCGGGCGCGGGTACTCGATGCTTTGGAATACGATGATTCGCCTGACGATGAATGGGGTGGTGGTGCTTACATCCATCTTTCGTATTCCGTCATCGAGTACCCGCTCCGCACCGGAATTGTCGTGGTGCCTTGCGAGAGATGCTTTGCGAAGCGGCTCATCAGCCACTGGTGGAAGATCGCCTGCGAAAGGATGTAGACGAGCCAAGGCAAGCGAGGCTCGTAGTCGTGCACGACCGTCAGCAGGGTCCGTCCGCCGAGGACTTGGCGTAGCTCGAAACGAGGTCTCCCGTGGGTGCGGGATAGAAGCCCGCCTGTCACGTAGAAGAGCTGACGATCTGGGCTGCTGCGGCCTGGGGCTCTGGTGAGCTCCAGCAATGGTGCACGCACCGGTCCGAGTACGAAACGGAAGCAATTCGCGGACTGCACGTCCACGCGAAGAAACGCTCGCAAGAAGCGCGGCAACCATTGCAAGTATTCGGCGGCTGCCCGCTGTGCCGTCCAGCCCGCGGGTAGTTGCATGCGTTGCACCGAGCGAACCAATCGTTGACGCGAGCTGGCCCCACGGAACGCGTGCGGGGGAGAACCGTCAGTTTCGGCTATCGCCTGTCGAATGGCTTCGCGAGTGGATATGCGCTCTATTCCGAGCTGCTCGGCAAGATCGTCGTCGCGTACGATCATCTCGTGCCGCAGACTCTGTACGAGAGGACCGACCAAGGCTTTGGGCGCACCCGTGATGAGCGTGACCCACAGGCGAGACAGGCCCGGAGACATGAACCGGGAAGGAATGAAGAATCGCCGCTTGCCCATCGCCGCGGCCGTCATGGCCATCATCTGTTTGTACGTGACCACGTCAGGCGCACCGATGTCGTACACGCGGTCGTAGTGCTCTTCTCGGCCGATGACGCCGCTTATCATCTGAACCACATCGGAAAGCGCGACCGGCTGTGTCCGGATGTTGGTCCACCGTGGACACACCATGACGGGAAGGCGCTCGACCAACCGGGCCATGATCTGGAACGAAGACCCTCGTCCGCCGAGAATCAAACCCGCACGCAAGGTCGTCACCGGCACCACGTGGCCGGCAAGCGTCTTCTCGACCTCGAACCGGCTCTCGAGATGCTTCGATAGCTCGGTACCGTCTGGAAGGAGACCGCTCAAAAAGACGATTTGCTTGACGCCAGCAGCCGCGGCCGCGCGCGCGAAATTGTCGGCGCAGACTACATCGAGGTCTGCGAAGTCACCTTGCGTGAATCGCGTGGTGGGCATCATGTTGTGGACGAGGTAGACGGCGTACTCGGCGCCCTGCAGGGCTTCTTCGGCCTCCTTCAATGAAAAGAGGTCGCAGGAGCGGTACTCGTCGAAGCCGCCGCCGGGCTCGCGCACCGAACGCGACAAGCCGATGACGCGGAATGAGCGCGACAAAAGGGGCGCGAGGGCTTGTCCGACGAAACCCGAGGCTCCCGCAATGACTACGTTTGGTCGCCGGCTCTCGTCCATGTCTGTCTATATACTGTCTAGCTTTTATTGGTCAATACATGGACAGCACTTCTTTTTTGGTGGCGCAAAATATGCGCGGATTGGTCAAAAAGCGCAGGATCTGCGCCGGCTGCGCTCACAAAGTCAACAAAAACGAGCTTCCGGCAAGCGGTTTGCCCTGGCATGAGAATTGAAACATGTTCTAGTGAAACACGTTCTAGTCTTGCGGCGCTACGCCTGGTGGCCGCGTGACGATGGGAGTCGCGACATGACCGACGAAACGAAGACGAACCCTTGGGCAGGCTTTGCGCGGGGCTGGTTCCTGTTGATGTTCTCCGACGAGCTCGCGCCGGGCCAAGTGGTGCCGCTCAAACGGTTCGGACAGGAGCTCGTCTTGTTTCGTACCGAGTCGGGAGAGCCGAAGGTGCTCGACGCGTACTGCCCTCACATGGGCGCGCACCTCGGACACGGCGGCAAGATCGAAGGCGAGCGAATCGTGTGTCCGTTCCACGCATGGAAGTTCGATGGGACGGGCAAATGCGTCGAGATCCCGTACGCAAAGCGGGTCCCGCCGAAAGCAGCCGTCGCATGCTGGCCGGTGCGCGAGCGCAACGGGATGATCTTCGTTTGGCACGATCGGGAAAAGGGTCAGCCGGACTGGGAGATCCCCGTTCTCGAGGAGTGGGAGGATTCGGAATTCCTTCCTTGGCGATACGCGAAGCTCGAGATCAAGACGCCGCCCCTCGCGATCGCCGAGAACCTCGCAGACGCCGGGCACTTCATCCCGGTGCACAACACCCATCCGATTCCTGGCTCGTTCAGCAATACGTATGACGGGCACGTGGGACAGCAGAAGATCAAGGCCGTCGCCTATCCCGTGCATGGCGGCAAAGACGAATTCGAATCGACCGCCACCTATTACGGACCTGCCTATCAGGTGACCAAGATGTACGGCAAGGGCCTCGGCGTAATCATCAACGCCCACACTCCGATCGACGACGAGCACGTCATGCTGCGATTTGGCGTTTCGATGAAGGCGACCAAGGGCATGACGGATGAGCTGATCGACCATTTCATCGACAACATGCGTGACGGATACCTGCAGGACGTACGCATTTGGGAGAACAAGATCTATTTGGATCGGCCGATCCTGTGCGATGGCGACGGCCCCATCGGAGAGTTTCGCCGTTGGTACGCGCAGTTTTACTCACCGCGCAGCCAAGCCGCCGACGCCGCCGAATAGCGAGGACCCAGCGCATGGCTACGGCAACAAAGAGGGACTTCGTCGAGCTTGCTCGCAACATCAAACCCGTTCTTCGTGAACGCAATGCAAAGGCCGACGCGGACCGCGTCATCCCCGACGAGACCATCGAGGAGCTCAAGGACATGGGCTTCTTCCGCATGTTGCAACCGAGGCGATGGGGAGGGCACGAGTGCCACCCGGTCGAGTTTTTCGACGCTGCCATCGAAGTAGCATCGGCGTGCCCGTCGACTGCATGGGTGCTCGGCGTGGTGGGCGTACACAATTGGCAGCTCGCGCTCTTTGCCGAACAGGCGCAGAAAGACGTTTGGGAGGGTCCGGACGGGCTCGATACCCTCATTGCATCTTCGTACATGCCCGTCGGCAAGGTGACGCGAGCGGAAGGGGGATACCGGCTGAGCGGGAAGTGGGGCTTCTCGAGCGGCTCGGATCATTGCCAGTGGGCGTTTCTCGGCGCGTTCGCTCCCAAGGAGGAAGGCAAGCCGCCGGACATGTTCACGTTGCTCCTCCCGCGCTCCGACTACGAGCTCGTCGATGATTGGTTCGTGTCGGGCTTGAAGGGCACCGGCAGCAAATCGGTCGTGGTGCGCGATGCATTCGTCCCCGAGCACCGGGTGCATCGAATGTCGGACGCGTACCGCCTGCAGAGCCCGGGAAACGAAGTGAACCAGAGCCCGCTTTATCGCGTGCCTTTCGGGCAGCTTTTCACGCGGACCGTGGCCACGCCTGCCATTGGCATGCTGCAGGGTGCGCTCGAAGCCTACGTGGCGCTCAACAAGGATAGGAAGGGCCGCGCCGACGGAAAGAGCGCCTCCGACGATCCGTTCAATCTCGAGACCTGTGCGCGCGCTACCTTGGCCATGCGCGAGGTCCGGGCCCTTTTGCGGAACGACTGGAACGAAATGATGTCGAAGGCCGAAGCAGGTGAGCGCATCGGCATCGAGGAGCGCGTCGCGTATCGCGCCAATGCGGGCGCGGCAACCGATCGAATGGTCAAAGCCCTCGATGATCTCTTCATGGCCAGCGGAGGCTCCGCCATCTTCCTCGACCAAGACGTTCAGCGGTTCTTTCAAGACATTCACGCCGCCCGCGCGCACCACGCCAACAATCCGCTCAAGACACAACGAAACTACGGTGGCTTGTTGATGGGCGAGCAGACGACGGATTTCTTTCTCTGAGGCGATGATGGGCTCGGACGTGCAAAGCCTTGGTTACTTTCTCTTCGAAGTGTCGGACCTCGACGCTTGGGATCGCTTCCTCACCAAAGTGATCGGCGTCGAACGTGGCGAGGCGCTCGCCGAAGGCCTGCTCCCCTACCGCACGGACGGCCGCGCCGCACGAATTCTGCTGCGAAGGGGCCCCGCGGACGACTTGGTGGCGTTGGGCTTCGACGTCAGCGACGAACGAGCGCTGCACGGGCTTGCCGAGCGCATTCGCCGCTCCGGCCGTTCGGTCGAGCCGGCATCGGAGGACGATGCAAGAGCGCGCGGCGTCCGAGGCTTGGTCCGGACCTTCGAGCCCGGCGGGGTCGCCATCGAGCTGTGTCACGGGCCTCTACCTGCGAAGACGCCCTTTGGGCGCAAGCTCGTGCCGACCGGGTTCGTCACCGGTGAGCAGGGCGTCGGCCATCTCGCGCTGCGCGCACACGACATCGCCGAAACGCGATCGTTTTTCGAGGAGCTCTTGAGCTTCAGCCTGAGCGACCACATCCGTTGCACGCTTCCGGGCGACTTCGAGGTCGACATCACGTTTCTCCACGTCAACCGCCGCCATCACACGGTGGCGCTCGGCACGGGGATACCCAAGCACCTTCACCACTTCATGCTGCAGATGGGCTCACTCGACGACGTCGGCGCGGCGCTCGACCGAGCGTTCGCCCATGGCGTGCGCGTCGTGCAAGGTCTCGGCCGCCATCCGAACGACCAGATGGTGAGCTTTTATTGCGTCACGCCTTCCGGCTTCGAGTGCGAGCTCGGATGGGGCGGACGCACCGTAGACGACTCGGCGTGGAATCCGACCACGTACGACCGAATCAGCGACTGGGGCCATCAATCTCCATATCGGAGGCCGCCAAAGCAAAGAGCAGAACTGGGAGAACGAC
>DATIUW010000102.1:0-3705 GCA_035466435.1 Polyangiales bacterium | reverse complement strand
ATCGCACCGGGAAGGTGGAACTCGTCGTACTGTTGTGGGTCCAGAACCTCGACCAGCTTCAAGTTGGGATTGTTCTCGATTTTCTCCTGTAGCGACGGCGTGTCGATCGTTTGCATTTGGCGATCCTCCTCTCTTTTCCTGTCACGCATGGTTCGTGCCAATCGGTGCTCATGATGCTCGATTGCTGGCGGCATGGGCTTTGCATCTAGGTGCCCCATGGCATCCCACGTTTACAAGCACATCAAGGTAACCGGGCAGTCCTCGGAGAGCATCGAAGCGGCCATTCATGCTGCGCTCGAGGAATCAGCGCGAACGATCAAGGGTCACTCTTGGTTCGAGCTCGTCGAGGTGCGCGGCAATCTAGCGCCTGGCGCCGAGGTCGAGAGCTACCAAGTCACACTAGAGGTCGGCTTCGCGCTCGAGAGGCGCTAGGAGCTCGAGGTAAGCGAAGGAGGTACGCATTGTGGGTCTTTGCCTGCAGCGCGCGCCTCGAGATAGAGCTCAGTCGCAAGAGGCAGGTTGTCTCGTAGTCGCTCGATACGGGTCTCGTGAGCGGGATGCGTCGACATCCATTCTGGGGGCTGGCCGCTATCGCTCAGCTCGGACATCTTCTGCCAAAGCGTAACCGCCTCTGCCGGATTGAAGCCGGCTTGAGCCATGAAACGCTGCCCCACCGCATCCGCTTCGTTTTCGTGCTTGCGGCTGAACGGAAGCAAAACCCCGTATTGCGCACCCACCCCGAGGCCGCCCACGATGGCGTCGCGGTACTCGGGGGTCATCTGACCCAGCGCGATCGACCCGGCCTCCAGGACGCTCTGCGCCACGATGGTCTGCGACAAGCGTTCGTTTCCGTGGCGCAAGAGAACGTGTCCGATCTCGTGCCCGATGACGGCGGCTAGCTGCCCTGGCGTCGTAGCGACGCCGAGCATACCGGTATGTACGCCAATCTTGCCCCCAGGGAGCGCAAACGCATTTGGACTGGAATCCTCGAATACCGCGATCTCCCAGTTTCCATCTTCTGGCGCCGCACCGCCCTTCGGGACGACCTCCACGATGTGATTCGCTACGCATGCCACGTAGTCGACGACCTCCGGGCTGCGCTCGAGCTCGGCCTGCTCCTTCAAGTCGCTGAAGGCCGCGGCGCCTAGCGCGTCCATCTGTTCGTCATCGATGAGCGCGAGTTGTTTGCGCCCGGTCAAGGTCGTGGCGCAAGCCACCGTCAGCAAAAGAGCCAGCGCAAGCGTCGACATCGCCTTCATGTTCATTGCCCTTCCGGTGTCGCAACGAACGTGCCAACGGCCGCTCTTCGCGGGCCGATCGGGACGCGGGCCATTTGGTCTCAGTGGGGCAAATTGCCTCAGGTACATTCGTGGGACCGGTCTTGCGAATGTTGGAACGAAGCGTAGGATAATCAAATGACGTTGCCGCGCCCATACGAAGTAGAGAAAGGCGAGCTATCGCCCCGGGAGAACGCAGCACCTGAGCGCATCGACCTCGATCGTTTGCTTGCGAAGTTGATCGTCGCCGACGAAGCGTATCTGGACATCGCAGGATGTAGCCTGTCTGTGCCCGGAGGGCAGAGTGCGGAGCACGCCGCCGAACGTTTTCGACGGGCGATCGCAGATCGCTTCTTGGAGCGGAGGCCAAATGCAGATGAGGCAACCTGGCAGAGGTTTGCCAACGCGCTTCAGGCTTCGCTCAGCGATGAGACCGAGGCGAACGAGTCGGTGCTTTCGCAAGTCCTGATGCTGATCGACGGTCTCTGAAGCTCCCCACGTGGCGTAGTGCCGCCGCTCGGGCCCACTCGAGCTACGGTGCCGGTTCGTTCTCGACGCGCTCCCGCTCGATTCGCCGCACAGTCTCCCTTTGCTGTTGCTTTGCACGTCGATCCTGTTGCTCTGCAACCGCTTGGGCATGCTCCTCCTCGCCTTGCAGGTCGCGCCGTCGGCTCCGGAGCTCCTCGATGCTCTCGTCTAGCCCGTACAGAACCATTAGATCGCCTTCGACGATCTCGGTCTCGCCGCGTGGCACGCCTACATAGTCGCCGTCGGAGCGATGGATTCCGAGAACACTGATGCCCTCTTCGAAGAGCTTGAGCTCTGCCAGGTTGCGCCCCGCCATCCAGTCGTCTGCATCGACACGGTGTGTAGATACGACGTAGTCTCCGTGCAAATCCAGAAGCCTGGCGTAGTCTTGGGCACGGATCGCTCCAGTACGGTCGAGCACTCGCCGCATGACGTGATGCATGCTTCGGTCGACCCAGCCGCTCCGCGCCACCAGCCAAAGCACCAGCAGCCCGGCCAGGATCAGACCGGCTCGCACGTAGCCTGCGCGTTGCTCGAGCCCGGTGAACGACAGGATGAGCGATGAGATCGCCGTCACCACACCGGCATTGCCCAGAATCATGAGCAGCATGAGGACGCGACGCCGAACGGGGTGCTCGACCATCGCCTCGGACTCCGAGGTCGTGAACCCGACGCCAGTGAAGGCGGAAATCGCCTGCAAGCGAGCAAGCTCTTGCGAGACGCCCGTCAAGGTCAGTGCGGCGGTGGCCAAACGAGTGACCAGAAACGAAAGCGTCAAGACTACGAAGAGAGATAAAACGGCGGCCATGGCAGGCTCTCGACGGGTCCGGATTCTCTAGATGTCTAGCACGAGGGACATTGGCGACTCGAGCAGAGAAGCCAGCTTTCGTGTGAATCGAGCGGCCGCAGCGCCGTCGATCGCGCGATGGTCGTACGAAAGCGAAAGCGGCAGCAGGAGGCGCTCTGCGGGCGGGCCGTCGGGGCGCCAGGTAGGCACCGACCGCATGCGTGACAACCCCAGAATTGCCACTTCGGGAGGGTTCACCAGTGGCGTAAACGAGGTGCCGCCGATCCCGCCGAGGTTCGTAATGGAGAACGTGCTGCCGGACAACTCGTCCGCGCCGAGCTTCCTGTTTCGCGCTCGCTCGGCCAGGCTTGCAATCTCTCGTGCGATCTCTCTCGTGCTCTTACGATTGGCATTCCGAACCACGGGAACCAGCAAACCATGCTCGGTGTCGACGGCGATGCCTAGATCGACGCTACCGTGAAGCACGAGCTCCCCATCGTCGTAGTCGAGGCTGGCGTTGAAGCGTGGAAATGCGTCCAGCGCGACTGCTGCGGCTTTTGCGACCAGTGACGTGACGGTCAAAGGCAGATCCGGCTCGCGCTCGCGAAGCTGACGGCGCCCCTGCTCGAGCATCGTGACGTCCGCTTCATCGTGGTGTGTGACGAGCGGGATCTCTGGCCATGATTCCGCAAGCCGGCGCGCGGTCTGGCGCCGAATTGGGCTGAGTGATTCGCGCCGCTCCGGGGTCTCACCTCGATCCTTTCTGGCGAGGAAGGCTTTGACGTCCTTACGGGTAACCCGCTTTCCCTCGGTCACCTCGGCAACTCGGCGCAAGTCGACGCCTGCCTCGCGTGCGAAGCGTCTAGTGGCGGGTCCGGCCGGCACCGGTGGCTGGTCACGCGTCGGCTCGCTCTTCGCCTTCTCGGTCTTCTCTTCCTCGGGTTCTTCCTCGGGTTCTTCCTCGGGTTCTTCCTCGGGTTCTTCTTCGCTCTTCTCGGTGGAGAGCTCGAGGACCACTTGACCGGGTGTCACGGTGTCGCCCTCCGATACACGAATCGCCCGGACCTTTCCCGACGCTGGCGAGGGCATTTCGGTGCTGGCCTTGTCGGTCTG
>DATIUW010000101.1:0-4970 GCA_035466435.1 Polyangiales bacterium | reverse complement strand
CCCGCAATGACGATGTCGTTGTAACCCGCCTTGATCGACCCGGCGGCGATTGCGATGGCTTGCAGGCCGCTCGAGCAAAAGCGGTTGATGGTCATCGCGGAAGTCTCCTCGGGCAACCCGCCCAGCATTCCGACCATGCGGGCTACGTTCATACCCTGCTCGCCTTCCGGGAAGGCACAACCGAGGACGAAGTCCTCCACCATTTCCGGCTTCACCTGTGGATTGCGCGCCAGCAGACCTCGCACGACCTCCCCAGCGAGCTCATCCGGACGCCGGTTGGTCAGCGAGCCCTTTTTCGCGCGCCCCACGGCGCTTCGAACCGCATCTACGACGACGATCTTGCCCATGTTCTAACTCCTGATTCCTTGTTGGCTCGTGCGTTCCGGATTGGCTTAGTTTCTGAGTGGCTTGTTGGTGGTGAGCATGTGCTGCATGCGCTCCTGGCTCTTTGGCTCTCCGCACAGGCTGATGAAGGCTTCGCGCTCCAGCTCGAGCATCTGCTCTTCGGTGACCTCGTGCGCATTGCCCGACGGCCCACCACAAAGCACGTTCGCGACCTTGCGAGCGATGAGGGCGTCGTGCTCACTCGCGTACCCGCCGGCCACGAGCGTGTCGATCATCATGTCGAGCGTTGCAATTCCGCTCTCGCCCGGCAGCCGGTACGCGCGCCGTGGCGGCGGATGGTAGCCGGCCTCGGCCATCCCGATCACGCGAGCCTTGGACTCCGTCAGAAGGCGCGCCTTGTCGAACGAGATTCCGTCGGTCTTGCGGAAGTAGCCGAACTCTCTGGCCTCGCCCGCGCCCGTCGCAACGCGCGCCATGGCGATGTTCTGGAAGGTGCGCGATACGAACGGAAGCGTATCGACGTCCGTGCCGTCCGGCACCCCTTCGAGGGCACGCCACAACATGTTCATGTTTCCCGCACCGCCCGGAAGCAGCCCCACGCCGACCTCGACGAGCCCCACGTAGGTTTCCGCTGCCGCCTGGACCGCGTCCGCGCCCATGCAGACCTCGAAGCCGCCGCCCACCGTCATTCCAAACGGCGCCGCGACCACCGGAATCGGCGAATACTTCATGCGCTGTACCGTGCTCTGCAACCCGCTCACGGTGTCCCGAAGCTGGTCCCACGCCTTCTGCTGCGCCGCCATCATCACCGCAAAGAGGTTTGCGCCTACGCAGAAGTGATCGCCTTGGTTGTAGATGAGAAGCCCGCGGAAGTCCTGCTCCGCGATTTCGACGGCTCGGCCGAGCGCTTCGACGATGTTGTCGTCGATGCTGTTGGCCTTGGTGGTGAAGGTGAGGCCGAGGACGCCATCGCCGAGGTCCCATGCTTCGGCGCCGCGGTTGCTGAAGACCGCAGCCTCGCCTCGGCGCATGACCGTGAGGCTCGCGTTGCGCGGGTCGAGGTTGCGCGGCTCGTACTCGCCCTCGAGCAAGTTGAAGACGCGCCCGTCGTCCGTGTAGAAGCTCTGCGCTCCCGATGCGACCATCTGGTCGACGGAAGCCGGCAGCGACAGGCCGTCCGCTTTCATTCGGTCATAGGCGGTCTTGAAGCCGATCGCGTCCCAGGTTTCAAACGGGCCGAGGTCCCAGTTGTAGCCCCACTTCATGGCGTCATCGATCGCTTCGACGTCGTCCGCGATCTCGCCGATCTTGCTCGCCGAGTAGGCGAGGGTACGTGAAAGGACGTTCCACGCGAACTTGCCGGCGGGCCCCTGATTCTCGACCAGAGCCTTCACCCGCTCCGCAGGCGATCCTTTGAGGCTCTTGCAGAACTTCTTGATCTCGTCGTCCCCCGCTTTGGGCCGGTACTCGAGCTCGACGGGATCGAAGGTTTGAATACCGTCTTTGGTCTTCTTGTAGAAGCCACCCCGAGTCTTGTTTCCGAGCAGCTTCCGCTCGACCATCACGTTCATGAACTCGGGAAGCTTGAACACCTCGCGCTCGGGGTCCCCCGGCAACGCCGCGTAGCAGTTGTCCGAAACGTGCTTGAACGTATCGAGCCCGACCATGTCGGCGGTCCGGAAGCTGGCGCTCTTGGGGTGGCCCATGGGGGGGCCGGTGATTGCATCGACATCCTCGGGGGTCAGCCCTGCCTCGAGCATCTCGTTCATGGTGAGGGACATCGAGTAGCAACCGATGCGATTGCCTACGAAGTTCGGCGTGTCCTTGCCGATGACGATGCCCTTGCCGAGTTGATCCTCCCCGAAGGCCTTCATCCGCTCCATCACGGCTGGGTCGGTTTCCTCCCCCGCCACCAGCTCGAGAAGCTTCATGTAACGCACTGGGTTGAAGAAGTGCATGACGAGGAAGTTTTTGCGGAACGACTCACTCCGGCCCTGAAGCATGTCGGCGATTCGGAGGCCCGAAGTGTTCGAGGCGACGACGGTGCCTTCATCGAGCGTCTTTTCGAGCTTGTCGAACAAGCTGCGCTTGATGTCGACGTTCTCGATGATCGCTTCGATGACGAGATCGCAGCCCTTCAAGAGCTCGATGTCGTCTTCGAGATTGCCAATGGTGACTCGCTTGGCGTACACCGGGTGGAAGAAGGCGGCAGGCTTCGCCTTGAGCGCGCCCTGCAGACCGCCGGCGGCGAACTGATTCCGCTTCGCAGGGTTCTTCTTTTCTTCCTCGCTCAGCCCGGGCGGAACGATGTCGAGCATCACCACGTCGACCCCGGCGTTGGCAAAGTGCGCCATGATGCCGCTGCCCATGACGCCCGCTCCGATCACACCTGCTCGCCGTACTGGTTTCGTCATACTTCTCTCCTCCGCTTCGGGCGGGGGAACCTTCCGCAAGACGCGCAAAAACGCAAGCCGTTACATCGCTCGACCGCTTTGTCGGCTTATTTGTCAGGCCTTGCGCGCAGGGCCGCGACCAATTCGTCGTGAATCAGGCCATTGCTCGCGATGGCGCTGCCACTGTAGATCGTCTCTTCGCCCTCGATGGAGGTCAGCCTTCCGCCCGCTTCTCGGATCAAGACCGCGGCGGCGCAAATGTCATACGGCTTGACCCCGGGGTCGATCATCGCGTCGGACCGGCCGAGGAGCACCTGCCGGTATCCGTCGAAATCCGGGAACCCTCGAGCGGAGTCAGTCGCGTCCGCGAGCCGTACCAAGGCCGCTGCCAAGCCGCTCTCGGTAAATTGCTGGAGGCAGCCGTGGGTGACCGTCGCATCCCCTAGAAACCCGACCTGCGACACGTGCACACGCCGCCCGTTGTGGGTCGCCCCATGACCCCGGACCGCGGAAAAGAAGTCGCCGGCGGCAGGCATGTACGCGATGCCCACGACCGGCACCCCGGCTGCTTCGATGCCGAGCAATACCGACCACGTCGGCAAGCCGCGCACGAACGCTCTCGTTCCATCGATGGGATCCACAATGAACCGGAGGTCCGGATTATTCCCATGAGTCCCCGTCTCCTCGCCGAAAAACTCGGCATCGGGATACTGGGAGAGCACGTAATCGCGTATCGTCTGCTCGACCTCGCGGTCCGCCGCGGTCACCGGGCTCCGATCGGGCTTTTTGTCGGGGACGACGCCTTCACGGAAACGCTGCATTGCAGCATCGCCTGCGCGGACGACCGTTTGCTCCAGCGCCTCGAGGCCGCGCGAGCCGCCGATTCGATCGATGTCGAAGTCATTCACGCGCGAAGCATGACCCGTCTAACCCCTTGCGTGAAGGCGTAACGTCGCGACGTCGTCGCGCCATTTCCGATTGACGCACGCGGCTTCTCTCGACACGATGAGCCCATGGTGGCGCAGCGGGGGTCCATCGTGCCATTCGCCGGTTGGCGGCGAGCGCGGTTCTTGGGGGAGTCTCCCATTCGGCAGGCAATTCGCTCGGTCGGGGACCGCGTCGTGCGTCTTGCCGAGGAGGTGGTCGGACAGGACCTCGACGCCCGAATCGCCGGCATCAAGACCCATCCAAACGAGGTCGGTCACGACCCCTTCGGCTTCGATCCCGAGACGAGCCGCTATGCGCTGGCCCTGGCGGCTCTGCTCCACCGGCGGTACTTCCGTACCCAGGTCTATGGTATCGACCGCATCCCTCCGGGCAGGGTGTTGATCGTCGCCAACCATTCGGGTCAGCTACCGTTCGACGCGGTGCTCATCGCCAGTGCGCTGATGCTCGACGCGATGCCGCCCCGCTTTCCCCGAAGCATGGTCGAGACTTGGACGGCCGAGCTGCCCTTCATCTCGACCCTGTATCCAAAGCTCGGCCAGGTGGTCGGGTCACCCGAGAACGCCCGCCGGCTCCTTCGACAGGAGGAATGCCTGATCGTCTTCCCGGAGGGCGCTCGGGGGATCAGCAAGACCTTCGACCAGCGCTACCAGCTCACCGACTTCGGGCTCGGCTTCGTCCGCCTCGCGCTCGAAACACGCACCCCCATCGTCCCGGTTGCCGTCATCGGGGGCGAGGAACAGTACCCGTCCATTGCGGACTTGAAGCCCTTGGCCCGCCTGCTCCGCATGCCCGCCTTTCCCGTGATGCCCCAAGTGTTCTTCGGCATGATCGCACCCTTGCCGACGATGTACCGCCTCTACTTCGGTGAGCCGTTCTACTTCGAGGGGGATCCCGACGACGACGATTCGGCCATCGAGGACAAAGTGTGGCTGGTCAAGAGCACGATTCAAAGCATGGTGAACCGCGGCTTGCGCGAACGAAAGGGCGTGTTCATCTGACCGACAGCGCTTCCACTTCCATGGCGAACCCCGAATCTTCCAATCATCGAAAACCAAGCGCACGCGCTCCCCAGGCGCGCGACGAGCGGCCTTCAGGGCGAGTGCCGGTGGCTCGCGGCGTGTTCGGCCGCGGCGAGGTGCGCCCGCAAACCGCGCCGCCCGAGCCGACGACGGGCAAGCGGCCTCGTCCTGCAGCGGATGGCGCCATCCTGGTGACCGGCATCTGCGGACGGCTGGGCAAGCTGCTCGCGCGTGAGCTTCACCGCACCGACCGGGTCGTCGGCGT
>DATIUW010000100.1:0-10324 GCA_035466435.1 Polyangiales bacterium | reverse complement strand
TTGGCGCGGTGACCACCCTCAGCCTCTCGGGGCTCGATGAGCCGGAGGTCACCTCGAGCGATCCGGATGTCGTCATCGTCTCGCCCGTCCAAGATCAACGAGTCACTCTCTACTTCGTCGGCGAAGGTACCGCATCAATTGAAGTCGAGGAGCGCGACCTGGTCGCGACGGCAACCATCGAGGTGGCTCGCGTCGAACGCTTCGAAGTCGTGCTTCCGTCCTACTTCGATCCGTGGCTGCCACTCGAAGGGAGGGCAGTCATCGATCCAGAGCTCCAAGTGCTGTGCTTCGACGAAGTGGGCCGTCTTCATGGTGGGAGGATGGCTGAGACGACTTGGACCCGGGTCGACGACGGCTACGCGGACATGTTCTACAACGACTCCCTCGAGCCAGGTCCGCAGCAGGTCGAGGTCCGGGTCGAAGATCTAGTCGCCGTCATCGACTTCGAGGCCGTGGCCCGCGACCAAGTGCAAGCCCTCTCCATCGTCGAGACGGAGCAGGGAGACGGACGTATTCGTGTCGATGCCGTAGGCCTGACCGAATCGGGCACGCAAGTGTGGAACATCGATCCCATTTTCTGGGTCGATGACCAGCTGTTCTTGATGACGTTCGAGTACCTCTCGGACCCCGGCGGCAATCCCATGAACGTCGTTGCCGAATCGCTCGCCTTCTCCCTCAACGGCCCGATCGAGTCCGTCGAAACGACGATTTACGGCACGCTCCTCGGCGGCCCACAACTCACTTTCAGCTTCGGTGCCGCGGCACCACCCATAGGAGGGAAGGCGCCGCTTTTCGCGTTCATCTCCCTGCTGCTGATGACGCTGTTGATCCGCCCCGCCGTGAGAGCGCGCTAGCGGTCCGCTCTCGCTACCGTCTCTGCGGAGGCCTGCGCGCTTTGCGCCAGCGTCTCGGCCGAAACGGCTCCTGCTTCGTGCGCCTCAATCTCCTCGAGCCGCGCCTGAAGCGCCTGGTTCTCCGCGCGCGCTTCTTCGAGCTCGCGATCGATTTCCTGTTCGTCCCAAGCGCGAATCATCGCCCCAAGTCGGGCAATCTCATAGTTCGAGAGCTCGAGCAGATAAGCGTCCCGTTTCGGGTTCTTCTCGTCGCGCAAATACGCCGAGCAGGGAAACGGGCCGCAGTCGGAGTCCTTCACGGGAAGGTCGATCTCGGCTCGGGCGGCGGCGGCATCTCGCTCCGCCTTCGCCACGGGGTTTTCGTTCGGCTTCAAACGGAGCGCCGTCGCGACCACAGCAGGCCCGCGTTCGAGCAACGAAAAGCCATCGTTGCATACCGTCCACTGCCCTTCAGGCACCATCGACGTCTTGCAGTCTCCGTGCAGCAGCGCGCCAAGCAAACCCATCACGGTCGGCGGCAGCGGAATCGACGCCACGCCTGCTCTTGGTGCATCGTCGAGACTTGACGTTGCGCCATCGCGCGCCGGCTGAAAGATCTCGGTCGACTCGCAGCGGATCAAGCGTCCCCCGTTGAATGCGGTCTCCACGCACGAATCATCGTGCGCGCTCATGACGAGCGCCACGATCAACACCCCGGCCAGCAAGCCCCCGGTCCACTTTATCGAATTCCCCACGCCTTAAGTAAAGCAGAGGGAAGGGCGGGATCGAGGGCGATTGTCCGTTTGGTGAGGGGAACCACGATCCCTGCACGGTTGAGGAATCGCTTATACTCGCCGCGCCATGAACCAAGACCTCCTCCTTTGGCCCCTCGTCGCCCACGTATTGCTCGTGCTCTGGCTCTTCATTCGCCTCGGCCAGGTGAAAGACCGCGCCCGGGCATCGGGCCTCATCGACCCCACCGTCACCGCCCTCGACAACGACGCCTGGCCCGAGGACGTGCGTAAGGTCGCCAACAACATGCGCAACCAGTTCCAGGTCCCGGTGCTTTTCTACGTCCTGGTGCTCGTGCTGTTCGCGCGTGGGTCAGTCGATCTGTGGGCCTTGGGCCTGGCCTGGCTTTTCGTGGCTTCCCGCTTCGTTCACACCTACATTCACATCGGCGCGAACTACGTCCCCAACCGGACGCGCGTTTTCAAGCTCAGCGTCGCGTGCGTCATCGGCTTGACCGCGTTGGTGATACGCGCGCTGCTTCTCTGACGACTCGATCCAGCGAAGCTGATCGAAAGGCCGCGACCAGACAAACGAAAGCCCCGCTTCGTGACCAAAGCAGGGCCCCCATCTTGTCGACCAATTGGAAGTCGGCTCGCTACTCCGGCGCCGACACCGAGAACAGCTTCACCGAGCGAATCTCGATGTAGCTCTCATCCCCGAGTGAGCCGTCATTCCGCGCCTCGAGCCGCACGTAGCGCGTCACCTGTGGGCCGGTCGAAATCACGGTCGGGTCTTCCACGACGATATCGTCGATGCTCGTGCCCGCGGCAATCATCTCGAAGTCGGTGACGGTCATCCATCCCGCGTCGTTCCAGGCAGGTGGCGTATCGCCGCGCTCGTCGTGCACCGAAATGCGCAGGTGTGTGGTCTTCCCATCGCTGTACATCTGAAACACCCGCGCTTCGTTGAAGTCCACGGCCTCACAGGAGTCGTCACTGCAAGCGTCGATGACCAGAAAACCTGTAATCGGAGCCGTGTCTCCCGCATCCGGCTCCGCGTACCAAGTTGCGCCGCTGTCGGAGTCGGTCTTGGTGCTCGTCGTAGGGCTGTCCGTGGTGTCCGGCTCGTCGCACAGCGTGCCCTGCGGGTCCCAAGACGTATCGCACCCCGTCGTGAGGTCATCGTCGTAGATGTAGTCGACGTTTTCTTCGCCACTTCCCACCGTGGCCGTGATGGCCACCACGCTGGCAGCCCCGCCCGAGTTCGTGCCGTTGAGCTTGTTGTTGGTCGAGCCGTTCGGCGTCGGGTCCTCGTCGTCCGGGATGCCGTCCCGGTCGGTGTCCGTCACCACCATGCCACCTGCGCCGCCGTCACCGCCGGCGCCGCCATTGCCCGCGGTACCACCCGTCCCAGCGCTTCCGCCGCTGCCGCCGCCGTTCGAGTCGTCGTCGCTACAACCTTGGCCGGCTACCGCCAAGGACAACACCAAAAAGATCCAATGCCGCTTCTTCATGAAACCCCCGTGCGCGGCTTCTGCCGCGTCGGGACAGGATAACGAAGTGCGGAGCGAGATCGCAAAATTGCTCAGACACCTCAGCAAACCACGGCCCTTCGCTGGTACGGCCGCGCGGGTAGCTCAGCGTGCGTAGCCGTACAGCCAACGCGACTCCGTAGCGCCCACATTGCGCACCGTATTAAGGGCCCCCAACCTCACGAATCGAGCACACGAACGCCATCGCTGGGTCGCGCCGCTTCAAAAAGGTGTGTCGGAAGGACCACGGCCTGTGCCCGCGGGTCACATGGTCATGGTTGGCCGGCTACAATCAATGAGCGCTTGTTCCTCATCGGCCCAGCACCACATCGATACCCGATAAGATCGCCTCCACACGTCGCCGCGAAAGCTTGGCCACGTTCTCTATGAGTACGGCTCGGTCGAGTGTGATCAGCTGAGACACGTTCGCCACCGAGTCCTTGGGCAGTCCCGTCGACCTTGCAGGAAGAAGAACATTGCCCGGCGCTTCGGCCCAACGGAGGCTGCTCGTGAGCGGCACGCAGACGACCGTTGCGATCCGACTCCGGTTGAAAGAGTCGCCTTGTACGACCACCACCGGCCGACGAAACCCGGGAGCGGACCCCGCTGGCGCTTCGAGCTCTGCCCACCAGATGTCCCCCTGGCGGATCACCAGTCCGTGCTCCTCAGCACGCGCCGTCCTGCTTCGCGGACGAGCTCGCCTGCGCTCGTATCCAACTCTTCGCAGAGCGCATCGAGCGCCTGCGTCACCTCATCGGGCGAATGTCGCGCGAGATACTCTCGAAGCGCGCGACTGTAGAGCTCACTACGCGACAGCTTGAGCCGCTTCGCCAATCGCTCGGCTCGCTCGAACACCTCGTCGGGCACCGATACCGCAGTTTTCATACCCGGAGTATAACCGCTTTCACATGGCATGAGAACCCCAGCTCCGAAACAGCGCGCCCGTTCATCGGCCCTGCTGGGCCGAAGTTGCGCGCAAACATCTCAGCGGTCGCCGCGTCGGTAAGCCGGCACCGGAGCTTCGAGCAACCGGTCGGCCCTGAATGACTCCGCATCAGCATGCACCGACTTCCAAACCAGCCGATGAAGCGCGACGCCAAACAAGACCAGCATCATCCACGACGACAAGACCGATGCAGGCAACATTACGCCCGGCTCGAAGTAGTCACCGACCGGCACGGTGCCGAGGAGCGTGTATTGAGACGCCCACACCACCAGCGCCGCCACCGCCACAGCATGTCGCCGCCGTATGAGACCCGGCACACGCCACGCCAACAAGGTCAGCATCCACGTCGCGGTCAACGGCACGTAGTCGACGAACGCACCGGTGCTCGCCATCGACCCAAGCCCCAAGAGCGAAAGCCAGGCCACGGCCTGCTGCTCGCGGTCGAGCGAGTGAGCCGCGCCCATGCGGCCGACCCACCACGCCGCACCGGCGACCGCCAGCAGAAACACGCGATTCAGCCAAGCCGCCGCGCCGGCGTCGGCCCAGGGCACGCCCATCTCCCCGAGCTTCACCACCAATCCGTAGACGCCGTGGTTCGCGGCGATGACCATGTCGCGCACCTCCGGCCACGCCTCGCCAAAGGCAAACGCCGTCCCGGACTGCAGCCGTGGCAACTGATAGTCGACAAACGCCAGAAACGGCGCCGGCCCAAAGACGGCAAGCGTGGTCGCCGTCAAGAGCGCAGCAAAGCCCGCCGTCCACCCAAGCGCCCGCCACTGCCGCCGCGCCAACAACACCACGACCAAGATTCCGGGAAAGAGCTTCGACAGCGTCGCAATCGAAAGCATCGCGCCGCCGACCCGGTCACGCCCCGTCTCGAACGCGAGCATCGCCGCCACCGAAAGCGCAATCGCTGCCAAATGAAACTGGCCGTACTGCAGCGCATGAAGCGCCGGAAAGGCGCTCACCGCCAGCGGCCAAAGAAAGAGCGCCATGCGCCCCGCACGCCCGCCGACCCAAATCCCAAGCCACGCCACCACGGAAAAGAACAACGTCGTCTGCAACGCGAACCAAACCACCCGAATGCTCGGGTAGTCGTGCGTCAAGACCAACGCCGCCGCCGGCCACAACAAGAACTGCGGCGCGTACTGAAACGGATCCTCGACCGTCATGTGCGCGACCTCGGTCCGTGGCTCGGCCTCCGGATAGAGCCCCGGGTAGTGCGTGGCGTCGTAGACGTTCTCTTCGCCACGCAGCGCAAGCTCGCCGCCGTAGACGTACGCCGACAAGCACTCGTGCTTGGCGAAAAATGGATGCTCGGTCGTCAGGAACCAATCGGTGCTCGGGTCCGTCATCCACGTCGACAAGCGCGCGAGCTGCACCACCGCCACGAGCGCTGCAATCGCCCACAGCCCGGCGCGCCAACGTCGCGTGCGCGCCACGCTGTCGATGGAAGCAGGCAGCCTCTTCGCAATTGCATGCGACGAGAACGCCGTCGCGAATCCCACGACAAACAACGCAAGCGCTGGCACCGCGGACCCGGGGACGCACACCGCAAGCACCACCCAAGCCGCCGCCGCGCCGAACCAGGCAGCCAAGTAGTGCGGCCGTGCGCGCGAGCAGGCGGCCGCCACGACCGTGACGGCAAGTGTGGCAAAGGTAAGCGGCAGCCCCCAGGTCGCCGGGTCGGATGGCGCCGTCGCGAGCTGCCGAAGCGGGACGGCCAGCGCATGCGCCCATGGCACGGCCAAACAGGCCGTGACGCTCCACCCGATGGCCGCGCGGGCGATGCCGACGGGCCCCACCAAGGAGCTCGAGTTTTTGCTGTCAGACTGAAACATAGGCTCTCCTCCGCCTCGAAAAGCGGCCTTTTCCTTAAAGGCGTAACTCCGCGTGGAACATTGTTCCCTCGAGAGTTACGCCGATAATTCGAGGGCTGTGGCCGCGATCCGGACGCGCGGCCCCGAGGAAAACAGCCCCAAAAGCGGAGGCCACCATGGATCACGTGGACCACGAACGACTCGAAGAGATAGAGGCCATGGCCTGGGCCGACCTGCTGCGCGCCTTGCCCGCCGAAGCCCAAGCGGCCCTGGGCACGAGCGCCGATCTTTCCGAGGGTTGCGCGGTGCTTCGAAGCACCAAGCTCGACACCCTCATGCTCAACCGCGTCATCGGTCTGGGCGCGCGCGCCCCGGTGGCCGACGAGATGGTCCGGTCGATCCTCGCAGGCTACGAAGCGGCCGCCGTCGAGCGCTATCTCGTGCACCGCCCGCCCTGGGCCGAAGCGCTGCGTTCCGAGCTCGAGGCCGCCGGCCTCACCCGCTACCACCGAAGCTGGGCCAAGTTCGCGCGCGGTCGCGACCCCGTCCGCCAAGCCCACACCGAGCTCACCATCCGCCCCGCCACTACACAAGACGCCGAGCCTTTCGGCCGGGTGTTCGCAGAAGGCTTCGGCCTCCCCGCAAGCGCAGCCGCAATCTTCACCGCCGTCGTCGGCCGCCCTCGCTGGCACGCCTACGTCGCGCTCGAAGGACAAGCCATCGGCGGCGCCGGCCTGCTCTTCGTCGACGACGACACGGCTTACCTCTGCGGCGCGACCACCTTACCGCCTTTCCGCAAGCGCGGCGTGCAGTCCGCCCTCATGGCCCGCCGCCTCGAGCACGCCCTAGACCTCGGCTGCCACATGATTTGCACCGAAACCGGCGAGCCCGTCCCCGGCGACCCGCAGCACAGCTACCGCAACATGCAAAAGGCCGGCTTCGAGGTGGCGTACGTGCGCGAGAACTACGTGCCGCAGGGTGTGCGCTGGTAGCCGCAACCCACAACGGTCTCTGCGGCCCGATTACAGTTGCGCTCCCAATGCTTGCCATCGACACCGGGCTCGACAAAACCTTTATGATACGGTTGAGCGTTGACCAATCAATCGACACGGGTCGTCGAAGCCGGCGCCGCGTACTTCGCAATCGTGTTTGCCGCAGGCTTCGCGCTCGGCACACTGCGTGTTCTCTTCGTGGCTCCGCGATGGGGCGAGCTCTCAGCCGTCCTGCTCGAGCTCCCCTTCATGCTCGCTATCGCCTGGGTCGCCTGCGGAAGGATTCTCATACGATTCCGGATCCCCCGCCGCATCCCGCTGCGCCTCTCGGTCGGCGCGTTGGCGTTCGCCTTTCTGATGCTCGCCGAGGTCATTCTCTCGGTCGCCGTGTTCAACCGCTCGATGAGCGATTACCTCCACGAGCTCACCACGCCCCACGGTCTAGCCGGCCTCGGCGGTCAGTTGCTCTTCGGCCTCATGCCAGTCGCACGCTGAGCTCGATGCGGTCGACAACCGTCGCAGTCTCCGAAATACGTCGTGCTTTGAGGGTAAAACAGACCGTGCTACCAAAGTAGAACCGATGACACAGATGGATGAAAAGCTCGAGCCGGTCTTCGAAGCCGTGGTCCAACGCAATCCGGGGGAGTCCGAGTTTCATCAGGCAGCGCGCGAAGTGCTCGAATCGCTCGGTCCGGTGCTTACCAAGTGCCCCGAGCTCGGGCGCAAGAAGATCATCGAACGCATCTGTGAGCCGGAGCGCCAGATCATCTTTCGCATACCCTGGCAGGACGACACGGGAGAAGTGCACATCAACCGCGGCTTTCGCGTGGAATTCAACAGCGCGCTTGGGCCGTACAAAGGTGGGCTGCGCTTTCACCCGACCGTGAACCTCGGCATCGTGAAGTTTCTCGGATTCGAGCAGATCTTCAAGAACGCGCTCACCGGGATGCCCATCGGTGGCGGCAAGGGAGGCTCGGATTTCGATCCGAAAGAACGCTCGGACGACGAGATCATGCGCTTCTGCCAGAGCTTCATGACCGAGCTCTACCGGCACCTCGGCGAACACACGGACGTCCCTGCGGGCGACATCGGCGTGGGCGCGCGCGAGCTCGGGTACATGTTCGGCCAGTACAAGCGCATCACCAACCGATACGAGTCGGGCGTGTTGACGGGCAAGGGAGTGGAGTGGGGCGGCTCCCTGGTGCGCCCCGAAGCCACCGGTTACGGCAGCGCGTTCTTCGTCGAGGAGATGCTGAAGTCGCGTGGCGACTCCCTCGAGGGCAAGACGTGTGTGGTGTCAGGCTCGGGCAACGTCGCCATCTACACCATCGAGAAGATTTACCAGCTTGGCGGCAAGGTCGTCGCGTGCTCCGATTCGAGCGGCTTCATCCACGACGAGCAGGGCATCGACCTCGAGTTGCTGAAGCAGTTGAAGGAAGTCGAGCGTCAGCGAGTGTCCGAGTACGTGGTGCGAAAGAAGCGCGGGCGCTTCCTCGAGGGCGGCAACATCTGGACCGTCCCGTGTGCGGTCGCGATGCCCTCGGCCACGCAGAACGAGATCACCGGCAAAGATGCCACGATGCTGGTGAAGAACGGCTGCAAGGCCGTGGGCGAGGGCGCCAACATGCCCACCACGCCCGAAGGCGTGCGCGTGTTCCTGGAAAGCGGCATCACCTATGGCCCCGGCAAGGCCGCCAACGCTGGAGGTGTGGCTACCTCCGCACTCGAGATGCAGCAGAACGCCAGTCGCGACGCCTGGACCTTCGAGCAAACCGAAGCGCGCCTCGCCGAAATCATGATCCGCATCCATCGGCTCGTGCACGACACCGCTGACGAATTCGGATCGCCAGGCAACTACGTGGCAGGCGCGAACATCGCCGGCTTCTTACGGGTGGCCAGGGCCATGCAGGCTTTGGGGATCATCTGACGCAGGTGCAAGACCTCATCGTTTTGGCTCTCCGTCAAACGCGTCGACTGCCACACCGACTCACGTCCCGCAAAACGTCGCACGCACCACCTCTTCCGGCCTAGGCGGCGCGGCATACTGCGCATATGCCGGCTGGTCCTGGTAAGGCGACGCCAACACCTGCAGCAGCGTCTCGAACGGGCCGAAGTCCCCGTCCGTCACCGCTGCCTGAATCACTTCTTCCACCCGATGATTGCGCGGAATGAACGCCGGGTTCACCGCCCGCATCGCCGCCTTCCGTTCCGCGACGCTTCGCCTCTCGCTTGCAACACGCTCTCTCCATTGCGCCACCCACTCGTCGAGCAGCGAAGGCTTCTCGAACAACGCGCGCACCGCGGCATCCGCCTCCGAAGGCGTGTCCTCGAGCTCGCTCAACCGCCGAAACGTGAGCGTGAAGTCCGCGCGCCCCTCGGCCATGCGCGCAAGGAGCTCCTCCGCAAGCGCATCGTCCCCCTCGCGCTCTTCCCCGAGCCCGAGCTTCGCCCGCATCCCCTCCCGATACGCCCGCCGGAACCGCTCCCCAAACGACCGAAGCACCTCGGTTGCCGGCTCGACGGCCGCCTCGGGGTCGTCGGCCATGGCCGGCAAGAGCGCATTCGCGAGCCCCTGCAGGTTCCAAAGCGCAATCGACGGTTGGTTGCCGTAGGCGTAGCGCCCCCTGTGGTCGATGGAGCTGTACACCGTGTCGGGGTGGTAATGGTCCATGAACGCGCAGGGCCCGTAGTCGATGGTCTCGCCGGCGACGGACGTGTTGTCGGTGTTCATCACGCCGTGAATGAAGCCAATCAATTGCCAGCGCGCCACGAGCTCGGCCTGTCGCGCGACGACCGCCTCGAGCATCGCGAGCACCGGGTTCTCGGCTTCCTGAGCCTCCGGGTAGTGCCGGGCGATGACATGCTCCGCGAGCACCCGAATGCCTTCGACGTCCCGCCTGCCCGCAAAGAACTGAAACGTCCCCACCCGCACGTGACTCCGCGCCACGCGCGTCAGCACCGCACCCGGCAAGAACGTCTCGCGCCGAATGCGCTCGCCCGTGGTCACCGCCGCGAGCGCGCGCGTGGTCGGAATCCCGAGCGCCGCCATCGCCTCGCTGACGACGTACTCTCGAAGCACCGGCCCGAGCGCCGCACGCCCGTCGCCGTTTCGCGAAAACGGCGTGCGTCCCGACCCCTTGAGCTGCACGTCGCGTCGCACCCCATCACGGCCAACCACCTCGCCAAGCAAAATCGCCCGCCCGTCGCCAAGCTGCGGCACCCAAGCCCCGAACTGAAACCCCGAATACGCCATCGCAATGGGCTCCGCGCCCTCCGGCACGCGATTGCCGGCAAACACCTCGACCGCCTCCTGCCCCGCCAAGCGCGAAGGGTCGAGCCCAAGCTCACGCGCGAGCGCTTCGTTCACCCGCACCAGCCCCGGCTCGGCCACCGGCGTCGGCGTGACCCGCGCATAAAAGCGTTCCGGCAGCCGCGCGTAGCTGTTGTCGAACGGGAAGAATGGGGCGTCG
>DATIUW010000099.1:0-1519 GCA_035466435.1 Polyangiales bacterium | reverse complement strand
TCACACACAAGCTGCGGACGACCGCAGGATCCCACGAACGGTTTCTAGTCATCGAGGTGTTCGGACGGTACGCAGGATACAGCGCGCTCTTACCGACCATGGGCGGAGCGGCCAACCGTTGCGTCATTCCGGAGCACCACTTCGACATGGAGCGCCTCACCGAGCTGTTGGTAGAGGACCGAAACCGCAATCCGAGCCGGTATTCGGTGGTGCTCGTCTCGGAAGGCGCACAGATAGCCGGCGACGAGGAAATGTCTTTCGAGGGAGAAGAGGCAGACCAGTTCGGCCATCGCAAGCTCGGGGGCATCGGCGATCGGGTCGCGAATGCTCTGAAGAAGCTTTCCCCTCGGTACAATCGAGGACGGCGGGTCGAAGTGCTCAATCAGCGCCTAGGCTACCTCGTTCGCTGCGGCGATCCCGACGCGCTCGACTCGATCGTCCCGATGGCGTTCGGCAACTTGGCCTTCGATCTCATCGAAGCGGGGCACTCGGGCCGGCTCGTCTCGGTGCGAAACGGCCGATATGGCAACGTAGCGCTCGAATCGATCTCGGGTGCAACGAAAACGGTGGACGTGGAGAAGTACTACGACACCAGCCGTCTACGCCCGAAGTTCACGTCGTTCAGCGACCTGCCGCTCTTCATCATGACGAGTGATGCGCAAAGCCATATGACCTCCTGAATGGCCCAGAGGATCGCGGTTGCTCACAACGCGGTCCGCTCCCCCCAAGTCACTCCGAGACCAAGACCGACCATGGGCCCCTTGATGCCCGTGCCATTGACCGTCACCGGAACGATGACGTGGCCGGCTCGTGCATCGAGGCCGAACCACGCCTGCTTGCGTAGACGCCAATGGAGCATGCCCCGGAGGTATCCGCTCAAGACGAAGTCGTCCCGCGAGCCCACACGCGCCCAACCAAGATCGAACATCGCGCCTCCACCAAACCACCGGTCGGTATCTCCCTTTCCCCAAAGTGCGCCGAGGGCGCCGCCTGCGGTCCTCATCTCGAGGTCACCCGGACCTTGGTCACGACTGCCGAATCTCGCAAAAGCCTCACCGGTGAGATGAACGCACTTGTCGTAGGTGGGGCGCCATACGCCGCCAACGGCGAATCCCATCAATGCTGCGTCGGCGTTGGGATAGATGCGAGTGCTCGAGAGCAGATCCACGAAGAGCTTGGGCGCAGCCTCTTCTGACGGCGGAGTTTCTGCACGAGCGGCCGGCGCAAACCAAACGTGCGCCGTGATGGCAATCATCGCGGTGGCGCACGCAATCAACGTGCCCATTCGGGTACTGGTCTCTTTCATTCTTCTCCCCTTTCAGTGAGCAAAGATTGGAGAGGCTGCTCTTTGACCTCGACACGTAGTGCGTTGCATTTCGCAAAGATGTCGCGCGCCATCTCGGGGCGAGTGTCGGCGTTGACTCCAATCAAGATAGGGCTCTCGTCCGCGTCTTCGTCATCGAACTCGACCTTCGTGTCTCCAAAGAGAAGACCGAGAACGCCGCCAGGAACGAGACCG
>DATIUW010000098.1:0-6791 GCA_035466435.1 Polyangiales bacterium | reverse complement strand
GGCGAAGCGCTTCGCGGAGCTGGCTGCGACGATGCCCGACGTCACGATGTGGTTGATGAACACCGGCTACATCGGGGGCGAGGCCAACGACGCGAAAGAGAACAAGGCCATCAACATCAAGATCCGTCACTCGAGCGCGATGCTCGAGGCCCTGCTGAGCGAGGCCATCAAGTGGAAGCGCGATCCGGATTTCGGATACGAGATCGTCGACGTCGAGGCGCCAGAAAATGCCGCACTGGTCCAACAGGTGCCGGCCGAGATCCTCGAGCCGCGCCGGTTCTACCAAAGCCGCGGCCGCGAGGCTGACTACCAGCAGTGGGTCGACCACATGAAGGAATCACGAAGAGAGTTCCTTCGGAAGTTCCAGGTCTCCGACGCGATCATCGAAGCCACCGCCGGCTGATCGTCCGGCTCGGCTCGGCAGCTTTTACCGGCGAGGCACCCAATTGTGATAACAAGCGTGGTCGTGAAGCGATTGACGACCGCGCTGCTCTTGTTGTCGGTGGTGAGCCTCCATCCTCCCGCCCGCGCACGCGCCGCGGACCGAGACATCGTCGTTTTCGATGCGGTCTTCGGCGGCACGGTCTCCAAGTTTGCAGGAAACCGCAAGTGGCAGCCGAGCCTCTGGATCGACGGTTCCTACGGCGTCGCGGGCCCTCTTCATCTGGGCGGCTATTTTCAGTGGCTCGGTCGAAGCTGGCCGTTGGACAACCCTGGCTTTGGGGGTGGAGCGCTGCTTGCGCTCCGCGGAAACGTGAAGAAGCTGCGCCTATCGGGCGCGTTCGGCGGCGGGTACCTCGGTGTGCCCTTGCCGACGCGGGTCGAGGGAGCGGGCACGATTAGCGCGTTTGCCGGTCTCGGGTATGGTTTCCTATCGTGGATGGGTATCGAAGCACGCGGTCGGTGGGCGCGGTACTTCAACATGCCGCCGGACGCTCCCGACCAGGCTTGGAGCATCGAAGCGGGCTTCAGCTTTTTCGTCAAGTGAGCCGATGGCTTCCGTAGACGCCCTGATCGTCGGCGCCGGGCACAACGGTCTGGTCGCCGCCGTCTTGCTCGCGCGCGCCGGTCTCTCGGTGCGTGTCTTGGAGGCGTCCCACGTCGTCGGCGGGGCTTGCCGCACGGAGTACCCGTTTTCGAAGGCGCCTCGTCTAGGGCAATCGACGGGGGCGTATCTGTTGGGTCTCATGCCGCCAGAGCTCATCTCGGAGCTCGGCGTCTCGCTGCCCCTCATTCGCCGCGATCCACATTACTTTTTGCCGACGACCGGCCGCCGCCATCTGCTCATAGGCGGCGACCGCGAGGCCAACGACGCCCAGCTGGCGCGTTTTTTCACCCCGGACGACGTAGCCGCCGATCGGGCGTTGCAGACGGAGCTGGCGATGCTTCGCGAGGACCTGGCGCCGGCATGGCTTCTCCCGCCATCGTCGGTGGAAGAGACGGCCGAGCGCTACGTGCGGCCCGCGTTGAGAGAGGTCTTCATAGAGCTCTGCCGGGGCTCGGTGGAGCGCTACTTGCAGAGATTCGGCTTTCGGAGCGAGCTGATCGAAGCGATGTATGCGGTGACCGACGGGTTCACGGGTCTTTTCGGTAGCTGGAGCACGCCGGGAAGCGGGATGAACTTCTTGATTCACAACATGTGCCGATTGCCCGGCAGCGGTGGAACCTGGATGGTCGTCCGCGGAGGAATGGGGACCGTGACCCAGACCCTCGCGCGAGCTGCGATCGAGGCGGGCGCCGAGATCGTGCTCGACACCGCGGTTGCGCGCATCGAGACCCAGGGCGGCGTCGTGACCGGCGTGGTCACCGAGGAGGGGGAGGAGCATCGCGCAAGGGCGGTCCTGGTCAATGCCGATCCATTTCGGCTGCTGTCTCTTCTCGATGACCGTTGTCCAGCCGCGCTTCGTGAGCGTGTCGAGCGGTACCGGCGGCCGGGCACGAGCATCAAGGTCAATCTCTGCCTGCGCGACCTCCCCGTCTTTTCTTGTCTTCGAGAATCGCGCGGCCAGCATCGTTCGACGATTCATCTCCTTCCCGAGCACGACACCAAAAGGACGCTCGAGAAGGCATTTTCCGATTGCCGGGCAGGGCGTCTGCCCACCGATCCTGCAATCGAGTGGTACATACACACCACGGTCGATCCGTCCCTGCAAGACGAGCAGGGCAGACACAGCTCGGCGCTTTTCTGCCAATGGGTTCCGTATGAGCTCGCCGACGGCTCATGGGCGGACGAGGAAAGCCGTTTCGTGCGCCATCTTCTCGAGATCTGCGATCGATTCGCTCCAGGCACTTCCGATTTGGTGGACGACGTCTCGGTCCTCACCCCGCCCGCGATCGAGGCGCATTTCGGCATCACGGCCGGCCACATTCATCACGTCGACAACAGCTTCGGCTTTGCCGACAGGCTGCCCTATCGACTGCCCATCGACGGCCTATATGCCTGCGGCGCCGGCTGTCACCCCGCGGGATCGGTCATTGGCGCGGCCGGGCACAACGCAGCCGCTGCGGTCCTGTCGGATTTGTCGACGCGCTAAACGCCGAAGCGATCGCAGTAGTCCTGCAAGCGCTCGCGGACTTCGGAGGCGGTGAAACCGAAATCTTCGATGTCGTAGTCGTGCTCGCCGAGTTGCGCCGTGGGCTGCTCGCCGATTCGCGTGAGAAAGCGTTCGGTCAGCTCCTCGTCGTATTCCAGGTCGAAGTGCGCATAGAGCTCTTTCAACACGTCGATGGGATGAGCCAGGAGATCGTTGAGGCGGAGATCGTAGACTTGCGACTCGGGCAACTTGCTACGCACGCCCATGGCGCGATCGATGCCGATTCGGGAGTAATCGAGCCAGAAATCCCCCACGTCGGTCATCCGGAGGCTTCGCTGCATCTTCGCGATCATTCGCGCGCTCAGGCTGCACTGCGATCCAATCGCTTTGGCGACGTCGCGGTGTGTTTGGACGACGCATGCATCGGGGTAAACGTCCATGAGCGCGTCGAGATTCCACAAGTGCCATGGGCACTTCAGCGACCATCGCTTGGATGCCCTGAACTCGGTCAGCATCTGAAGCTGTAGCTTGTGGCTGCGGTAGGGTGCGCGCATGTCCCAGTCGAGCATCTTCATGGCGTAAGACCAGGTGCCCCATGCCGCGAAAATCGTCACCGAAGCCATCTCGTTCTGGAGTGGGAAGAGACATTCCTCGTACGCGTCAGGCGTCACGTGATGCGCCACTTTTTGATCCGGGATGAACGAATGATTGAGCGCCATCGTCAAACCCGCTTGCCTTCGCCTCCATGCCTCGTCGCCGAAAGGATCGTGGCGACGGCCAGCGGGACAAAACAGCTCCCAAGCGCGGCCCACTCGATTGTTGGGGTCGGCCGCCAGCACGGCGTGCAAGAACGTCGTCCCGGTTCGAAAGAGGCCCGTGATGACGATGGGGCGCTCGATCGGGATCTCGCGAATCTCGGGATGACGTTTGGCCGCGTCGACGATCCGGAGCTTGTTGGTGAGGTGCCAGTTCAAGGCGTAACGCACCCCGAACCTTCCAGTGGTGTTGAGGTCGATCTCGTTGATGCTTTCGATCGCCTGGTCGAGGCGATCAAAAAAGTCTGAATCGCCGTAATCGTGAAGGCCCGTGATGCGCTCTGCGAGCTTCATGGCCGAGCTCGCATCGATTGGCACGAGCTGCTTACGCAATGGGTCGAGCCGGTTGACCCAGGTAAATGGGAACCCGGGCCTCAGCGCTTTGGGCGTTTCCGTCACGGTTCGGGCCTGCGTCTAGACGCCGCTATACAACAAACCGATGGCCGTTTGAAACACTGGTGGCATGACGCGGTCGAAAAGCACCCAGGCGAGGATCAGTCCCATCAGCGCGCCGCCGCCGGAGAACAGACCGAACCATTTGGCACGCATCCGGTCGGTGAGCAGAAGAGGGACGATTGCGTAGCCGTCGAGGGGAGGGAATGGGATCAAATTGAAGCACCCGAGTATCAGATTGACGGAGAAGAGGACGCTCAGGAACAAGGCCAGCCCTTGGGCAGCACCCGACTCGCCTACCGCGAGCGTTTCGAGCGTGAGTCCTTCCATCGGTAACGAGAAGAAACCACCTGCAATGCCGACGCGAATGGCCAGGGCTGCCAGCAGCGCGAGCGCGAAGTTGGCCGCAGGTCCGGCTGCGGCCATGCCAGCGGCACGCCGAGGATGGCGGCTTGCCCAGGTCGGATCGTAAGGAGCGCTCGCCCAGCCGATCATCCAACCGCCACCCTGGAGGAAGAACGACAAAATCGGGACCACCAAGGCGCCAAAAGGCTCGCGCTTGATGTGTGGAATGGGATCGAGGGTCACCTGAGATTCGGCCGTCGTGTCGCCTCCGAGCTTTCCGGCCAACGCGTGGGCCGCCTCGTGACACGTCAGTGACAGCAAAAATGCGGCCAACCAAAGAGGCAGCTTGGCCAGGAGATGAATATCCATGTGTTCGGCGGAGCCTACTATGAAAACGGGACCCTGCTACAGTCTGCCGTCATGCCGACGATCGCGCTCTTCGACATCGACGGGACACTTCTTCGCGCGGGTGGGGCGGGACGACGCGCGGTCGAGCTCGCCATCGAAGAAGTGTTGGACAGCCCCAAAGGTTCCGTTTGTCTGAGATCGGTGGAGTTCGCAGGTCGAACCGACCCATGGATCGTACGCGCCGCGCTCACCGGCCGCGGCGTCCCGGTGGACGACGAGGTGATTGCCGAGGTGCTGCGCCGCTACGTCTTGCACCTCCCCGAGCAGCTCCAGGTCGCCACCGCATTCGAGGTTCTCCCGAGCGTGCTTTCGATGCTCTCGCAACTCAGCGATCGGGACGACGTGATTCTCGGGCTCGGGACCGGAAATACCGAGCCCGCCGCATATGCGAAGCTGGCCCGAGGCGGCCTCGATTCGTTCTTCTCCTTCGGTGGTTTCGGCTCCGACCACACCGATCGTGCCGAGCTCCTCAGGGTTGGTCTCATGCGGGGCTTGCAGCGCGCTCGTGTGGAGCGACACGATGCGGAAGTCGTCGTCATCGGTGACACGCCCCACGACGTAGCTGCCGCGCATGCAATTGGCGCCCGCTGCATTGCCGTGACCACCGGTGGTTTCGAGCCGGAGTCTTTGCAGAGCGCGGGCGCGTGCGTCGTCGTGTCGCACCTGGGGGATCCGGAGGTCTGGGAAGCTTTCGAAGGCTCAATCGGCGGCCGCATGTAGTGGCAAGGCCCAACGTGCCATACTCCGCTGGTGAGCAAGCAATCCAAACGTTGGTATCGTCAATGGTGGGCAGTCGCGCTGATCATCGCCTTGGTGCTCGGTGTGACTGGAGTATTGACGGTAAAGGCGCTCGGGCTGCGCTCGGTTTCCGTCGATGCGAGGCCGATGGAGCAACCAGCACGGGGGTTCGACTACGGGTGGTGGGATGCCGCGCTCGAGCGATGGGTGAGTGACGGGCTCGTCGACTACGAGAGGGTGCGCTCCGAGGAAGACGCCCTGCGCAGATTCGTAGCGACCCTCGCGGTGATCGGTCCGAATGCCACTCCCGAACGCTTCACGACCGGGCCCGAGCGTCTGGCCTACTATCTCAACGCGTACAATGCGCTCGTCTTGCTCGGAGTCGTCGACAATTGGCCCATCACATCCGTCCAAGACGTGCATGGCTGGTTGGATCCAAGGGCCGGGTTCGGCTTCTTCTACGGCTTGCAGTTCCCGTTCGACGGCGACCAGGTAAACCTCTACACGCTTGAGAACGAGATCATTCGTGGCTTCCTGGACGCACGCATCCACGCTGCCATCAACTGCGCGTCTCGATCCTGTCCGTCACTGGCTGCTCACGCATTCCAAGCGGCGATGCTCGATGACCAGCTCGACGAGGTGACCCGGGCGTTCTGCTCCGAGGATCGGCACGTCCGTGTCGATGCAGAGGCCGGAGAGATACAACTATCCGCAATCTTCGAATGGTACCGATCCGACTTCGAAGAGCACGCCCGCCGCCTAGGGAGGCCTCCGACCATCCTCGATTTCGTCCTGGCCTTCGTCGGCGATGAGCGCGCCGCAGAGCTCGAACGAGCACGAGACGCCGATTTCGAGCTGGTTTTTCGTCCGTACGATTGGGCGTTGAACGCGCTTTGAGCGCTCGGTTTACAGAAATATACTGCATGCCCCGGCCAAGAATGTCATAGCTAAGCAGGGGTTTGTTACGATTCGGGGGGATCGGCAGGGATGCGACGCTTTGTCTCGTTTGCGTTTGGGCTTGGCTCGGTTTTGGTGCTCGGCGCCTGCCCAGGGGGCCTATCGAATCCGGAGGACTTCGGTGATGGAGGCGTTTCCATCGAGGATGCCGAGACGATCCTCGCGGAGAGCTGCGGGACGACGGGCTGTCACGACAGCTCCCCGCAAGCGCAGGCAGGCCTCGACCTACTGTCACCGAACGTCGAAAGTCGCGTGGTCGACGTCAATGCAATCGGCATCGGATGCACCGACGAGATCCTGGTCGTCGCCGGCGATCCGGACTCGAGCTATCTGCTCGACAAGATCCTGAACACACCAGGCATCTGCGGGCTCCCCATGCCGGTCCTCGGTTCGTTGAGCGCCGAGGAAACCGACACCATACGTGAGTGGATCATCGATTTGGGCGGTTCCGCCGAAGCAACCCCGGACGGAGGATAGCCGATGCGGTGGTCGCGCTCAGGCGCTTTGGCAGTCCTTCTCGGCTTGACGTTCACCGGAGGCGTCGCTTCCGCGCAAGAAGGTGCGGCGGCCGTTTTGCCATTCCAGGGCTCGCCAGGAGCCA
>DATIUW010000097.1:0-19507 GCA_035466435.1 Polyangiales bacterium | reverse complement strand
GGCGTGTTTTTCCGAGCCCGTCCTTGCGTCAGTGCGTCAATCTGCCGTGCGGAAGGCGTTGATCGTTTCGCGCTCGTCGTAGTCGTGCGTGTAGCCCGTCGCGCGGCGGAAGGCGTCGCTGTCGACGACGATGGGATAGCGCAAATGGTCGAGGGCGCCGGCTGGAAGGTTCGGAAGCCCGAGACGTCCGAGTCCGAGCTTGAACAATGCCGCTGGAACGGGCAGCGCTCGTCTTCCCGCGGCGCGCACGATGGTCGAAAGCGGCACCGGCGTAGGGCCGGATACGTTGTAGATTCCGTGCAGTTTGTGGGTGAGAGCGGTGACCACGGCTTTGGCAGCGTCTTGCTCGTGCATGAAGTGGAATAGCGGGTCGAAGCCCATGATGAGCGGCACCGTCGGGCCCTCCAAGAACGCGGCCAGGGTTCCATGCTTGCTCGGGCCCAATGTATAGACCATGCGGAGCACGGAGGTTGCGATCTCGGGGTAGCGCCACAACGCCGACGCAGCGTACAAATCGGCAGCGACGAGATCGGCGAGCTCGGGGAACGTGTGCGCGGACATCGGAGGCTCGTCCTCGGTGTGATAAAGCGGCGAGTCCGCGGCGGCGCCGTAGTACGTATGCCGCCCCACGAAGATCGCCTGCTTCACCCCGTAGCCTTGGCAGTGGTGAATGAAGGCGCGTGTGCCGTACAAGTTGACGCGCATGCGGTCGGGGCTGCGGTGCACCAGATGCGTCACCGTAGCCATGTGGATCGCAGCATCGGGTCGATGGGTTCGAAAGACGTCCTCCGCGGGCCTCTTTCGGATGTCGACCTGATGCAGCTCGACACCTTGGGGACAGTCGGGCCACGCCCTTCGGTCGACGCCGATCACCTGATACCCTGCATCGACGAGCTTCACAGCCGTCAGGCGCCCGAGCTTCCCTGCGATTCCCGTGATCAAGACTTTCATCACAGCACGAGATCTTCCTCGGAAATCGCCCGCTCTCGAAGGGCGCGACCTTGGGCTATCAGATCGCGTATCCGCTCCTTGACCTGACCGACCATGGCGTTGATCACCTCGTCGCGCTCGTGACCGCTGCCTCGGAACCGCATCGGTTTGCCGTAAAGAAGCTGAAACCGGGTCGGCTTCGGCACCAGGAAGATCCATTTCGTGATGGGTACGTACGGCACGCCCAGCAACCGCCCGAGCCGTTTCAGATTCGCGATGGTCGGAAGCGCCTCGCCTCCGCCCACGAACCCGAATGGCACGATCGGGCTGTCGGTCTCGAGCGCCAAGCGCATGAAACCGGTGCCGAATTCCACGAGCGAGTCGGAGTCTTTGGCCAGCTTGGCGGTGCCTCTCGCGCCTTCCGGGAAGGCGAGTATCAGGCGTCCGGCCTCGAGCAAGCGTTTCGCTTGATCCGGATTGCCGGTGAACTGACCGGTGCGGCTCATGAACTGAGACGCGCCGGGGAACTGGTGGATGAACTTGTCGAGCATGGCGTGTGGAAGCCGCGGCGGCTCGGCGTCGAGAAGCATCGAGCCCATGACCATCGCCCCATCGATCGCCACGCCACCCGAGTGGTTGCCGACCAGGATGGCCCGGCCTTTGGACGGTACGTTGTCGAGCCCATACACGTCGACCTTGAAATAGTATCGGTACAACAACGCAAAGGCAGAGACGAAGCGCGCTAGGTCATGCTTGTCGATTCCGTACGGGTCGACGCCGAACTTGTTGAACTCCAAGTCCAACGCCTCGATGCGTGCGGCGATTTCCGGATCGACGGGAAGTAGATTGTCCAGCAATGAAACCTCGGGGGTTGGGGATCTCTATGCCGCGTCGGCGCGAAACGCAATCTCACTCGGAGCCATCTTTGCGGAGCCCGAGGGCACGCATCTTCTTGTAGAGATGGCTTCGCTCCAGGCCGAGATCGGCCGCAGTTTTCGTCACGTGCCCATCGCGATACTCGAGCGCTCGCACGATCAGCTCACGCTCGACCTCTTCGAGCATCTCCCGCAGTGGAGTTTCAGGCCTGAAATGGGAGCCTGGAGAGGCGCCAGCGTCCCGCGGAAGCAAAGCACGGGCACGTGCTTCGGTGATGCTGTTGCCAGGCGTCAGGATCACGAGGCGCTCCACCAGGTTTCGAAGCTCTCGGACGTTGCCGGGATACGGATACGACTCGAGCAGTCGCATGGCCCCTTCCGAAATCTCCTTGTGCGGTCGGTCATGCACCTCGCACGCGAGCGCGAGGAAGTGATTGGCCAGAAGCGGAATGTCCTCACGCCGCTCACGAAGCGCAGGAACTTCGAGGGGAACCACATTGAGACGATCGAACAGGTCCGCGCGAAAACGGCCCGCCTGAATCTCCTGATCGAGCGACTTGTTCGTCGCCGCGACCACCCGCACGTCGACCTTGACGGTCGGCCCACCACCGACGCGCTCGACCTCGCCGTCTTGAAGGACGCGAAGAAGCTTGGCCTGCATCTGCGGAGGCATGTCGCCCACCTCGTCGAGAAAGAGCGTCCCTCGGTTTGCCCGCTCGAACTTCCCCTGCCGCCGCCTGGTGGCCCCAGTGAACGCGCCAGCTTCGTGCCCGAAGAGCTCGCTTTCGATGAGGCCCTCGGGGACGGCGGCACAGTTGAGCTTCTCGAACGGTCCCCCGGCTCGCGCCGATCCGGCATGAATGGCAGCCGCCACCAGCTCCTTGCCCGTACCTCGCTCGCCGAGCACGAGGACGGCTGCGTTGGAACGCGCAGCGAGCCCGATCTGCTCTCGCAGCGTTTCGATGGGCCCGCTTCGACCCAGAAGCGATTCACCGGCTCCGAATCGGCGCCGGAGCTCCCGATTCTCCTGCTGCAGCTCCCGCACTTCGAGGCTGCGCTTCAGCGACAGGACGAGGCGGTCGCTGCCGATTGGCTTCTCGATGAAATCATCGGCGCCCCGGCGAGTCGCCTCCACCGCCACCTCGATCGTGGCGTGGCCGCTCATCATGATGACCGGCGTCGAAATCTCGCGCTTGCGCAGCTCTCGAAGCATTTCGAGCCCGTCCATTCCAGGAAGCTGCACGTCGAGCAAAATCGCATCGAATGACTGCTTCTCGAGCTTTTCTAGCGCGATTTCGGCGGAGCCGGCGACCTCGACGTCATGACCCTCGAGAGCGAGCGCGCGCGAAACCGACGTCAGAATGTTTCGTTCGTCATCGACGACGAGCACGGTGGCAGCCGCCATGCGTCCACGCTAGCACACCGAGGGAGTCCTTCAGGTGCCGGTCTCGCCACCCGCCTTCGGGACCGGAATCGACCGAACGTAGGTTTCGGAGATGCGTTGATTCGCCGCGAGCCACGGCGTGAGCTGCTCGGGAGCTGCGGGGCGGGCATAGAGATAGCCTTGCGCGATGTCGCAGCCCTGGGCGCGCAAGTACTCGAGCTGCGTTTCCGTCTCCACCCCTTCGGCGATGATCTCGAGGCCCAGATTCTTCCCGAGGCCGATGATCATGTTCGAAATCGGTGCGCCACGGTCGTTCGATTCCACGCTCTGGACGAAGCGCTTGTCGATCTTGAGGGCGTTCAGGGGAAAGTCGTGGAGGTACGTGAGCGACGAGTAGCCAGTGCCGAAGTCGTCGATGGCGATGCGCACCCCCACCCTGCGCACCTCACGAAGCAGCGCTCCGGCTTCAGTCGGATCGGACATGAGTGAGCTTTCGGTGAGCTCGAGCTCGAGGAGCTCGGGAGGCAGCTTGGTCTCCCGTAGCGCGTTCCTAACCTTGTCGATGAACATGGGGTCTTCGAGCTGTTGCGCCGAGACGTTGACGCCGATGCGCATGGGCTCGAAATCCATCCGGTGCCATCGCCGAACCTGCTCGCACGCGGTTTGCAGCACCCACTCGCCCACCTCGTGGATGAATCCGAACTCTTCGAGACCCGCGATGAAGCATTCCGGGGTCAAGAGGCCGCGGGTGGGGCTCATCCATCGGATCAGCGCTTCGACGCCGATGACGGTCCCGGTCCGTAGGCAGATCTGCGGCTGGTAGACGAGCCGGAACTCGCCCCTTTCGACCGCGCGGCGCAATGACCATTCGAGGGCGTGCCTCGATTGGGCTTCCTCCTGCATCGCGTCGGCGAAGAACTGATATCGGCCGCGGCCGAGTGATTTGGCCTGATACATCGCCAGGTCGGCCGCACGCAGCAGCTCCGACAAATCGCTCCCATTTTCCGGGTACATCGCGATTCCGATGCTGGTCGAGCTCTTGACCTCGTGACCGTCGATGCTGGTCACGTCGGCCAGCCCGCTCGTGATCCGCTCGATCACGGCCAGCACCTCCTTGGCCTCGCTCACGCCCTCCAGGATGACCGCAAACTCGTCTCCGCCGAGTCGTGCGACGGTATCCTGATCGCGGACACTGGCCCGGATGCGCCGTCCCGCTTCGATCAGCAGCTTGTCGCCGACCTCGTGCCCGAGCATGTCGTTGATCTCCTTGAAACGGTCCATGTCGAGCACCAGCGTTGCGATCCCCGTGCCGGAGCGCGTCGCGCGGGCGAGGGCATGAACCACTCGCTCGCGAAGAAGCGTTCGATTCGGGAGCGAGGTGAGCTGATCGTAGTGAGCCAGCCGCACCAGCTCGAGCTCCGTGCGTTTTCGTTCCACGGCATAGCGGATGACTCGGTGCAGGTTGGCTGCGTCGATGTGCCCCTTGACCAGGTAGTCCTGCGCTCCGGCCTTCACCGATCGAAGCGAAATGGCTTCGTCCTCCCACGAGCTCACGATGACCAGGGGGACCTCGGGATAGGAAGTCTGAAGGCTGGCTACGGTCTCGGTTCCCCGCGAATCGGGCAGATTCAGATCCGCCAAGATTACGTCCGGGCTGAGCTCCTCGGCGGACAGAACGGCATCGTTCAAGGTTCGCACGTGCGTGATCCGATAGTAGGCGCCGGTCGCGCGTCGGAGCAGCCGGCGCATGAGCTGGGCGTCGATGAGGTTGTCCTCGACCAGGAGCACCTCTCGGATCTCGTGCTCCTCCGCCTCGCGCCTATCCAGCATCCCCCACCGTCTTGCCCCAAATACCGTTCACAGCGCCTTATTACAGTGCTATGGTTTGAGAGGGGCGTCAAGGCTGATCCGCCCTTGGGGGTTACGCATGCTGCTAGACAAGGCGCAGATATCGGCGATTTCGGCGCCCCGACGCGTTCGGGTGCTGATCGTTTCTGCGAATCCCGAGCGGATCATGCTGGTCCGCGAGAGCTTGCATGCATGGCCAGAGCCCGTCGTTTGCCGGGTCGCCGTCCATCGCGAGGATGCGTCTCACCACCTCGAAAGTCATGCGCCGCACATCGTCTGTTGGGACACGGCGCTCGGCACCGAGCTTCCCGCCGTCGGGGTTGGCGTATGCACCCTGCTGCTCGGCGAGGATTCCTGCATGCTGCCCGAAGAGGCACCCTGGGCGATGTCCTTACCGGACGCGTACGTTGCCGGTTTGCAGCAGTCGATCAATCGGGAGTACGAGCTGCGCCGTCTTTTGGTGCAGCTCCGGGATGCGCATGGGACCGAGACCCAAAGCCGGCTGCTGCTCAACCGGGCGACCGATGGAATCGTCGTGGTCGACGCGCTTGCTCGTGTTTCGTATGCAAACCCAGCTGCGTGCGCCCTGCTCGGAGTCGAGTCTGAGCGCATTCTCGGCGAGCCGTTCGAGTACGCCGTTCCAGAGGAAGGCCGTCCGGAAGGCTATGCCGTGCAGCGAGCTGATGGCGCCAGGATCCAGCTCACCGCCACCGCGATGCTCTCGATATGGGAGGGGCGCGAGGCCACCATCATTCAACTGCAACCGGCCGTCCGGCCGAGCATGCCGCCGAGCCTACCTCCGAGCAGCCTGCCGGTCGTGTCCGGACCGCGAGTCTCCGAGGACCGGCTTCGGACCGTGGGTCGACTTGCGGCCGGTCTCGCCCACGAGGTGAACAACCCGCTCACGTTCGTGCTCGCCAACTTGGAAAGCCTTCGGGAGTCTCATCAGGCGGTTCGTCGATTCGTTCGCAAGCTCCGCGTGGAGCTGGCCACGCAAGAGGCCATCACCCCGCAATCCTTCGAGCAGATCGCGGGTGAATCGAACCTACAGGAGCTCATCGACGATGTCGCCGACATGCTCACCGATTGCCACAAAGGCATGCATCGGATTCAGGACATCGCGCGCAGCCTGGGCACTTTCTCGCGGGCCGATGATGAGCAGGCCGAGATGGTCGACATCGCCCAGATCGTCGACGACGCCTGCGCGATGGTCTTCAACCAGATTCGATATCGCGCACGGCTGCTCAAACGATTCGAGCCGATTCCGCTGATCGCCGCATTTCCAGGCCGTATTGCGCAGGCGCTGGTCAATCTGCTCACCAACGCGGCCGAAGCCATCGAAGGAGGCGCCTACGACGAGCATCGGATCGTCGTCTCCGCACGGATCGAGGAGGAGTGGCTGCGCATCGGTGTGAGTGACACCGGTGGCGGGATTACGAAGATCGATCGCGACAAGATCTTCACCGCCGGTTTCACCACGAAGGCGCATTCGGGCGGCCTCGGTCTCGGGCTCACCGTCTCGAAGCGCGTCGCCGAAGAGCATGGCGGGCGCCTCGAAGTCACCGAGCTCCCAGACCGGGGCACGCGTTTCGAGCTCGTCTTGCCGATCAATACGGGACTGGCCGTGGTGGAGCGTTCGAGGGACAGCCGACCCGTCTCGGAAAACCCGCTCAGACGATTGCGGCTACTGATCGTCGACGACGATGCCATGGTCCTCTCCGCTCTGCGAAGGCGCCTCCGTCGCCGGTACGATACGGTCACGGTTCTAGGGGGAGCAGAGGCGCTCGCCAGGATCGAAGAGGACCCAGACTTCGACTCGATCATCTGCGACCTCATGATGCCCGAGGTCGACGGGAAATCGTTCTACGATCAGATCGAGAAAGACCAACCGCAGCTGGCCGATCGAATCGTATTCATGAGTGGTGGCGCCTTCACACCACGGCTCCGAAAGTTCGCAGCCGCCATTTCCAACCCGGTGCTACGGAAGCCGGTGACCCGCGAGGAGCTCGAAGCAGCGCTGGTCACCCATGTCCAAGACCGCGGCGAATGACCTCATTCGCCCCGGAGACCGAGCTCCTTCATCTTGTTCTGTAGGCTCTTCCGGGAAATTTTGAGCAGGCGCGCCGTATGGGTGACGTTGCCCCCGGTTTGGTCGAGCGCGCGTCCGATGAAGGCTCGCTCCAACTTGAGCGTCGCCTCGCGGATCGCCTCCTTGAGGCCCGTCTGACCGGGCGTGGCATCGATACCTCCGAGGATGCTCGCCTCGAGGTCACCGTCCGCCTCCCGAATCTCGGCCGGCAGGTGCTGGGCGCCGACTTTGCCGTCCTCGGCGAAGATCATGCACCGCTCGACGACGTTTTCGAGCTCTCGAATGTTGCCCGGCCAGCCGTAGCGAAGGAGCTGGCCCATCGCCGGATCCTCGAAGCCCGTAACCACCCGGCTCAGCTTCGCGTTGAACTTTCGGACGAAATGATCGACCAACAGAGGGATGTCGCTCGGACGGTCGCGCAGCGGCGGAAGATGGACGTGAACCACGTTCAATCGGTAGTACAGGTCCTCACGAAACTCACCGTCGGCGATCCGCGCCTTCAGGTCGCGATTGGTGGCGGTGACCAACCGAATGTCGACCGTGATCGTCTTGATGCCGCCCACGCGCTCGAACTGCTGCTCTTGCAGCGCGCGCAGCAGCTTGACCTGCATGCTGACCGGAATCTCCGCGATTTCGTCCAGAAACAGCGTGCCTCCGTCCGCCAGCTCGAACCGCCCTGGCTTGCTGGTGACCGCACCGGTGAAGGCGCCTCTCTCGTAACCGAAAAGCTCGCTTTCGAGGAGGTCCGGAGGAATCGCGGCACAATTCACGCTGACGAAGGGTTTTTTGGCGCGGGTGCTGTTCTGATGAAGGGCGCGCGCGATCAGCTCTTTGCCCGTGCCGCTCTCCCCGGTGATGAGCACCGTGCTGGGTGTATCGGCAACCTTTTCAATCACGTCGTAGACGCCACGCATGGGTGGTGATTGGCCGATGATCCGGTAGCGGCCCCGCTCGTTCGGGTCGCCGCTGACGTGTTTCCGCGACAGCTCGCTCGTCCGTGCGGCTTTGCTCACCACGGTCCGGAACTCGGCACGATCGAAGGGTTTGGTCACGTAGTCGAAAGCGCCCAGCTTGAGCGCCTCCACTGCGGTATCGACGGTTCCGTGGGCGGTGATCATGATCACGGGCACGTCCGGGTGCCGCTCGCTCACGGCCTTGAGGACCTGCATGCCATCGAGCTTCGGCATTCGCAGATCGGTGATCAGGACGTCGATGTGGTGCTCGGACATCGCCTCGAGCACCGCTTGGCCGTCGCCTACGCAGTGAACCTCGTATCCGTCGTGCTGCAGTTGCGCCTTGAGAACGCGCCGCAGGTTGCCCTCGTCATCGGCGACGAGCACCTGTTTGGTTTCACCCACGGGTGCGAGTGTAATCCAGCCTGCCCGGCTGTACAGATGGCGTGTACCGCGCTCAGCTCGCGGCAGCCAAACGCTGCTCGGCCGCGCGGATCACGGTCGCGCGCTTCTTACGCGCCCGTTCGTAGTCCAAAACCGCCGTAACCTGCGGAGCCGGGAGCTTGTGCACTCGGGTCGCGAGATCCTTGGCGGTTAGCTGGTCGTAGTCCCGAATGGGTGCGGGCGCCTTCTTCGATTTCGCGCTCTTGGCCTTCGGGGCCTTCTTCCGGGCTTTGGAGGAAGCGGCTGGCTTCGCCGGTTTGGCAGTCTGTTCGAGCCGCTCATCGACCTTGTGGGCCGCCCGTTCGAGCAGATCCTTTGCCGACTCGAGCACGGTCGCCTCGACTACCTCGGGCTTGAGGGCTTCCCGGGTGCTCTCGGCCTGCTGCTCGAGCCGTCCGAGCTGGGCCTTCCAGGCAGCAATGTACGCGTCGCGGGTCTGCACCGCGAGCTCGCGCCAGTCGAGCGCCTCCTTGTGGACGGCCTTTTGCAGTCCCTGGGTCGCCTGCCAGAGCGTATCGACGAGCTTGTTCCCGGCCGCCCCGAGATCCTGGCCGAAAGTCACAGTCGCGTCCCGCGATTCCTCGACGAACATCTCGGCAGCCTCCCAACTCTGATCGAGCCACGAAGCGCCCTGCTTGCGAAGGCGGGTCCCGCTACGCTGAAGTTGATTCTTGGTGGTCATTTTCTCATCCCCTTCCAGGATGACGCGCCGCGTTATCCTTCTGGAACATAGCCAGCCCCGCCGGAAGGTCAAGATCGGTACCCAAACCATGAACGTTTCCGTCAATTGGATTACACTTTCGGGCGAGTGACGGGTGTGGGCTTGCGAACGTTGGTCGTCGACGACTCTAGCTCGATGCGGGGTCTCCTGCGCGAGCTGTTGCGTGAGCGCAATTACCAATTGACCGTGCTGGGTTCTGCTGAAGAGGCCCTCGAAGCGCACAGGCAACAACCCTTCGAGCTGATGCTCGTGGACTGGACGCTCCCGGGTCTTTCCGGGCTCGATCTGTGTCGCGAGGTGCGCGCCAGCCCCGGCGGCGAAGATGTGTTCATCCTGATGATCACCGGCCGCGATCGCACCGACGACCTCGCCCAGCTGATCGATGCCGGGGCCTCGGACTATCTTCCGAAGCCGATCGACCCTCGGGTTCTGAGCACACGGCTGCTGATCGCGGAGCGCACGCTTGCCGAAGGGGCAAAGCAGCGGGCCCGCCGCAAGGAAATGGAGTCGAGTCTCGCCTTTGCCGATCGTATGGCTTCGGTCGGCACGCTCGCGGCCGGAGTCGCGCATGAGCTCAACAACCCACTACTCTACGTATTGTCCAATCTGCGGCTCACCCGCGAAGAGCTCGAGGCGGCCGACCCGGCCGAATGGACGGAGCGCGCGATGCAGCAGCTCGACGAGGCGATCCAGGGCGCCGTCCGGATGCAGAACATCGTCCGAGACTTGAAGACGTTCTCGCGACCCGACGAGGAGCAGCCACACGACGCAGACCTTCGAGAGGTCCTCGAATCGGCGATCAACATGTGCTCGAACGAGGTTCGCCACCGGGCAGGCCTCGAGCGTGATTACGGCGATATGCCCCCCGTCTCCGCGGCGGAGTCGAGGCTGGTTCAAGTCTTCGTGAATCTTCTCATCAATGCCGCGCAGGCGATGCCTGACCGCCCGGCGCAAGCCAACCGCATCGTCATCCGCACCCGCACGGACGAAGAAGGGTTCGCGGTCGTGGAAGTCATCGACAACGGCACTGGCATCGAGCCGGATAGGCTGAGCCGAGTCTTCGACCCTTTCTTCACGACGAAGGGCCTTTCGGAGGGCACCGGCCTCGGTCTATCGATTTGCCGGAACATCGTCGAGGACGCCGGCGGGACCATCGAGGCGCAGAGCAAGGTCGGGGCAGGAACCACGTTCATCGTGCGACTGCCCGCGTCCCATCGCCCGAAGCGTGAAAAGCCGACCACGAGCGTCCGGCGCGTCCCGGCAGTGGGGCAGCCCCGGGCGCGTGTGGTGGTCGTCGACGACGAGCCGCTGGTGGGCCGCTCGATTCGGCGTGCGCTTCGCGGTCACGAGGTCCAAGTCTTTTCGAATGGACGAGAAGCGATAGAGCGCTTGTGCTCGGGCGAGCCCTTTGATTTGGTTTTGTGCGACCTGATGATGCCGGAGGTGAGCGGCATGGAGGTTTTCGGAAAGGTCTCCGCACGACGCCCCGACCTCGTGTCGCGTTTCGTCTTCATGACCGGAGGCGCGTTTACGGCGCGTGCCCGGGAGTTTCTCAAAGAAACGTCGGTGCTTTGCCTGGAAAAGCCGTTCGAGCTCCATCAGATACGCGAGCTGGTCAGGGAACGCACCGCGCTCGTCGGCTGAGCCGCCTCGACGACGCAGTTTCGACCTTCGTCTTTGGCTTCGTAGAGCGCTTTGTCGGCGCGCGACATCAGATCCGCGCCGGTTTCCCCGGCAAGCAGCGATGCGACCCCGACGCTGATCGTCAATCTTCCCCCCGGTTGGCCTTCACCACCTGGAAAGCCCGTCTGTTCCACCATCGAGCGGAGCTTGTTCGCGACCTGGACGGCCTCGTCGAGGGTCGTCCTCGGAAGGAGCACGACGAACTCTTCCCCGCCGATGCGCGCAATGGTGTCGATTCGGCGCAGATTCCGTGTCATCAGACCGGAGAGCTTGCGAAGCGAGGCGTCGCCGGTCGGGTGTCCGTGTCGGTCGTTGAGCGCCTTGAAGTGGTCGATGTCGATGACCAGAAGGCTCACGGCCTGCTCGAATCGCGCCGCACGCTGAAGCTCGTCCTCGAGGCGGAGCCGGAGAAGACGGCGGTTGCCGAGCCCCGTGAGATCGTCGTGCTGCGATCCTCGTCTGAGCTCGTCGAAGATCTGTGTGTGGCGGATCGCCAGCCCGAGCTGGTCGGCGATCGCTTCGAGAAGGCCCACCTCGACCTCGGAAAAGCCGCTGGTGATCTCTCTGGTCGCCGCCATCACGCCAGTGATCCGCCCATGATGCACGATGGGCAGCATGGCGATGGAGCCGCGCTGCGGAATGGGGTCCCAGAGGGGTTCGGCCTCGAGCGTGCCCAAATCATCGATGACCATCGGCTCCCTGGTCCGTGCCACCCGCCCAAGGGCGCCTTCCTCGAAGAGCACGATGCGGTCGAGCACCTCCCCGGGCCGCTCGAATCCGTACGCCGCCCGCAGCGTGAGCCGGTGTGTTGCGGTGTCGACCAGGAAAAGAAGACACTCGCGCAGATCGAGCGCCTTGCCCAGCCGGGTCGCGATGTCGTGTAGGACGGCGTCCAGCTCGCGTTCCGACGCACTGGCGCGCAAGATGTCGAAGAGTAGAGCGCGCTCCCGGAGCCGCTGCTCGAGCTCGGCCGACTTGAGGCTGAGCGCCTTCTTCAAGATCAGCTCCTCGCGCGTGTGCCGGAGCTCCTGACCCTGCTCGATCATCCGAGCCTCGAGCGACGTGAGACTGACGAGCAGGTCGTTGATCGAAATCGCAATTTCGCCGATCTCGTCATCGCCGAGATCGGGAAGCCGCTCGAGGCTCCCGCGCTCGGCGTGCGCCCGTAGGACGCGAGCCACGCCGGTGATGCGCCGACTGATGTGGCGCTCGACGTACAGCGTCACGAGCAGCCCTGCCAGCCCGGCCAAAACCGTGGTCGCCAACACGGAAACCGGCAGCTCGACCACGACGCCCAGCCGCCGCAAGACCAGCCATCCCGTTCCCGAGAGGGCTAGAGACAGCGCTGCGGCTTGCCACCCAGCTTTCCGGGCGAGCCGCCCGAACACGACGGGCATTCCTTCACGCTACAGAGCACACGCGTTCAGTCAAGTGAGACACCTCGCGTTTGTCGATGAATGCCAGGTCCAACCTGGTGGCGATGGGTGGATTCGAACCACCGACCTAGCGCGTATGAAACGCCCGCTCTAACCACCTGAGCTACATCGCCAGAGGGCCGCGAGTATAAGCGCGGCCGACTCGGGTGCAATGTGGACCCATGTCGGATCGTAGGCGTCGCTTGGCACCGCCCCGACTTTGGTTTATGGCCGGGCTCGTGGCCAAAACGAAGAGCTTGCTTTGCCTTCTCACCCTGGCGTCGATGACTTCCGTCGCTTCGGCCCAGTCGGGCTGGGGCGAGCCCATTGCCCCACCTCCGGAGCCGGAGGCGCCGCCGACGAGTCCGAATCCCGACTGGCAGGACCCGCCGCCACCGGTCCGCCCTCAGGAGAGCGTCCCGAGAAATCCCGATTGGGTCGAGGCCGACGAGCCTCCTCCAATGAAGCGAGTGAAGCGCAGTGCCTCGCAGCTCTACGGGATTCGTTACGCGACCCGGAACCTCACCATGCCTCGCGGCATGATGCGAGGAACGTTCGATACGGTGGCCGGGCGCGATACCACGGCAGGTCGCCGATCGGCGGAGACGGTTTCAACGATGAGCTTTGGGGCCGCGATCACCTTGGCCGACGATTTCGAGATCGGCTTTTCGCGTTACCGGATGGCGTCCTTTCCGAGCATCTCGCTCCGTCCGACTTTCGGGTTTGGGGGGGAGGGATTGATCGCCTTCAAAATGTCGCCCGAAGCGCAGTTCGGAGACATTCCGTTTTATGCGCGTTTCGAAGCGCTCGATAGAGGAGTGGTCAAGCTGGCGCTGGACGCGGTTTTCCGAATTCCCTCACAGACTACGTTCGGGTTTCTCGGTGGGGCGACGCTTCGATTCGTAATTCAGGATCGATTCGCGATCGATACGGGCGTCGATTTCACCGTCGACCACAACCCCAAGGGGCCCGAGCTTTGGAGCCTCGACTTCCCCTTGAAGCTCGTCGCCAATGCGACCGATCGCTTGTTCTTCGAAGTCAGAAGCGGCATGACGGTCTACGACTTGACCCAGACGGTCCGGACGGTGACCTCGGGTCTCATTCAGGGACCGTTTTATTTCATTCCACTGGGCTTGCGTGCCGGTTACACGGTCGAGCCGCGCGCCACGATGATGGACATCTTTGCAAGCTTCGGGTTCCCGACCTTCTACGGCTTCACCACGCGCGACTCCTCGCTGACGCCCGAAACGTGGCAGGTGACCATCGGGCTCAACATCTACTCACCCGCGTTGTTCAAAGGGAGCGCGCTCTGATGATCTACGAGCTCGACGATAGACGGGTGCGAATCGAAGGCGAGGTCTTCGTCGCGAGCTCGGCTGACGTGATTGGATCGGTCGTGTTGAAAAATCAGGCGAGCGTCTGGTTCAACGCGGTCATTCGAGGCGACTCCGATGAGATCATCGTGGGCGAAGAGACCAACATCCAGGACGGCGCCGTGCTCCACACCGACCCCGGAATTCCACTCGTTCTCGGGCGGGGCGTCACGGTCGGCCACCATGCCATCGTTCACGGCTGCGAGGTGGGCGACTACAGCTTGATCGGCATCAATGCAGTGGTGCTCAATCGCGCTCGAATCGGACGATTCTGCACGATCGGAGCCAACGCGCTGATCACGGAGGGCAAGGAAATCCCCGACTATTCGGTCGTCCTCGGCTCTCCTGGAAAGATCGTGCGGCAGATCGATCCGAGCGATACCGAGAGCCTGAAGCGAAGTGCGGCGGGATACGTTGCGCGTGCCCACCGCTATCTCAAAGCGCTCGAGCCCGACATCCGATTCGGCTGATTTCAAATGCGATCGAGCAACGCGCGTTCGCCGATCTCTCGGCAGAGCGCTTCGAGAGCGGGACGGTCGGGTCCCGTCCAGCAAAGGTCCTCGAGTGTTTCGGCGATCGGTGCATCGATCCGCAGGGTCGCCAGTCTCCGGTACAAGAATGCATCGGCGCGCCGCTCGCGAAGCTCTCGTGCCAGCGTCGCGGCACCGCGCACGCGGATGCCCCAGTGGTCGGGGTCGTCTGGGATGTGCTCGAGGTGAGCGAACTCGGCGAGCACGAGCGCGGCGCTCTTCGGTCCCCACCTCGGGATTCCCGGGATGCCGTCTGCAGCGTCTCCCACCAGCGCCAGATAATCGGGGATCGACTCGGGTGACACACCGAACTTCTTTCGCACGCCCGCTTCATCGAGAACCACGTCTCGCCTTCGATCCCAGGTGACCACCGTCTTGCCTCGGACGCACTGGCAGAGGTCTTTGTCTGGCGAGCAGATGACCACTTGCTCCACGGCGCGCTCCGCCTGGAGCTTCGCCGCTGCCGTTGCGAGGGCGTCATCGGCCTCGAGCTCCGTCATCGGCCAGGTCACCAGGCCGAGCGCACGGCTCGCGCGCTCCGCCAGCGGGAACTGATCGAGCAACTGAGGCTCGAGTCCTTCACCGGTCTTGTAGCCATCGAAGAGCGCGTTGCGGAATGACTCCACGGTGTGGTCGAAAGCGCAACCGACGTGTGTGACTGTTTCGTCGCGCAACATGGCGGCGAGCGAACGGAGCAAGCCCCGGGTTGCACCGACCTCACGCCCATCCGGCGAGGTCGCTTCAGGCGCCCCGAACCAAGCCCGAAAAAGCTCGTACGTTCCGTCGATGAGGTGCACCTTCATGCCTAGCTCCTCGCGAAGCGCCCACGCCCAAATCGTGTCGGTCTCAGAACGGCTCGCATTACGCGAACTTGTAGCGCGATCTTGAGAAGGCCACAGCGCCCCTCCAAAGACACCGTCGCACTCGCTGAACACATCGATTGTGCGGTCAATACCTACACGAAGGCCCCAAATATTGCGCTTTTCTTGAGTGGCGTCCCCTACATCTTGTATGATGCGATTATCGCCATACATGAAGTGTCATCTAATGCAGATTGATCGGATGGCTCCTGTGACGCAGTGCGAAATGGCTCAAAACGCAAGGAATCGTGCTTTTTCAAGCCCCCGAATTCGCTTGGCAAATGAGGAAAGCACAACGCGCCGATCATTTGTGCTTGACGACGGTGGGTCCGCGAGGCTACTTGGCAAGCTCGCCCCAAGCGGTTGTGGTGGCAAGGAGGCTGCCAGCGCAATCTGTTGTGGGAGGTTTGTGGATTACGGGGGTTCCGCCTGGGGATGGGCAGTGGAATTCGCTCGGGTGGTGAGCTGTGTCTGGATGGAGGTATGCTGTGGCGCTAGAAACTAGGGGAATGACGAGCAATTTGGAGATTGAAGGAACCCGCAGGGCGGAGGTCTCGCAAGAAGCAGGCGGTCTCGCCATGGAGCGGCGTTTGACGAAGCCCGGCGAGGACCCGCTCGAGACGGTCGATTACGTGCTGCGGGACAGTCAGATCACCAATTCCGACGGCTCGATCGTCTTCGAGCTCAAAGGGGCGCAGGTCCCCGAGGGATGGAGCCAGCTTGCGACCGACATCGCGGTTTCGAAGTACTTCCGCAAGGCCGGGATCGAGGGCGAAAAGAACAAGGGCGAGCGTAGCGTTCGTCAGCTCGTTTATCGCATCGCCCACTCCATCCGTGAGGCCGGGGAGAAGTTCGGAGGGTACTTCGCCGACGAAGCAGCGGCCGATACCTTCGAAGCCGAGCTGTCCCACCTTCTGATCCACCAGAAGGCGGCGTTCAACTCCCCCGTTTGGTTCAACTGCGGCCTCTATCAGCGCTACGGGATCGAAGGCTCCGGCGGTAACTACGCATGGGATCACGAGCAGGACGTCATCTTCAAGACCGACACCGCCTACGAGCATCCCCAGTGCTCCGCTTGCTTCATCCAGGCGGTCAATGACGACCTCATGGCCATCTACGACTTGGTCAAGAACGAGGCGCGTCTCTTCAAATACGGCTCAGGCACCGGCACCAACTTTTCCAAGATCCGGGGTAAGCAGGAGAAGCTCTCCGGCGGCGGCACCTCCAGCGGCCTGATGAGCTTCCTCGAGGTGCTCGATCGAGCGGCGGGCGCAACCAAGTCCGGCGGCACCACGCGGCGTGCAGCGAAGATGGTCTGTCTCGACCTCGATCATCCCGAAATCGTCGATTTCATCGAATGGAAGGAGCGCGAGGAGAAGAAGGCGCGCGCCCTCATCGAGGCCGGCTACGAGTCCGACTTCAACGGCGAGGCTTATCACACCGTCTCGGGACAGAACTCGAACAACTCCGTTCGTGTCACCGACGACTTCATGAAGGCAGTGGAAGCCGACGGAGAGTGGAGGACCACCTTCCGCACGACCGGCGAGGTTTGCGACACCTACCGTGCACGAGATCTGTGGCGAAAGATCGCGGAGTCCGCATGGGGCTGCGCTGATCCGGGCGTACAGTACGACACCACGATCAACGACTGGCACACCTGTCCGAACACCGATCGCATCAACGCGTCGAACCCTTGCTCCGAGTACATGTTTCTCGACGATTCGGCGTGCAATCTATCGTCGATCAACCTGTCCAAGTTTCTCGACGACCAGGGCCGGTTCGACGTCGAAGGATACCGTCAGGCGATCCGCGTCTTGATCCTCGCCATGGACATCATCGTCGACTACGCGAGCTATCCGACCCGGTCCATCGCGAGAAACAGCCACAACTACCGGCCGCTCGGCCTCGGGTACGCCAACCTCGGTACGCTGCTGATGCAACTCGGGATTCCGTACGACAGCGACGAGGGCCGAACGATCTGCGCGGCATTGACGTCCATCCTCTGCGGCCACGCCTACGCCACCTCCGCGGAGATCGCAGCGAGCAAGGGTCCTTTCTCCGGTTTTCAGCGAAATCGCCAGCCGATGCTTCGGGTCATGGGTAAGCACCGCGAGGCGGCCTACCGCATCAACGAGCCAGGCGGTCCAGGCATCACCGAGGATCGGCCCACCGCCTGCCCCCCCGAGCTCATTCAAGCCGCCCAGGAAGACTGGGATCTGGCCTGCAAGCTCGGCGAGATGTACGGCTATCGCAACGCGCAGGCCACGGTGCTCGCGCCCACCGGTACCATCGGGCTCTTGATGGACTGCGATACGACCGGCATCGAGCCGGATTTCGCTCTGGTGAAGTTCAAAAAGCTCGCAGGCGGCGGCTACTTCAAGATCGTCAACCAGAGCGTGCCCAAGGCGCTTCAGCGGCTCGGCTACACCGAGGCGCAGATCGCCGACATCGTCTCGTACGTCACCGGCACCAATACCTTCACGGGGGCGCCGCACTGCGGACGCAAGGCGCTGCTCGAAAACGGTCTCACCGAGCGTGAGATCGAAAAGGCCGAGACAGCGCTTCGCGGCGTGTTCGACGTCGGATTTGCGTTGGCTCCGTGGGTCATCGGAACCGATGCGTACGAGCGCCTTGGAATCAAGCCCGAGGTCTACAACAAGCCGGGCTTCAACCTGCTCCGCTTCTGGGGTCACAGCGATGCCGAGATCGGCGAGATCAACGACGTGGTCATCGGCCGGATGACCGTCGAAGGGGCGCCGCATCTGCGGGCCGAGCACCTTCCCGTGTTCGATTGTGCCAATCGCTGCGGCAAGATCGGAAGGCGGTTCCTCGAGCCGATGTCGCACATCCACATGATGGGCGCGGCCCAGCCCTTCCTGTCCGGTGCCATCTCGAAGACGGTGAACCTTCCGAAAGATTCGACCGTGGAGGACGTCGAGGAGATCTACGAAGAAGGCTGGAAGCTCGGGCTCAAAGCCATCGCCCTCTATCGCGACGGCTCGAAGTCGTCGCAGCCCTTGAGCACGAAGGACGACTCCAAGAGCGAGGAAAAGGAAGAAACGAAGGCGCGAGCCAAGACCGAGCCCAAGGTCCCGGTGAAAGAGGCACTGGTCAAGGAAGGGCTCACACCGCCGACGACGCGACGACACCGGCTCCCGAAGAAGCGCAAGGGCTTCACTCAGGAAGCGCGCATCGGGGGGCACAAGGTATTCCTTCGCACCGGTGAGTACGAGGACGGCTCCCTCGGCGAGATCTTCGTCGACATGCACAAGGAGGGTGCGGCGTTTCGCTCTCTCATGAACTGTTTTGCGATCAGCGTGTCGATGGGGCTCCAGCATGGCGTGCCGCTCGATGCCTACGTGCGACAGTTCACCTTCACGAGATTCGAGCCGCAGGGCATCGTCGAGGGTCATCCGAACATCAAGTTCTCCACGTCGATCATCGACTACGTGTTCCGCGTGCTCGGGGTCGAGTACCTGAAGCAATACGACTTCGCCCAGGTGCCACCGAAGGAGGATCAAGAAGAGCTCCAGAATCCAACCGACGTCGCCGCCGCTCACAGGTTGGAGGCCGCATCGCCGAGTGAAGCGGCTCCTGCCATCGAGCCGGCGGAGCAGGTCACCTTCGGCTTCGACGAAGGGGCGCAACACCCGAGCGCGCTCGACCAGCAGCTCGGCGAGATGATGGGTGACGCCCCCATGTGCGACAAATGCGGGCACATCACGGTGCGCAACGGCGCTTGCTACAAGTGCCTGAACTGCGGCAACTCGATGGGTTGCTCGTAGGCGCTATCGTGGGGGCGGCGGGGTGCGGACGATGGGTCCAAACCCCGCATCCACATTTCGCCCTCGGTTCGACACAGCGCCACGTCTGGCCGACCAAGTCCCCGGAGGACGGGTCGCGACGGGCTTAAGGACCGGGCTCAGAAAAACACGACACGAGGTTCCACGGAACGGGGCGGCTTGCAAAGGTGACCCGGTGCACTTGTGGGCTTGGGTCACGCAAGCCGCCCCTCGGGCGGCGTGCCAATCGGAGCTGGTTGCATGCATGCCGATTGGCACTTCGCACGTCCGCTCCACCTCATGTCGCGTTTTTCCGAGCCCTCCATACGTCGACTTCTCCAGGGATCGCGGTTCGCTGTCGCTGGCCCTGACGCTGGATCGGGCTACGGGGTTCGGGGTGTGTGAGCCGGGCGCCGTGGTCCGGGGCCCGGGTGTGTTGACGTCTACGAAGGAGGACGGGTCGGGATGGGCAGCACAGCGAACGGGCCGTCGCCTAGTCGTATGGGGACTTCAGGCGGCGGGGACGACGGGGCGCCCGAGCGCGAGCACGCCCGTCGCGACCCGTCCTCCGGGGATCGCGTTGCGGGTTCGAGGATGGGGGAGCCGAGGGTGGTAATCCG
>DATIUW010000096.1:0-7172 GCA_035466435.1 Polyangiales bacterium | reverse complement strand
ATCAATGGACCCGTTCCTGTTCTACTCGCCGACGCGGCAGGCCCGAAAGTGCTCGGAATGAGGGTCCGCGACCGAAACGAGCGTGTCGTATCGCGCAGTGCCAACGCCGTCGTTGCCAGCTCGGCGGACGAGAGCAACCGCGGGGTTCTTTTCGTGCCCGAGCACGTCGTGCTCGAGCCCAGCCTGTTCGAGCTTCTGCGAGAGCTGGATCCGCCCCTTCGCCTTTCCACACCCGAGGGCGCGAAGCTCGACTGGGGAGCGGTCTCGAAACAAACGTCAGAGCGACGGTTGGTGGACGGTCACTTCCTCGACGCATCGAATGCTTCGAGCCGCAAACGCGCTGAACGGCTCCTTCTTCTTCGCACAGAGAAGAGCACGGATGGGTGGGTGTCCCGGACCCTGAACCGGCCGCAAAGTCGATTCTTCAGCCGCTGGTTTCTCAAAGCAGGCCTGAGCCCAAACGCAGCGAGCGCGGTGAGCCTCGCAATCGGCCTCGGGTGTGGCTTCGCCGCTGCGCAGCCCGGGGGCCTGTGGTTGGCATTGACCGGGTTCTTGTTCCAGTTTGCGTCGATGTTCGACGGCGTGGACGGCGAGATGGCGCGTGTCACTCTCCGCGACTCGAAGACCGGGGCAGCGATCGATTCGCTCGTGGACAACGTCACGTACCTGGCGACCCTCGTAGGCTTCGGCGTGGGCTGGGCGCGAGAAGGCATCACGGCAGCACAGGGATGGATGCTCGTATTGGTCCTCGCCATGGTCATCCTCACGTTGCTATGGGTGCTGATTTTCGTGCGGAGCTACGGCGACGACATGTCGTTCGTCTTTTTCGACAGGTCACTCAGGCGCGCGGCGAAGGACTCTGACCGCGCGTCACTCCGAGCCATCGACGTCTTTTTTCGGGCCACGAGACGCGACATGCTCGCGCTCATTCTGATGTTCGTATCGTTCGTCGGCAGTCGGTTTCTGATCTTCTGCTTGGTTGGTGTCGGGGTACTAGTCGCAGACTACGTGCTGCTCTTTCACCGACACGATCTGATTCGCGCGGCGGGTCTTCTGCGGACCGAACGGCAAGTTGGATAGCGCATGCAAGATGCCCAACCCGGACGGCTGATGGCGTTTCTAGAGCGCATGTTCCGGCGACTGGCCGAGCTTCAGTTTCGTCGCGCCGGCGTATTTGCATTCTGTGGTGTCGTCATCGCGGCACTTTCAATCCCGTTGGTTACCAAGCTCGGTCTCAACAGTGACTTCGAAGCTCTGCTTCCTCGAGACAAGCCGAGCGTCATCGACCTCGAACGCATTCGCGATCGCGTAGGGGGATTCAACACCCTCACGGTCGCCATCGAGTCCGAAGACGTAGATGCGATGCAGCGCTTCGCCGAGGCGTTGGTTCCCCGAATCGACCGGCTTCCCTCGGATCTCGTCCATTTCGTCGATTGGAACATCAGCGCTTACGAAGACTTCGTGTGGGAACACAGGCACCTCTACGCCTCCCTCGAGGACTTGGAGCAGGCGCGAGACGATCTGGATGAGCGTCTCGACTACGAGCGGATCAAGAAAAATCCGTTCTACGTCCAGCTCGACGACTACGAGCCCCCCGATCCCGAAGAGATCCTCGAGCGGATCCGCGATGAAGCCGAAGAAGGCAAGAAGGAGATGGAGAAATATCCGGGCGGATATTACCTACATCCCGACCGCGACTTCCTCGCCATATTCGTGCGAAGCGATCTCGGTGCTGGCGATGCAGCCGGGATTGCGAAGCTCATTTCTGCGATCGATGCGGAGGCACGAGCACTCGATCCTTCGAGCTATGCGAAGGATCTGACCGTTACCTACGCAGGAAACCTCGTCGTTGCAGGGGAAGAGCATCAGGCGCTCAAGAACGAGCTCACCAGCGCCGTCCTCCTGACCGTGCTGTTCGTCATGCTGGCAATCCTGGTGTTCTTTCGCAGTTGGCGTTCTCCCTTCATTTTGGGAGGGTCGCTCGCCGTTCCCGTCATCGTCACCTTCGGATTCGCCGAGCTCGCCGTCGACTACCTCAACACTTCCACCGCGTTCCTCGGTAGCATCGTCATCGGAAACGGAATCAATCCAAACATCATTTGGCTCGCTCGGTATTTCGAGGAGCGCCGGAGGGGGAGGGAGGTCCTAGACGCTCTCGTCGAGACGCATCGAGGCGTATGGCTCGGCACCGTGACCGCATCGTGTGCAGCGGCACTCGCCTACGGCTCGCTCGTGCTGACCGATTTTCGGGGGTTCCGTGATTTCGGCATCATCGGCGCGGTGGGCATGATCCTCTGTTGGATTGGGGCGCTCGTTTTACTTCCCGCCGTCGTCGTTCTCAACGAACGCGTGGGACGCCTCGTGTCGCGCTCCACCGAGGGCCGCCGCAATTTCTACGGGGCGCTTTTCACGAAACTGTCCTTCATGAATCCCCGCGCAACCATCTTGGCCTCCGCCGTCCTCAGCATCATTGCCATCGCGTTCATGGGCCGGGCGATCGCGGCAGGTCCTTTCGAGTACGACTTCCGCAATCTCAAATCGGTTCGCGAGGGATCTGCGACCGCACGAAGAATCAACGACCGCGCCGCCTCGATTGCACCCGGTTCCAAGCGAGGGGACGGCATTGCCATCGTAGTCGACACGATGGAAGACGCGGAGGCGATTCGCACCGAGCTGGAACGCGGAGCGGCCAGCGACGACGTGCCGTGGGGAGACGTCTATTCGATCCAGGCTCTCCTTCCCGACGACCAAGAAGACAAGATTCCGCTGTTGGCCGAGATCCGTGAGTTGCTTCTCGACGCCCGGCAGTACGTCGACGAGGAAGCCCTCCGTGAGATCGACGAGCACATCCCGCCGGAGCACATCGACCCTCTGACGTATGCCGATGTGCCCGTCGAAGTCGCCAGCATGTTCACGGAGAAGGACGGGAGCCGCGGTCGGATCATCGTCGTGAGCCAGCGCAAAGGTTTTTCAACCTGGGATGGGCGTTATCTCATTCGTTGGGCCGAGGCCCTCCGCGAGCTCCGCATGGAATCGGGAAGGCGACCTGCCCTTGCCGGCCGCGCGCCGGTGTTTGCTGACATGATTTCGGCCATCGTCACGGATGGACCCAAGACGATTCTCGCGTCCTTCACGGCGACCCTGCTGTTGGTGCTTTTCGCATTCAGAGCCCTGCGCCAACGCCTCTTCACGATGGTGGCGCTGCTGCTCGGCATCGCCTGGATGGCGGGGACCATGGCACTTTTGGGCATGAGGTTGAACTTCCTCAATTTCATCGCCTTTCCCATCACCTTCGGCAACGGAGCCGACTATGGCGTGAACGTCATGCGACGCTACGCGTCAGAGGATGCGCTCTCCAACGAAGATCGCGTTCGCACTGCAGTCGGCGAGACCGGCGGTGCCGTAGTGCTATGCTCACTGACCACGATCATCGGCTATCTGACTCTCTTCACCAGTGCGAATCTAGCGCTCAATTCATTCGGGATGGCCATGGCCATCAGCGAGGTCACCTGTCTTTTGGCGGCCGTCGTCACGATGCCGGCGCTTCTTCTGCGATTTGCCCATGAATGATATAAGGACGGACCAGTATCCGGGGAGGTTGAAGTAATGGAACGCAAGCCCAGGCCCGCAGAAGGAAAGCTTGGTGTCCTGTTGCCCGGGATGGGCGCGGTGGCCACCACGTTCATCGCAGGCACGATGCTGGCGCGACGGGGTTTGGCCCGCCCCGTCGGCTCGTTGACGCAGATGGGCACGCTCCGACTAGGAAAACGGACGGAGGGTAGGTCTCCAGCGATTCGCGACTTCGTCCCGCTCGCCGACTTGAACGACTTGGTATTCGGCGGATGGGACCTGTTCCCTGGCAACGTCTATGAGGCGGCCGTCGAAGCGAACGTTCTCTCCGAAAAGCACCTGGACGCAGTCAAGAGCGAGCTCTCTGCGATCACGCCGATGGAGTCCGTGTTCTTCCCCGAGTTCGTGAAGAGGCTGCGCGGCGAGCATGTCAAAGGGCCCATGGACAAGATGCAGCTCGCCGAGGCGGTACGCGACGACATTCGCCGCTTCAAGAGGGAAAACGGCCTCGAGCGCTGTGTGGCGGTTTGGTGCGGATCGACGGAAGTGTTTCGAGAACGGACGGAGGTCCATTCCAGTCTATCGAAGTTCGAAGACGGGCTGCGACGTTCCGACCCCGCCATTAGCCCCTCTCAGGTGTATGCTTATGCGTGTCTGCGGGAAGAGGTGTCTTACGCAAACGGCGCGCCGCATCTGACGGCGGGCGACGTGCCTGCCATCCTCGAGTTGTCGAATGAGATGCAAACGCCGGTGTCGGGCAAAGATTTCAAGACGGGACAGACGCTGATGAAGACGATTCTAGCGCCTGGCCTCAGGGCGCGAATGCTCGGGATTCGCGGCTGGTTCTCGACGAACATTCTCGGAAATCGTGATGGTGAAGTCCTCGACGACCCGGAGAGCTTCAAGTCGAAGGAAGTCAGCAAGCTCGGCGTGCTCGAGACGATCTTGCAGCCCGAGCTACACCCCGAGCTCTTCGGGGATCTCTACCACAAAGTTCGAATCAACTACTACCCACCGCGCGGCGACGAGAAAGAGGGTTGGGACAACATCGACATCTTCGGTTGGCTCGGCTATCCGATGCAGATCAAAGTCGACTTCCTCTGTCGCGACTCGATTCTCGCCGCGCCGCTCGTTCTAGACCTGGCGCTCTTCATGGACCTCTCTCACCGCTCGGGTTTCAGCGGAATACAAGAGTGGCTTTCCTTCTACTACAAGAGCCCAATCACGCCCGAAGGTCTGTACCCCGAGAACAATCTCTTCGTGCAGCTTGCGAAGCTGAAGAACACCTTGCGCTGGATCCAGGGCGAAGAGCTGATCACCCACCTGGGCCGCGAATACTACGACTGATCTGATTGGCTGCCACCGTGGCACCTACCGTTCGAGCGCGTCACTTCAACTTACGGTAGACGGCGTCGGGAATGAGCTTGAAGAAGGGCTTGACGTACTTCCATGGGAACGCGGGCACCACACCGACCGCCGCTCCCTTCTCGATGAGATCCACCATCTCCCTGGCAGCCTTCTCGGCCGATATGGCAAATGGATACTTTCCGATGTCCTCCATGATCTCGGTTTCCACGAATCCCGGCAGGATGGTAGTCACTTGGATCCCCTTCCGTGAGAGCTCCATGCGGGCGATGTCGAGGTACGTCGAGAGCGCCGCCTTGCTGGCGCAGTAGGCCGCCTGCTTGGGGATGGCGTTCTCCGCCGCCAACGAGGAGATGCCGACCAGGTGACCTCGGCCTCGACTCAGGAAGTAAGCGCTCGCGGCTTGGATGGTGGCGACCGCGCCGAGCACGTTCGTCTGGAGGATCTGGAGCTCGTCCTCGAGCTGACCACGGCCCACGCGGGTGAAACGGTTGACGCCTGCATTCACCACGACGATGTCGGCGCCTCCCATCCTCGCGAAGAGGTCATTCAGGGTGGCCTCGACCGTGTCGACCTGATCGACATCGAGCTCGGCGAGCTCGACCTTCACCCCTTGGTGCTTTGCGTGCAGGGCGTCGCGGATCTCCACGAGCTGGGTGAGTCGCCTCGACGCCAGGCCGAGCGCATAGCCCCGCGCTGCGAGCTCGAAGGCGAGCGCTTTTCCGATACCCGACGAGGCGCCGGTGATCACTGCTGAGTGAGAACGGGTCAATGGATCCCTCTTCAAACAAGGTTGGCGGACTGCGGTCTCGCAAGGTGGCTACCACAAACCTGGCGATCCATGGTAGCGATTCGAGCTACACACGAAGGATACCGATCCAGCATGACGGCTACTTGCGTGCGGTCGCCGTCGTCATGCCGACCTGCAATAACGGTCTTCCGTTCACGCAAAACTCCTGCCACTTTACGCAGACGTCGCGTTCGAAGGCGGCCCGGGTCTCGTCGTCCACGTTGGCGAAGGCCATGGAGAGCGGCGTGGCGCCGATGTACTGCCAGAGGAATTGTTCGGCGGTCGGTAGATGCAGGGTCTTGATCGCACGGCTCGGCTTTACGTCGCTGAAGCCTGCGTTGATCATCAGCTCTTGCAACTCGCTGGTGTCGTGCAGCGCGAAGACGAGGTGCACCTTCGAGCCGACTTCGGGGTGGATGTGGCGCGCCAGTGCGTCTGCCAAGATGGCGAACAGGGGCGGGGTGGGTCCGGGCACGTTGAGCGCGACACGGCCACCCGGTGCGAGGACTCGCTGCATTTCACGGAGCGCGGCCAGCTTGTCTTCGATGAACTGCAGCCCCATCTGGCACAGGACGACGTCGAAATGCTCGTCCTCGTAGGGCATCGCTTCCGCGGCCGTCTCGACCCACTCGATAGGCGCCGCCGCGGGAGCTACGGAGCGGGCGATTTCGAGCATCGAGGCATCGACATCCAAGCCCGCGACGCTCCCGGTGTCACCGACACGCTCGGCCGCGAGCCGCGTCACCACACCGGTGCCGCACGCCACGTCCAACACACGTTCGCCCCGACGCAGCTCCGCGGCCTCGATGAGGTTTAGAGCAATCGGCCGGCCGATCGCCGGGACGAAGCACCGCTCGTAGGTTTCAGCCGCGCCACCGGTTTGTCCCTTGTCGTAGAATTGATGAGGCATGAGATCGCTCCTTGCCTTGTCGAGTTTCCATCGCCGAGGCCGCCGCAATCGCGCCGACGAGAAACGAGACAGCGACAATCACGGAGGCATCCGATGTGTCTGCGACGTGTCTCGCTCGTGGCGATTCGTGCGTCGACAGCCGCACTCATTTGGTATCACAGAAGTGTATCGCTGGGAACCCAGTCGCCGTTGTTGCGAACCAAGTGTCTAGCTTCAGCGCAAGGCGATGGAGGTCTCCAATCGGCGGTCTCCATCCGGTGCTTTCGCGAAAGCCGATGACGTCGAGGGTCGACGCCCTAGTTGGAGCATGATTCCATCGGCTTTGAAGCTTCCAAGGAGGTTCCCATGGTTCCGAATCGATCAACAAGGCGTGTCCGATGGCTCGCGATCGCAGGCTTGCTTCTCGTCCCGGCGTTCGCACGCGCTGACGCCCCACAGACCAAAGAAGAGCACATCGCCATCGCCGAAAAATATGAAAAAATGGCTGAAGAACAGGACGCCGTGGCCCAGGAGCACGCAACGATGCTCAAGCAATAC
>DATIUW010000095.1:0-30059 GCA_035466435.1 Polyangiales bacterium | reverse complement strand
TCGTTGGTCACGCCAGCTTTCGTCTCGGCAGTCATTTCGACGCTGGTGTAGCTAATTGGGGCAGGGCGGACAATAATCAAGGCTCAATTCATTCGATATTGATCTTCCATTTCGATCTCGTTTCGAGGCCCGGCGTTGACTAGGACAAGTAACGCCGCGCTAGAGTGCAGGACATGCGTGAGCAGCGATTCGGCGACATTCTGGTCCGGCTGGCGGGAGGCGATGATCGTGAAGGCGGAGGGAAGGGTCCCCTCGTCGTCTTGATGCATGGATTTGGCGCTCCGGGGACCGACTTGGTCGGACTTTGGCGAGTCCTCGACGTGCCGCGCGGGGTGCGCTTTGCATTTCCCGAAGCGCCCCACGAGATGCCGGGCATGTACGGAGCCCGCGCCTGGTGGATGCTCGACCTGGCCCGTGCCGAGGAGGCGCTTGCCCGGGGGCCCAGAAGCTATGCCGACGAGATCCCTCCGGGGATGGAGGACGCCACCGACCGAATCGTGCAGATGCTGGATTCCATGCAGACCACGCTGGGGGTCCCCGATGATCAGCTCATCGTGGGTGGGTTCTCCCAAGGGTCGATGGCGGCGTGCAACGCCGTCTTCACGAGGGAGATCAAGCCGGGCGGCTTGATGATCCTGTCGGGCACCCCGGTCAATCTAGAGGCGTGGAAGGCCGGAATGAGCTCCCGCCGTGGGCTCCGCGTCTTTCAAAGCCATGGCACCCACGATCCCCTGCTGTCGTTTCCGGCGGCCGAGCAACTCCGGGACGAGATGCACGCCGCGGGTCTGAAGAACGAGTGGATCGCGTTTCGAGGCGGCCACGAGATCCCCATGCAAGTGCTCGACAGGCTGGGACGTTTCATCTCCTCGACGGTCGGCTAGCGAAGGGGCGCGACGGTCACGCCTCCCAGACGACCGGCTGGCCTACGGCGTACCATTGATCCACTCGAGGGCCGTACGTGTCCTCGAGCATGCTTCGCTTGATCTTCATCGTGGGCGTCAAAAAGCCGTTCTCGATGAGCCAGGGGTCCTTGACCACGGCCAGGAACTGCAAGCGCTCGAATGGCTCGACCTTCTTGTTGACCGTGCTCAGCAAGGTCCGAAGCTCGCTTTCGAAGCGCTGGCGTTCGCTGTCGACCTCGAGCCTCGGGCGTAGACCTTCGGCGGGCAGGATCAGAGCGAACGGTTGCGGATAGCCGGACCCAGTCACGCAGCAGAGCTCGACCTCCGCATGGTTGTTGAGCAGGTTTTCGATTGGCACGGGGGCGACGTACTTGCCCTTGCTGGTCTTGAAGAGCTCCTTCACGCGACCCGTGATTCTCAAACGGCCTTCCTCGTCGCGCTCGCCCCGGTCGCCCGTCCGGAAGTAGCCGTCTCCCGTGTAGCACTCGGCGGTCATCTCGGGCTCTTTGTAGTAGCCCATCATGTTTCCCGGTGACTTGATCAGCACTTCTCCCTCGTCGCTGATCTTCACGTCGACGCCTGGCATCGGGCTCCCCACGTATCCGACCCGCCCACGTCCGGGGTATGAAGCGTGAGAATACGCGAAGTCTTCGCTCATGCCGTAGCCCTCGAGAAGCTCGAGTCCGAGATCCCGGTACCATTGGATGAGATCGGGGGGGATCGGAGCGGAGCCACTGACGGCGAGTCGAACGTGTTGAAGCCCGAGCCCCGAAAGCACCTTCTTCTTGATGACCCGGTTGAGCAGAGGGATTCGAAGGAGTCGGTTGAGCTTCTCCGGTGGCAGCTTTTGAAACACTCCCTGCTGGAACTTGAGCCAAAGGCGAGGCACCGACACGAAGATCGTCGGCTGGGCGCGATTGAGGTCAGCTACGAACGTGTCGAGCGACTCGGCGAAAAAGAGCTGCATCCCCGTATGCAGCCCCTGAACCTCCACGCAAAGCCGTTCGAAGACGTGTGCGAGCGGAAGGTACGAAAGCATTCGGTCGTTCGGTCCGGCGTGGAAGATCTCCTCCCCGCCTTTCACCGCCGCTGCCATCGAGCCGAAGCTGTGCATGACGCCCTTGGGGCGGCCCGTGCTCCCCGAGGTGTAAACGATGATGGCCAGCTCGTCCGCCCCGCGCGAGGGATTGCCTTGGAGCGGCTCCGTTCGAGCGGTGATCGAATCCCAGGATTCGTAGTCGTTGGGCGGCGCCAGCGGGAACGAGATGCACGGCATGTCCTGCGGGATGCCCTTTTTGATCTCGTCCCAGTCGTCCAGCTTCCCGACGAAGAGGAGCTTCGACTCGCTGTGGTCGAGGATGTATTCGATCGTCTCTGCGTTCAACGTCGGATAGAGCGCCACGCTCACGTGTCCTGCCATCCAGATCGCCAAATCAGCGAGAATGAAATGGGCACAGTTCTTCGAGATGACCCCGATGTGACTGCCGGGCTCGAGATCCAGCGACTTCAAGTGAGCGGCCATGCGCCTCACTTGGTCCATCCCTTGGCTCCACGTATACGTTTCGACCTGTCCTCCGCCTATGGGTTGGGTCATCCACAGGCGGTTCGGCTCGGTATTCTCCCAATGATAAACGTCATCTAGTGCGAGTTGAAGCTCTGCCATGTCCACTCCTGTTTGGGCGAGGGCCGGCAGAATACACCGATCAGGAGCCTTTGGGGGCCCAATTGCGGCTTCGGTCGTCGTGCGCTCTGCCACGCTTCTGGTAGCCTCCGCGCGGGTGCTCGATGGGAGCGGTGGAGGCGCATTTCGTGGGAAGCGGCGACGCGTTTGGGAGCGGGGGTCGCCTTCAAACGTGCATCGCGTTGCGAACCTCGGAGGACCTCTTCCTGGTCGATTGTGGAGCGTCGTCCCTGATCGGGATGCGCCAGCAGGCGATCGAGCCGCGCGACGTGAGCAAGATCCTCATCACACACTTGCACGGGGACCACTTCGGCGGCCTGCCGTTTTTCCTGCTGGACGCCGAGCTGGTTTCCAAGCGAAGCAACCCGCTCACGATTGCCGGCCCGCCCGGGCTCGAGGAGCGGCTCACGAGGACCATGGAGGCCCTCTTTCCAGGATCTTCCCAGGTGGATCCATCCTTCGAGCTGCGATTCGTCGAGCTGCGACCCCGAGACCCGACCGCGATCGACCAGATCCGGGTCACGGCGTTTCCGGCCGCTCATTCGAGCGGCGCGCCCTCGTACAGCCTGCGTATCGAGGTCGGAGGCAAAGTGTTCGTCTACTCGGGCGATACACAGTGGACGGACAACTTGATCGAGGCTTCTGCCGACGCCGACCTGTTCGTTTGCGAATGTTACGTCTTCGACGAGCCGGTGCCTTTTCACAACGACTACCGCACCGTCCAGCAAAACCTGGCGCGTCTCACGTGCAAGCGCGTCGTTCTCACCCACATGAGCGATGCAATGTTGTCGCGCCTGCAAGACGTCGAAGTTCCGACTGCCGAGGACGGTCTGCGGTTGACCTTGTGAGAGCCCCTTCCTCGACTAGGATCGGTGCATGCTCGATTTCTCCGATCGCGAGACGGTAGTCACCGGCGGCACCGGCGCCCTCGGCAGCGCAGTCGTGGGTCGTCTGCTCGAGGCAGGGGCCACGGTTCACGTGCCGGTGTACCGCGCCGAAGAGCTCGAAGAGTTCCCCTACCGAAACCACGAAGCGGTCGAGGTTCACGAGGGCCTCGACTTGAGCGTCGAAGCGGACGTTGCTCGGCTCTTCGACGCCACGACCTCACTGTACGCCAGCATTCACTTGGCGGGCGGGTTCGCGATGGGGGCGCTCGCATCGACCGACCTCGGCGTCTGGGAACGGCTCATGCGGATGAACGCCACCACGTGTTTCTTGTCTTGCCGCGGGGCGGTGAGGGCGATCGGTTCGAGGACCGGCCGAATCGTCAACGTGGCCGCGCGGCCCGTGCTCGTCCCGGCGCCGCACATGGCGGCGTATGCGGCGTCCAAGGCGGCCGTTGCCGCACTGACGCTGTCGCTTGCCGAAGATCTCGCCGGCTCGTCGATCTGGGTCAACGCCGTCGTCCCCAGCATCATCGACACGAAGGCGAACCGAAGCGCCATGCCCGACGCCGACCACGCTCGGTGGCCGAAGCCCGCAGAGATCGCCGAGACAATCGCGTTTTTGGCTTCGCCTCAGAACGCGGTGACCCGGGGCGCACTCGTGCCGGTCTACGGAATGAGTTAGCCTCGGCCCATGAAGTACACCCACTTGGGGCGCACCGGCGTCACCGTGTCTCGAATCTGCCTCGGTTGCATGAGCTATGGAACGCCCGAGTGGCGGCCGTGGGTTCTCGATGCGGAAGCGTCCGCGCCCTTCTTCAGGCGCGCGATCGAAGCGGGGATCAATTTCTTCGATACGGCGGACATGTACTCGCTCGGGGTGAGTGAAGAAGTAACCGGCCGTTGGCTTCGCGAATACGGCGTGCTCGACGAATTGGTGATTGCAACGAAGGTCTTTTTCCCGATGAACGATCGTCCCAACATGGGCGGCCTTTCACGCAAACACATTCAACAATCTTGCGAGGACAGCTTGCGGCGTCTCGGTGTCGAGACGATCGACCTCTATCAAATCCATCGTCTCGATCCACATACCCCGATGGAAGAGATGTTGGCCGCTCTCGATCACTTGGTCACCCAGGGAAAGGTTCGATACATCGGCGCGAGCTCCATGTACGCTTGGCAGTTTCAGCGCTTGCTGTCGATGTCGGAACAGCATGGTTGGGCCCGCTTCGTCACGATGCAGAACCATTACAACTTGGTGTACCGTGAGGAAGAGCGGGAGATGATCCCGCTTTGCCAGGATCAGGGCGTCAGCGTCGTGCCGTGGTCGCCGCTCGCTCGCGGGATGCTCGCGGGCACCCGAAAGAAATTGGGTGACAGCTCGACGAGCCGCTCGTCCAGCGACGAGCTCGATCAGCAGCTCTACGATCAACCGTCCGACTGGGACGTCGTGGAGGCGGTCAAGCAGGTTGCCGCCGCGCGCGAAGAGCCGCCCGCGCGGATTGCGCTCGCTTGGTTACTATCGAAGCCCGCCGTGACCGCGCCGATCGTCGGCGCAACCAAGCTGAGACATTTGGACGATGCCATTGCGGCCATCGACATCGAGCTCGGAGCGGAAGAGATCGCGGCGCTGGAAGCGCCCTATCGTGCCCACCCGGTCAAGGGGATGGAAGCGCCGCGCACGTGATCAGCTGATCCCTCACTCGGACTCCTCCAGTTCGGAGCGCAGGCTTCGAATCATCAGACGTTCGTATAGTCCGGGTGCGACTCGGGAAAGTAGGGCGCTCGTCTTGCCGACGGGAGTCAGCACGAGTCGTTTTTTGCCAGCCCGAGCCGCCTTCAAGACCTCGGCCGCCACGTCGTTCGGGTCGCCCAGCCGTCCGACCTTCGAGCGCGGCCGTGCAATTCGCCGACCGTCCGCGCCGAGTGTCGACGCTTCCAAGCCGGATTCGACGAACGAGGGGCATACCATCAGCACGTCCACGCCGTGCTCGACGAGCTCCGCGCCGAGGCTCTCGAAGAGCCCGTGCATGGCATGCTTCGAAGCCGCGTAGCCGCTGCGCCCGTAGAGCGGTGCCAAGCCCGCAATGCTCGAGACTGCGATGATGAGTCCCCGAGCTTCCAAGAGGTCCGGCAGACATGCTTGCGTGCAGTGCAACGCGCCGAAGAGATTGACCTCCATGACCCGGCGAAAGACCTCCGGTCGCGTCTCGGCGAACGCGCTTCGATGGACGATGCCCGCGTTGTTGATGAGCACGTCGATCCTGCCGAAGGTGTCGCGCACCTTCGCCATGGCTTCGTGTACTTGCTCGACGTTCGTGATGTCGCAGGGGTGCGCGATCGCCTCGATGCCCGCGTCTTCGAGCCATCCTCTCGCTTCCTGCAATGGGCTCGAAGGAAGATCGAGCAGGGCGATTTTGGCCCCCGCGCTGCCGAATTGCCGTGCGAGCGCTTGCCCGATGCTGCCTGCGCCGCCCGTGATCACGACGGTGCGTTGCTGAAAATCACGGCGCAAGAAGACCTCGCGCCCGAGCATAGAGCTCGAATGCCTCACGGCTCGTGAGCCGTGGGACGTATCCGTATTCTTCCTTGAGCCGACGATTGGAGAGCACTGGCCGGTACCGCAGAAACGCCACTCTGTCGGGTCCGTTCTCGGTCAACCGCAGGTTCTTCAGCAACCACAACGCGCCCTTCACCAGCGAGGCGGGAAGCGGGACGTAAGGTTTGCCGAGCAGGCGTGCGATCTCGCGCGGGGTGAGCGCACCGTCACCCGCTTGGTTGTAGATGCCGACCTTGTCGGAGAAGACGGCATCGACCAGGCAGGCCACGAGGTCCTGGTCCCAGATGAACACGAACGGAGACTCTGAGCCCATGATTCCGAGTATGACGGGCTTTTCGAACAGATCCGTCACGGGGCTATGGACGTCGGGCCCGACGACCGTGCCCGGCCTGAAGATCACCTGTTGCAGCTCGGGACGTTCCTCTCGCCATCGGGCCAGCATTTCCTCGATCAGACGCTTGTTTTTCGAATACTCGAACTCTTCGTTGCCCCGAAGCGGGTCGTTCTCGTCGAGCCATTCTGGGTTGTCTGGATGATAACCGTAGGCCGCGCCGCTCGACGTCACGATCAGTCTCTTGGCGCCGACCGCTTGGCAGGCTTCGAGCACGTTCTGCGTGCCGAGAACGTCGACGCGATACGCGAGATCCTTGGGCGCACCTTCGGGTGTCCGGACGATCGACGCGAGGTGTACCACCGTGTCGATGCCGTGCTTGCGAAACAGCTCCTTCAGCGCGGGGTCGCAAATGTCGCCTCGCTCGTAGGCCACACCTGCAATCCGGTTTGCGGGGTCGACCTCGGTCCAGTCGAGAGCGACCAGAGCCGAGAGCTCGTCCAGACGTTTCGCGAGAGCCGCAATGCAGAGGCGGCCGACATATCCGGCCGCCCCGGTCACCAGGACCGCGGGGCCCGTGCCCATCAGGCTCCCGGCTCCTGGTGCATCGCCTTGAACTCCTGAAGGCCTGGGGCGAAGAGGTGCATGTTGCGGTCCACGTCGACGTGAACGACCGAAGGCTTACCCGAATCGACGCAGCGCTGGAGCGCAGCGCCGAGCTCCGACGGGTCGGAAACGCGCTCCCCGTGGCAGCCCATGGCCTCCGCCACCTTGTCGAAAGCGATCTCCTCGAAATCGGCGTTGATGGTGCCTTGCTGCTCGGTCCCGATGACCGGCCGCAGCATCCCGAGCCCGATGGTCTGTGTCAGCTTCACCATGCCCCACTGCCTATCGCAGAGCACGAGGTAGATGACCGGTAGCTCGTGACGCAGTGCCGCCTCGAGCTCCTGCATGTGAAAGCCCATGGCGCCGTCACCGATGATGCAGACCACCTTCGCGTCAGGTCTTGCCACTTGGCCCCCGAGGGCCTGTGCGATGCCAGCGCCGAGCATTCCGAACTTGAAGGTCGACAGTAACGCGTCGGGTCGGTTGATCTCCGAAAAGAAGCTCGCCCAGACGGTTGCATTGCCTCCGTCGAATACGTAGACCGCGTCGTCGCCGAAGAAGCGCCTACACGCATTCGGCACATGGGCGCTGTGCATGGGGCTCCCGGCATTCTCCAAGGCCATGTCGAGCTGTGCGCGAACCTTGGCCTGACCTTCGCTGAGGCTCGCAGTGCGAGCGCGATTGGCCTCGAGTCGGTCTTTGCTCGGAGGGGATTGCTCGAGCTCGCTTGCAAGCGCGGACAAGAATACGCCCGCGTCTGCGAGGATGGCGAGGTCGGTGGCCTTGTTGAGCCCGAGGATCTCGTCGTCGATGTCCACCTGGATCATCTTCTGCTGTCCGGGCTTGCCCCAGTACGGCGGTTTGCCCCACCAGTCGGTCTCTCCGAGGCGCGAGCCGATGACCAGCACCAGGTCGGCTTCGCTGCGCGCCTTGTTGATCGGCTCCATCGCCCAAATCGGCAGAAGCTGCTGGTGGTTGTCGGGCAGGGCGCCACGACCCGCCCAACTGGTGGTGACCGGCGCGCCCAGCGCCTCGGCCACCTTTTGCAGAGCTTCGGAGCCATGGGCGTGTAACACGCCGGTACCCGCGTGAATATGCGGCCTTTCTGCGGCTCGGAGCATCTGCGCTGCTTCGGCGACCTGGGCTTGCGAAGGAGCGATGGGGGTCGTCCGTCGATAGGACTCAGGGGGACGAAGGTCGATGCCGTCGGCCTCGAATACGCCGTTCATGATCGTTTCTGGAACGTCGAGATGCACCACGCCCGGACGTCCGCTCCAACTTATCCGCGCCGCCCGCCTGAAGAGCTCGGGCAGTCGCTCGAACGACGGAACCGCGCCACTCCACTTGGTCATCGGCCGGGTGACGCCGGCTTGGTTGAAGTACTGGTAGGTACCACCGCGATCCGGATATGCGATCGGTGTTCGCCGACTCGACGTGATCAACAGGACGCGATTGCCCTCGCCATTTTCTACGGCGACGCCAGGAAGAATGTTGGCCACCCCGGGCCCATTCGAGGCCATACACACGCCGAGCTTTCCGGTGAGTCGGGCATAGGCCCCCGCCATGTGCGCCGCGCTCGTTTCGTGCCTCGGAGAAACGAAGCGGATGCCGTGCTTCTCGAAGCTTGCAAAAAAGCCCAAGTACGTGCCGTCGACGATTCCGAAGACGACCTCGACGCCTTCCGCTGCGAGCATGCGAGCCAGCGCCTCTCCTCCAACGATCTGGGTCATGGCGATCCTTCCTGCGCCCGCATGATCGATCACTAAGCGGCACGGGACGCGAGCAGCGACTGTACACCGGTGCTTTTCGTGAACAAAAGCGAAACATTTGCGCCGAAAAAACGACCGACAATCAGCGAACGACCCCCGTCGGCGGTACCTGACCTCCGGGGATCGAGGTTCGGGGTGGTGCGCCGAGCCTCGATCCCGCTCTCCGCTTGCGCCACACTCCCCACGTGTCCGTGACCCCCGGCTACGCTCCCTCTCTTCCCAGCCGCCACGAGGTGATCGACCACGTTCGTGCGCTCGGCCGGGAGGTCGTTGCCGTGATGCCCATTCACTATCCGCGGGCGATGTTGCGAGCGCATCGGCTTCATCCGATCGAGATTTGGGGTCCCCCCGGTATCTCACGGCTCGAGGGAAGCCGGCACTTTCAGTCCTATACGTGTGACATCGTGGTCAAGGCGACGTCCTTCGTACGCTCGGGCGGGATCGCAGGCACGAAGGCCATCCTCGTTCCGCACACCTGTGACGCGCTGCAGGGGATGGCGTCGGTGCTCGGTGATTTTCTTCATCCCGAGCAGCGTGTTCTCACGTTGTATCTACCGAGGGGTCGGCGCACCTCCGATCGTGACTTCTTGCGGGAGGAGCTACGTCGTCTAGGCGCCAAGCTCTCCGAGGTCAGCGGGCACCACCCCGATCGAGCGGATTGGATGGAAGCGTTCGAGGCAGAAGAGGCCGCCGACGCTGCTCTGGCCGACCTCTATCAGCGCCGGGAGAGATTGGCCGTCTCCGATCGACGCTTCTATCAGATCATCCGCGCCCGGGAATATCTCACCGCCGAGCAATTTCGTGAGCAGGCGGCTGCAATTCCGGAGGGCGAACGCCCGCGTCGCGGCATCGGTCTCATGATTTCTGGAATCGTGGCCGAGCCGCTCGAGCTCTTCGACCAGATCGAAGAGATGGGAGCTCACATCGTGGGTGACGACCTGGCTTGCGGCTTTCGTCGGGTCTATTCACCTTCCATGCGCAACGATCCCTTCGAACGGAGCGCTAGCAAGCTGCTCAAAGGCCCGCCCGATCCGACCTGCGGCACACCGGTTCGTGACCGCATCGACGCCCTTCAAACGCGAATGCGCGCGCTCGGAGCCCGAGGGCTCCTCGTTTACGATCCGAAGTTCTGCGAGCCCGAGCTATTCGACGTCCCGCTGCTTCGCAAGCATCTGCACGAAGCCGGCTTTCCCGTGCTGCACGTCGAGTTCGAGATGGGCGAGACGCTTCCGCATCAGACCCTTTCCCGCATCGAAGCCTTCGTGGAGACCTTGTCATGACCGGACGTGAAGCTCTCCCTCATTACGTCGAATCGACTCGCCTGCAGCACTTCATCAATTACGAGGTCGTCGGCAAATCCGCCCTCCGAGTCCAGCGCTGGCGGGACCAGTGGAAGCTCGCCACCAGGCGTCCGCGCCCGGACAGCCCCCTCAATCCTCCGCTTCGGTGCGTGGCGCACATGAAGGAGATCATGAGCCGTCACTACCTCGAGGGACGGTATGCCGCAGGCGTTCGGAAAGTAGCTTGGGTGACGAGCGGCGCGCCCACGGAACCGCTTCAAGCTCTCGGTTATTTCCTGGTTTATCCGGAAAACCACGCGGCCCTGTGCGGCGTTCGCCGACAAGCACAGAGCATCGCCGAAGAGGCAGAGCACGCCGGCTGGTCTCGCGACATTTGTTCCTACGCGCGCACGGACATTGGCGCGATGCTGTCCGGCAAGACACCTGCAGGGCGGCTGCCGCGTCCCGACGTGCTCGTGTGTTGCACCAACATCTGTCAAACGGTCCTGCACTGGTACCGGGTGCTGGCGGACCATTTCGGCTGCCCGCTCGTTCTCATCGATACTCCGTTCTTGTTTCACGAGGCGCAGGAGCACCAAGTGGCCTACGTGAAACGCCAGATCGAGGACATGATCTGCGTGGCCGAGGAGATCGCTGGCAAGTCCCTGGACGAGAAGCGCTTTCAGGCTGTGATGACCAACGCGCGACGCGGGGCGGAGCTTTGGCTCGAGGTGCTGAACCGCTCGAGACACCGGCCCGCACCGATGACCGCATTCGACGGCTTCATCCACATGGGCCCTATCGTCGACATGCGCGGCGAGGCGGTGACCGTCGAATACTATGAACGCATGTTGGCCGAGCTCGACGAGCGCATCGATCGCGGAATCGGCGCGATCAAGAACGAGCGCTACCGGGTGCTTTGGGACAATCTTCCCATCTGGTTCAAGATCGGCGAGCTTTCCAAGTGGCTCGCCGAGCGAGGGGTGAACGTGGTCGCTTCCACGTACACTTATGCCTGGGGCGAGCTTGCACCCATGATCGACCCCGAGCACCCGCTAGATTCGATGGCTCGAGTCTACCTTCATCCCATCCTGAATCGCTCCACGGGTCACAAGCTCGATTCGATGAAGGGCATGGTGGACGAGTTCGAGCTCGACGGCGTGATTCTGCATTCCGATCGCTCCTGCAAACCGTACTCGCTCGGTCAAATCGATCAGCGCGATCGGCTCGTCAAAAAGCTCGGGGTTCCGGCGCTGCTGCTCGAGGCAGATCACAACGATCCACGCGATTACGCCGACGAGCAAGGCAGCAATCGGCTCGAAGCGTTCGTGGAAACGATGGAGGCGAGCGCGTGAGCCGCGTTACGGCGATTGGAATCGATGCAGGATCCACCACCTGCAAGCTGGTGGCAGTGGACGGTGACGGTGCGATCGTGGGCTCGCTCTTGGAGCCGACGGAGCCGCGAGTCGAGATTCAGGTGGCTCGGATGCTGGACGCACTGCGTGCGGAGAATGGAATCGAAGGAAAGGTCCCTTCGATTGCAACTGGCTACGGTCGCAAGCTGATCAAGCAAGCGACCCGCAACCTCACGGAGATCACGTGTCACGCCAGAGGCGTCTTTCGGGATCTGGGACGCGCCGGCACGCTGATCGACATCGGAGGACAGGACAGCAAGGCGATCCAGATCGGCGACGACGGCCGGCCGGTCGACTTCATGATGAACGACAAGTGCGCGGCGGGGACGGGGCGTTTCCTCGAGTACACCGCCGCACGCCTCGGGGTTCCCATCGAGGATCTCGGAAGCCGTGCGCTCTCGGTCCGCGTCGAGGAGCCCATCAGCTCGACCTGCACCGTCTTTGCCGAGTCCGAGATTATTTCTCTGATAGCGCGGGGCGCGGAGCCTGACGCCATCCTCCGGGGTCTCCATCGCTCCCTCGTGGGGCGCGTCGTCTCGATGGCGCGCAACGTGGGCATCGTACCTCCGGTCATGCTTTCGGGAGGGGTGGCGCGCAACGAAGCAGTTCGGGCGATGATTGCCGAGGCCACGGGCGAAGAGGTCGTCGTACCACTCCAGCCTCAGCTCATGGGCGCATACGGCGCCGCCCTCTTGGGTGGCGCTGCCTAGCTCGAACGCGCAAGATCGCGTTCCGATGGAAATCTGGAAGGAGTTTCGCTTCGAGGCGGCCCATTTGCTGCCGAACGTGCCCAAGGGGCACAAGTGCAAGCGACTGCATGGTCACTCGTACAGGGTGCGGATATTCGTGGAAGGCGAACCCGACCCCACGCTTGGATGGGTCGTCGATTTTGCCGACATCGCAGACGCCTTCGAGCCGCTGCGCCTCCGGCTCGACCACTACTACCTCAACGAGATCGAAGGGCTCGAGAACCCGACCAGCGAGGCCCTTGCACGCTGGATTTGGCGCCGACTCGAGCCGACGCTTCCCATTTTGAGCTGCGTCGAAGTTGGCGAGACCTGTACCTCGGGTTGCGTCTATCGAGGCGACTGATTCGACCGTGGATCGTCCGGCTCGGGTTGCTATAGTCGGAGCCATGAGAATCTCGTGGATTGTCCTTTGCATGTTGGCTTTGGGTGCGTGCAAGAGCAGCTCGCCCCCGGACGAGGCCGCCACCGAGCCGGCACCCGAGCAACCCGCCGCGGACGAGCAGGCAGAGCCGACCAAGCCAGCTCCCGAGGAACCGCCGGCCGCCGAGGAGCCCGACACGGCCGCGTCCGGCCAAGCTGCGGCGCCAGCCGCAACGCCGGATCCTGAAGCGCCGGCAGACGTGGCGGCGCCGCCGGCCGATGCCAAGCGCACTCGATCGGGTCTGGCATCGAAGGTGTTGAAAAAGGGTAAGGGTAAGGATCGCCCCGACAGGCTCGATACTGTCACGATCGAGTACACGGGATGGACTACCGACGGTGCCGTGTTTGACAGCTCTGCGCGTCATGGGCAGCCTATCGAGGTCCGGCTCACGCAAGTGATTCCAGGCCTGGCCGAAGGAATCCAGCTGATGGCTCCCGGTGAGAAGCGGCGCCTGTGGATTCCAGGGAAGCTCGCTTACGGCGAAGAGGGCTCGGGCGAAGCGCCGTCGCCAACGCAACCGCTGGGTATGCTGGTATTCGACGTGGAGCTCCTGGGCTTCGAAAAGGCGCCCAAGGTTCCCGAGGCACCCAAGGACGTGGCCAAGATCCCCGCTGACGCACAGAGGAGCGATTCAGGGCTCGCTTGGCGCGTGTTGGAAGAGGGGGTCGGCGCCGAACATCCCATCGATACGAGCGTCGTCGAGATGAAGTACACGATGTGGACCGCGGATGGACAGGTCGTGGACAGCAGTGTTCTGCGGGGTGGTCCGGATACGGTTGGCATTTCCCGGCTGATCCCGGGTTGGACCGAAGGGATGAAGCTCATGACGGAAGGCGAGCGCAGGCTGTTTTGGATACCAGAAGACCTGGCCTTTCAGGGAGCTCCCCACAGGCCATCCGGGCTGGTCGTTGTCGACGTCACCTTGGTGCAGATCCGCCGCGACCTGCATCAAGTTCGATGAACGAGCTCAAGTCGGGGGTACGTTGACGCACTGCCCTTCGACGCATTGCATCGGCGCAACTACACCACACGGCGTACCGTCGGGCGCGTTCGGATGAACGCACGTGCCATCGACTTCGCATACATCAGAGGTGCAAGGGTCTTCGTCCCAGCAGTCGAACGCGATCTGGCAGAGCTCGGTGAGGCAGATGCCCGAGACGCAGCGTCCAAGCCTGTCCACGTTGACCAAGGGCTTGCAAAAATCGCCCTCCTCGGCGGAAGGATTCGAGCAGGTCTCCCAAATGGGCTGGCAAACGCCGCCGAGACAAACGCTCAGCCCAGTAGTCGCTACGCACCCGGTGTCGTCCGCGAGGGTTTCGTAGTCGCAGTCCCCATCGACGCACAGCTCGAGGGTGCATGGCTCGTCGTCGTCGCAGTCGGCCGGGACGGTGCACATCGGGATGTCACTGCCCCCGCTGCCGCCCATTCCCCCGACACCACCCACGCCGCCCGTTCCTCCGGCGCCGCTGCTGCCGCCGCTCCCTCCGGTTCCTGCTCGTCCGGACTCGTCACTCCCGCAACCCCAAGACGAAAGCACGAGCGCCAAACCGAAGCAGGTCAATCGGAGCCAAGCACGCATGACGCATCATACTCCGGCTTTCTAGCGGCCGTCTATTCGTACCGGCGGGACGATCTGGTGCGCAGTCGCTCGATCCAGTAGCCTACGCTGCTTCGAGCCGCGCATGAATATCTTAGGGATCTCCGCATATTACCACGATAGCGCCGCCGCCCTCGTCTGCGACGGCCGGATCGTGGCGGCCGCGCAAGAGGAGCGGTTCACGCGCAAGAAGCACGACCATCGCTTTCCCCAGAACGCGATCGACTACTGTCTCCGGGAAGCGAGGATCGGTCGCAGCGACCTCGACCTCGTCGTGTTCTACGACAAACCGCTGCTCAAGTTCGAGCGCATCCTCGAGACGTACGTTTCGTATTCGCCGGCAGGCTTCAAGCTCTTTCTGATGGGGCTCCCTCTGTGGCTGAAGCAAAAGCTCCACACACCCAGGGAGCTGCGCAATGGATTGGGCGGGGAGTACGAGGGGCGCTTCGTGTTTCTCGAGCATCACGAATCCCATGCCGCCAGCGCGTTTTTCCCATCACCCTTCGACGAGGCCGCGATTCTGACGTTGGACGGCGTCGGCGAGTGGGCCACGGGAAGCATCGGCGTAGGCCGAGGCAACCAGATCGAGCTCCTGAAGGAGCTTCGGTTTCCCCATTCGCTCGGGCTCCTCTATTCGGCCTTCACCTACTTCACTGGCTTCAGGGTCAACAGCGGCGAATACAAGCTCATGGGTCTCGCCCCGTACGGCAGTCCCATCTATCGCGACCGCATCATGACGGAGCTCCTCGACCTGAAAGAGGACGGCTCTTTCCGCATGAACATGGACTACTTCGCGTTTTGTCATCGCGACCGCATGACCTCGGCCAAGATGGACGAGCTCTTCGACGGCCCGCCGCGGCAGCCTGAGAGCAAGCTGACACGGCGAGAGATGGACATCGCCGCCTCGATTCAGCAAGTGACCGAGGAGATCGTGCTTCGAATGGCCCGTCACGCCCACGAGGTCACCGGCATGCGAAACCTCACCTTGGCGGGTGGCGTGGCGTTGAACTGCGTCGCCAACGGCCGCGTGCTCCGGGAAGGCCCATTCGACGAGCTGTGGATCCAGCCAGCCGCAGGTGACGCCGGCGGTGCGCTCGGCGCCGCGCTCTTTGCTTGGCACCAGCTATTGGGCAAACCGAGGGACAATGGAGGCAAGGATGCGCAGCAAGGGTCTTTGTTGGGACCGCGTTACGAACAGCACGAAATACGCGCCTTTCTCGACTCCAAGGGCGCCGTCTATCGTTACCACGAGAGCGAACGGGCGCTGTGCGAGACCGTGGCTGCGCTCATCGCCGACCAGCACGTCGTCGGCCACATGGCGGGACGGATGGAGTTTGGCCCGCGCGCGCTTGGGAGCCGGTCCATTCTGGGCGACGCGCGATCGCCGGAAATGCAGTCCACGATGAACCTCAAGATCAAGTTTCGGGAGTCGTTCCGCCCGTTTGCTCCGGCGATCCTCCGCGAGGACGTCGATGCGTATTTCGAGATGCGCCCGAACGAGGACAGCCCCTACATGCTGTTGGTCGCTCCTCTCAAAGCGGACAAGCGCCTGCCCGTCGACGACGCTGCCAGCGGTCTCGGGAAGCTCCACCAACGACGATCGGTCGTGCCTGCGATCACCCACGTGGACTGGTCTGCTCGCGTTCAGACCGTGGATCGCGATAGGCATCCTCGGTTCGCCGGCATTCTCGAGGCTTTCAAGGAGCAGACGGGGTGCCCGGTGCTCATCAACACGAGCTTCAACGTGCGGGGCGAGCCAATCGTCAACACTCCCGAGGACGCCTACCGCTGCTTCATGGCGACGAACATGGATGTGCTCGTGATCGACAACTTCGTCTTGATGAAGAAGGAACAACCAAACGCGACGACCATCGATCGCGATGCGTACTTGGATCAGTTCGCACTGGATTGACGATGAGCAAGCTAGTCGAGATCAATTTTCATCCGGACACGAAGACTTTGCGCCAGTTCGGCGTGATCGCGTTCGTGGGCTTTGGCGCACTGGCCGCGCTCGCATACTACGAGAAGCTGATCTTCGCCTTCGGCCTCGGCAATGCCCGTCTTTTCGTGGTGGGGGTGACGCTAGCCCTCGGCGGTCTTGCCTTGCTTTTCTCCGCCGTCGCGCCCAAGGCCAACCGGCCCCTCTTCGTAGGCCTCTCGCTACTGACCTTTCCAATCGGTGTGGTGCTCTCGTTCGTCATCATGGGGACGCTCTATTTCTTGATCATCGGTCCGATTGCCATCGCGTTCCGCGCATTTGGAAAAGATCCGATGCAACGCCGGTACGATCCGGAAAAGGCCACGTATTGGTCGGACGCCCGCCCGCGGCGGGACAAAGAGAGCTATTTCCATCAGTATTGAGGGCGAGATGCACGACCACGATCAGCACGACGACGAAGAGTTTCTAGCCCGGGCATCGGGGAAACAAGCTGGGCTCGTCTCGGAGCTCGTAGGCTTTTTGCGAGCCAACAAGAAGTGGTGGCTGGCGCCCATCCTCATCGCGATTCTCTTGCTCGGCCTGCTCGTGGTTCTCGGGGGCACGGCAGCAGCACCGTTCATCTACACTCTGTTCTGAGCGCTGGATGACGGCCGATCGTCGGTCTGCTGCTCTACCAAAGGGGTGAGGTGCTCGGGAAGCTCGTCCCGACGGAACACGTCGTCGAGATTCTCGGCCCGCCGTATGACGGCTGCCTGATCTCCGGTCACGAGCACGGCCGCGGGACGGGGCATGGCGTTGAAGTTGCTCGCGGATACTTCCTGGTAGGCGCCCGTGTCGAGGAAGGCAAAGATGTCGCCCACTTGCACCTCGGGGACTCTCACCGCACCGAGCAGGCGATCTCCGTAGCAGCTTCGTCCTACCACGTCGGCCTTGATCGTCTTGGGTGCGTCGAGCCGGTTGGCGAGGCAGTAGTCGTGCAGATGATGCTCGAAGCGTCCGCCCGCCATCCAAAACTCCGACGTGTCGATCGTCACGAGGTTCCATCGGATCGGTGACGTCATCTTCTTGGTGGCTTCGACCGTGCACAAATGCACTCCGGCGTTCCCGTGGATGGCGCGTCCGGGTTCGATCTGGAGCATGATGCCCGACGGATCGATTCCGTGCTTCGGCAGTGCTTCGAGCAGCGCCGCCGTGGTTGCGGCGCCGTACTGCTCGATGCTCGGGGCGACGATCGCGTTCGGGTGCCCTTCGATGAGTGTCAGGAGCTTGTCGATCACGCGATAGCGGATGTTGGCCCCGAGGTATTTCAAGCCTAGCGACAACATGTGGAGCGTGCCGAGCAAGAATGGGTCGCGGTAGTCCGTGGCCGCGTTGTGCGGATCTCTCGGAATCGCAAATCCTCCACCAATGCTGATCTCCTTCGGGCGGAATCCGCCGAGCGCGGCGCAGACTCGCCCCATGTCACGCGCGTAGGCGTGCATCTGCGCTTCCCAATAGAGCGTCGAGCGATGATGCCGCCCATGGTGCGCGTGAAAGCCGACGACCTCGACGTTCGGAAGCTTCATCACACGCTTTCCGGCCTCGATGACCTCGTCGACCGAAAGACCCCCCTTGTACACGAGCGCCACCAGATCGGTCGGAACCATGCCATCGGACGCAAAGTCGCTCTTCTTCACGAATTCGGAGATCGCGGGGCGTATTCGAAGACGGACCGAAGCGGGCTTGGACAGCGCGGGCGCGAGCTCCTCGAGGAATGCGACGTCTTGCAGGCTGTCGATGGTCAGCCGGGCCCCCACTTCCAGTGTGCGACGGATGTGCTCTTTGCTTTTCGGGACCCCGTTGACCGAGATGAACCTGGGGTCGACTCCGGCCCTGAGTGCGACGTCGAGCTCGCCTGCGGAGTAGATGTCGGCGCCGCAGCCTTCGTCGGCCAGAATCCGCTGAATGGCGAAGATCCAGTTTGCCTTGGCGGCGGGCATCACCTTGACGGGGCCCGCCGTCCAGCCCGCTTCGAAGGCATCACGGAAGCGGCGCACGTTGCGCCGAATCTGATCCTCCGAGAACACGAAAAGCGGCGAGCCGAAGCGCTCGACGAGCTCCGTGCTTGCGAGCTCTTCGACGAACAACACGCCGTCTCGGTTGCTCAAACAGTCATCGATGCTTGTCCTAGACATGATCAGCTCCCTACGAGGTCTTTCTACGATAGCCCGGAATCGCTCTCGACGGCGGACCGTGAATAATTACGTATGGACCAGTGCGCCTGATGGTCTACTTGTATGGTGCGTGGATCCAAAAGGCCCGGCAATCATCGATTTCGTCGAGGCAGCGTACAATCTACAGCGCGAACCCGCTGACTGGATGGCGGCGCTCATGCGAGCCGGCGCGCCCATCCTCGATCGCGGGCTTGGAGTGTTTGCAGTTACTTTGGAGCGCCCTCCCGAGCCCGGCCCGGTGCGGATCGACGAGGTGCACCTCGAGCTGGCCCCCGCCGGTCTGGCCGAGCGCCTTCTGCGTCTGCAGGGCGAGGTCGACATGCGCCTTCTCTGGCCGATCAGCCGCCCGGGCAGGGCACCCAAGACGCTCAGCGAGGTCACCGCAGACCGCGATCCAAGAGTCTTCGACTACGTCATGCGCCATTTCGACTTCGCAGGGGACGCCCTCGGTTTGTCCGCATTCGGTTCGCACGAACGTGGGCTTCATCTCATCGTGCTACTCCCGGAGCGGAGCGGGCTGACGCCGCAATCGCGGGAGCGCTGGCACATGCTCGCTGCCCACCTCGGAGCCGGATACCGGCTCAGGCACGCGGTTCGGTCTGCGCTGAAGCCATCCCGGACCGATCTGCCTCACGGGGCGGAGGCGGTCATCGACCCTTCCAACTTTCGGGTGACCGACGCTCACGGCCAAGCGAAGTCGCGTGGTGGGCTCGAGGCGCTGAGAGAAGCGGCTCTGGTGGTCGACCGCGCTCGAGGAGCGATGCGAAGGGCAGAGCCGGAGAAGGCATTGGAGCTTTGGCGCGCCCTGGTGCGCGGCCGGTGGTCGACGATCGACTGGTTTGATTCAGACGGACGAAGATACGTGCTCGGCGTGCCCAATCCGCTCGGAGTGAGCGACCCGCGCGGGCTCACCGAGCGTGAATTCCAAGTCGTCGCCTATGCGGCTTCCGGCCAGATCAACAAGATGATCGGGTACCATCTCGGGATCTCGAAGGGGCGCGTGTCTTCCTTGTTGAGCTCCGCAATGCGCAAGCTGGGAGTGAGCAATCGCGCGCAGCTCGTTCGACAGTTCGGCGATTTCTCGGAAGGAGCGCAGCCACGCGATTGAGCCCGCGGCTGGCTACGATTTGCTCGAGTCGCCGACTCGAATGGTCACTTTGCCGAGACCTTTGCCTCGCACGACGACTTGGTCGCCAGGTTTCAGGAAGGGCGTAGTATCGCCTTCGAGCTTGGCCTCGAGCTTCGTGAATCGGCTCAATCCGAGCAGCCCGCTCAAGCGCACGAGCCAGCGAGGCGTCTTCATGGCGACGCCCCCCGGTGTTCCGGTGAGTACGATCGTCCCCTTCGCGAGGGGCGTCTCGGGGTACTTCGCGTGGATGAAACGGAGCATCTGTCGCGGCGTGTAGATCAGATCGTCGGTCGATTCCTGCTGCCGCACCTCTCCGTTCACCGCAGTCTCGATGACCACGCACGGAATCGCATCCTGCTTTGCTTCGTTTGGGACCCATGCGCGATCGGCCACGGGCATGAAGCCGGGAAAGCTTTTCGACGCGCCCCAGTAGTCGTGCGTATTGGGCTTTCCCTCTCCGAGAATGGCGAGCGCTCGCGCCGATAGATCATTGGCGATGAAGAAGCCGAGGCGAGGCACGAAACCCGGGTCATCGAGCGACTGCGGGTCGATGTCCTCGAGCAGCACGAGGCCCATCTCCACCTCGTAGTCGAGCAGTGGAGAGATCGCGTCGTACTTTTGCCGGAGCGTCTCTCCGAGGCCCGGCTCGACGTCATCGGCGGCTTGGCAAAGCGCATCCATGTCGGGCATGGTCACCGTGGCATCGGTCCGAACCAGCGCTCCGGGGTCTTTCCGAAAGACAGGCGGTATCGCCTCTGGGTCGAAGCTCGAAGCCGTCTCGTCGATGTGCCCCGCGTAGGAGAGCCCAATGCCGAATGCCTGCGGCGGCACCTCGAGAGGGACATACGATCCGTCCCCGAGATCGTAGCACCGCAGGGTCGCGGGCTTGGGCTCGTGGGCAAGCGGGCGCCATAGGTAGTATCCGAGCGCGCCCAAGACGAGGAGCAACAGGATCCCGACGATGGCTGCGGTCTTGATCATCATCACGTCTCTTCTACCAGGATCCCGAATCGCTGAAACCCCCGTCCTTTTTTTGACCATAGTAGACCGCCGCCGGTACCTAGACCTCCAAAGGCCGCATGCGCATAAGGCACTCCCATCTGCCGTTCCTGGCCCTGCTGGGGCTCGGCGTCCTCCTAGCGAGCTGCTCCATCACGCGCATCAAGTGGCGCATCAAGACGAACGACGCGATGGCCGACGGCAAGGAGGCCTACTTCGAGGCGCCGATCGGCCGCACCGAGCCCGATCGGCCGCCCAACGTCATCATCCTGTTGGCGGACGATCTCGGTAAGTACGAGGTGTCGGCGTACGGAGCCGAGCACATCGCTACCCCCCATATCGACCAACTCGGTGCCGAAGGCGTGATCTTCGAGCAAGGCTACGTGACCGCGCCGACCTGTGCGCCTTCGAGGGCCGGGATCATGACCGGACGGGTTCAGAACCGGTACGGGTTCGAGACTCAAATCATGGAGCACTACCCGACGAACTGGGTCGAGTACATCTCCGGCCGGTGGATCGTGGACACGGGCGAGTTCGTGGTGAAGGCAAGGCCCTCCTTTCCGTCGGAATGGCAGGCACACAAGCAAGGCGTCCCGCCGACTGAGATCACCCTCGCCGAGGTGCTGAAGAAGCATGGCTACGCGACCGCGTTGATCGGCAAGTGGCATCTGGGCGTTTCGAGGAAGCAGGTGCCACTCGCGCGAGGCTTCGACTACCAGTACGGCTTCCTCGGGGCGTTTTCGCTCTACACCCCCCAGAAGAACTGGGCGCAGATCATCAACCACGAGCACCAGTCGTTCAGCGCGCAACATCAGTGGAACATGGGCCGCCGCGACGAGGCCCGGATTCTCTTGAACGGCAAGGAGATCCGCGAGGAGCAGTACCTCACGTACGCGTTCCGGGACCGGATGAAGGAATACATCCGCGAGCACAAAGACGAGCCGTTTTTCCTCTATGCGGCGTTCAACGCGCCTCACGTCCCGTTTCAGGCGCCGGTCGAATACTACTGTCGTTACAGCCACGTCGAAGACGAAAACAAGCGCGTCTACTACTCGATGATCTCGGCGCTGGATGACGCAATCGGGGAAGTCCACCAGACCATCAAGGACGTCGGGATCGAGAACGAGACGCTGATCTTCTTGTTGAGCGACAACGGCGGCGCTTCGTATACCGGCGCTACCGACAACGGTCCGCTCAAAGGAGGCAAGCTCACGCAGTTCGAGGGCGGGATCAACGTGCCCTTCATGATGAAGTGGGCAGGCACGATTCCCGCGGGCACGCGATACGAGCATCCGGTCTCGTCGGCCGACATCTTCACCACTTCGGTGGCGGCCGCCGGTGGTGCTCTTCCAGGGGACCGTGAATATGACGGCGTGGATCTCGTGCCCTACGTCACCGGGCGGGGCGAAGGCGTTCCTCACGAGCAGCTCTTCTGGCGCGCCGACCACATTTGGGCGATTCGCGACGGCAACTACAAGCTGATCTTGAGCACGCGCGACGGCTGGGCCGAGCTCTACGATCTCGAGGTCGACAAGTCCGAGCAAATCGACTTGAAGGAGCAAATGCCCGAGCTCTACGAGAAGCTCCGCGAGGAGCACGAGCAATGGCAGAAGGAGAAGCTTCGCACCAAGCCGATGTGGCCGCGGATCATGGACAAGAAGTTCGTCCTCGACGGCAAGGAATATCTCTTCCCCGCGTGACCATGCGAGCACTGCGAATACCTCTTCTCGTTCTCGTCTCGGTCATCGCGCTGGCAGCACCGTCGAAGGGTGCTGCCCAGCAACCCAAGATGGACATCAAGCTCTTTGCCGGCGGGAGCGGCACGACCTACGTCTCGATGCTCGAGACCGGTCGAGAACGGGAAACGTTCGCCGGGTGGCAGGTCGGGTTTGGCGCGCGAGTGCACCGGCGGAAATGGTTCCTCGAAGTTCTGTTCTCCTTCAACCGCTGGGCTTTTGCCGGCTCGAGCCAGGTGGACGATCTCGCCATCCGGCTCAGGGGACGGGTGAACTCGTTCGAGCTTCCATTCCACGGGGGATTCATCCCGTACCAGAACGCTTACTTCAAGCTCTTCCTCTACGCGGGCTACGTCAACCACTTCAACACGAAGATCCTGGCCACCCTCGAGGAATCGGGCTTCCCGGATGTATCCGTCAAGCTCAGACCGAAAGAGATCGACCTCGCCATCTACCAGGCGCTTGCCCGGTTTGGCATCAACTTCGATCTCGCCATGTTCAACTTCGATTTCAACTACTCGATAAGCATGAACAGCGCGACCAGCACGTCGTACCGGACGGGCTACCACCAGCTCCAGTTCAACGTGGCGTATCTGTTCTGACCTGCTGCTCTGCGCCTAGAAGACGTACGGGATGAACAGATACGGGACTTCTTCGCAGTAGCGGTCCCAGTCGTCACCGTACTTCCGCTTGCACCGCGCGATGTCCCGGCCGGCGCGGTGCAGAATCATCACCACGAAGAACGTCACGTACATGTAAGGCAAGAAGTGATCGAAGCCGCAGATCAAGCCCCATGAGAGCGCCATCAATACGTCGGCGGTGTAGTGGATCTTGCGTGCATAGCGCCACCACCCATCGACGAGCAGCTTGGACCCGGCTTTGGTCTCCAAGTAGCGCGGATTCTTCAACGTGCCCCAAGGGAGCTGCGGAAACGCCTTGCGTTTCACGTACGAGCCATTGAGCTGCATGCGAAAGCGGTTGCGTTGGCTCTGTGCCGTGTCCCACACGTAGTAGGCTCCGAAAAGCAGGGCAAAGCAGAACACCGTGTACGGAATCGAGTGCTCGAAGGGGGGCCGCGAGGCGATGTACATCGAGTTGAAGCAGTAGACGAAGGGCACACCTGCGAGGTTCCAGAAGACCAGCATCCAGCCCCACTTTTCGTAGAAGATGTCCCAGGTCGTCGGAATGCATTCCTCGCCCTTCATGCACGCATTGGTGTAGAGAAAATGCGCGACCACCATGAAGATCATGGGCCCAGTGATCGTGGCGTACGCAGCGTATTGATGCGCGGCTGCGCTCGCCGTGAGTAGAAACAGCGTGAGCCAGGAGACCCGGACCTCCGCCCACATCTTGAGGTCCAAGGGGCCGATGCGGGGGTTCAGCCAGGCGCCCATGAAAAAGTCGTAGAGGAAGCTGCCCGACATTCGCTCGGCGTTGCCGGTAGCCCTCGCGCCGAAGTACACGACCAGCGCGACCACGTTGGCGATGATCATCGCCGCAACCATGAAGCGTCCGAATTGTTCGTATATCGTTTCCAGCGGGAACACATCGGTGAAGTGCAAGATCGCGACTGCGGCCAAGGTCAGATACCAGGCGGTGATTCCGTTACAACGGTAGACCAAGCGCTTGCCGCCACGCGACGGGATGGGCAAACCCTTGATCTCGAGACCGGGGAGGAAGGCCGCCATCAAGCCTTCCGCCACCAAGAACGTTCCGTAGATCGCGAACGTCGCTCCGGTCGGTATCGCGTGCGCGGCGATCTGTTGCCAAATCGTCCCGAAGAAGCGCCCGACGTCCGCTAAACCGGCCGGATAGAAAAGCGCACCGTCGTGAAAGCGCCACGCGATCCACAAGTAGAGCATCAGCGCGTGCGAGAACGTCATGATGAACGCCGCACCGAACGTGCCGCCGAACTCGCGCGCCGTTTCTCGGTCGGTGTCTGCCGCCCGTGTCGCGGCTGCTCCGGCCGGCAGCCTGGTTTCCACTGCCTCTTGCACTGATCCCTCCGGTCTACAGGCGCATTTCTACACTCGTGGGCGCCGTGAAGTCCAGGGTGGCATTGCGCCCACGAGTCCTGCGCTAGGATCTGCCCATGGATAGGCGCGGCCTGCTCAAGATTGCGCTCGCGGCGGCGTTGGCGAGCTTCGTCGCCTGGATCTACGTGAGCGGTGCGTATGAGTCGCTCGACCCCGCGACGATGCGGGTTTGGTTTCGCGAAGCAGGTCCTTGGGGCGGGGCGTTCTTCATCGCGGCATACACGTTGTTGCAACCTCTCGGTGTGAACGGCTTGCTATTCTTGCTCAGCGCGCCTTTGGTCTGGACGCCGACCGAAGCGTTTCTGTTGAACTGGGCGGGGACGGTGGGCACCGGCCTCTTTTCCTTTTTCGGGGCGCGCTTCGTGGCGCGAGACTGGATCCAGCGAAGGCTTCCGAAACGCATCCGCCGTTTCGACGACCGCCTGTACACCCGGGGCTTCCGTACGGTATTTCTCTTGCGTCTGATTTTCTACACCGCTCCCACGGTGCAGTGGGCGCTCGGCGCATCGCGCGTCTCGTTCCTGCCGTTTCTCGCAGGCACGGTTCTCGGCGTTGCACCCTTCACGTTGCTCGCGACGTTCTTGGGCGTCCGCGCAGCGGCCTGGATTGAAGCGCATCCCGTCGCCACGTGGCCCTGGGATCGGATCTGGCCCGCAATCATCGTCGCGACCGTGGTCATCGCGGCAATTGGCGTCGTCGTCGTCCGGAAGTGGCGAGCCAACACCCTCGATTGAGATCGAGGACCGATCGCGATACGCTGCGCCCGTGGAAAAACTGCCAGCGCCCGAGCTCCCTCCTTGGATCGCGAAAGAATTGCCTTTCACTCGCTACCGAGTTGCGGTGGGTGACGGCCTTCACATGCACGTGATGGAGACCGGCCGCGGCCGCCCCGTCTTGATGGTGCATGGCAATCCGACGTGGGGATTTCTTTACCGCAAGGTCGCGATGTGCCTGCAAGGCCAAGGGCATCGCCTGATCATGCCGGATCTCGTTGGATTCGGATTCAGCGACAAGCCACGTGACTTTTCGATGCATTCCATTCGCAACCACAGCAAGTGGCTCGGATCCCTCATCGACCAGCTCGACCTCGAAGAGGTGATCTTGGTTTGCCAGGATTGGGGCGGTGCGATCGGTGTGCATCCATTCACGACGAGGCAGAGCCGCCTCGGCGGGATGGTCGTGCTGAACACGGTGCTCGATGCGCCGTCGCCCGGATTCAAGCCGACGGCATTCCATCGGTTCTCGCACGTGCCATGGATTAGCGACTTCGTCTTTCGCGTGTTGCCATTGCCCCAAGCAGCGCTGCATTTGGCCCAGGGCGACAAGTCGAGCATTCGGGGCGACGTCGCCCGCGCCTATCGTTACCCGCTGCGACACGTTCGCGACCGCGTCGCTCCACTCGCCACCGCCCGGATGGCCGTCGATACGATGGATCACCCATCCATCCCGGCCCTCGAAGAGTGCGCGGCCTTCGTCCGTAGCTTCGACGGCCCGAAGGCCATGGTGTGGGGACGCCGTGATCCGATCCTCGCGCGCGCACTCAAGCGCACCAGGGCGCTGTTGGGCGATCCTCCGGTCACCGAGACGCAAGCCGGTCACTTCCTCCAAGAGGAGGTCCCCGACGAGATCGCCGCAGCCGTGCTCGACGTGAGCCGGCGGCTAAGCCGCCCTTCGGCGAAGGCCCCGGAGCAGCAGGCGTAGCGACGCCTCGAAGCGCTCCTCGTGTGCGGTGCGCGACGGGATCATGCCGCCCAACCAAGTGACGACGCCGAAGTAGTGCATGCTGAAAATCTGCTGCGCCGCGTCCACCGGATCGATGGAGGGATCGAGCTCTCCGCGTTGCTGTCCGCCGCGCATGAGGTCCGCGATTCTCTTCACGATGCCGAACGTCCAAGCTGCCGATTCCGCCCGACGCTCTCCATCGATGAAGAGCAGCTCCTTGACGAAGACTCGGCCGAGCCGGCGGTCCCGTGCGTAGCATTCGGTCAATGCACCGAAGACATGCATCAATTGGCGATCGATCGTCGCCGTCCCCAACGTGCTGAACGCCCGTTCCAAAGCCGCGTCGATGTGCCGCTGCATCAAATGGATCAAGAGGGCGCGTTTCTCGGGGAAGTAGTTGAACAACGTGCCAGCCGCGATGTCTGCCGCCTCGGCGATTTGACGCGTGGACGTGGCTTCGTAGCCCCGGCTTCCAAACAGCGTCGAGCCCGCCTGCTCGATGCGGCGTAGCGTGTCCTCCTTGCGGCGTGCGCGGCGGCTCATCGTCTTCCCTTCTCGGACTTTCGTTGCGCTCGCCCCGAGCACCAAGTTTTCCGCATCCGGGAAAAACGTTTGGCACCTCACTGGAAGCGCAGATCACCCGAGGAACACGGATGTTCACGCTAGTAAAGGGCGCTCCAGCCGTGATACCTCCTCCTACCTTGCCCCATGCGTCCCCCCGCGGCATACAGGGCCGTAATTGTAGCCCTTTTGGGTATAACCCTTGGCTGCGGTGATCCATCGCAGTCCAACTGGGAGGAGCACGTCGGCGCCACCGCGGCCGGAGTCGTGGGGGGATGGGCGGCCACCGATGCCCAGATCTTCGCAACCGTCGAGGTGCGGCGGACCGGCGCACGTTCCGGGTTCTGCTCCGGCACGTTGATCTCCCCGCTCTTGATCGTGACCGCCGCGCATTGTGCGGTGATCGAGCCTGAGCCGGGGGTCGTGCATGCCGCGAAGCCGGGCTCGCTTCAGGTCGCAGCGGGTCATCTCTCGAGCCGCACCGCCGACCCGAGCATGATCCGCACCGTGTCCGAAGTGCGCGTCCACGAAGAATACGACCACGAATTCATCATGGGCCGGAGCCGCAGCGGCGCAGGCCAAGGCGGAATCGGATCCCCCAACGACATCGCGCTGTTGTTCATCACGACTCCCTTCGACGGCGCGGCAGTGGCTCCGCTGCTCACGCCGAGCCGTCAGGACCAGCTCGTTGCGCACGGTGATGTGGGGTTCGTCGCCGGATACGGCGTGTACGACCTCGAAGACGGCCGAAACGGCGAGCTCTACATTTCCGATGCCATCATCGACATCATCGGAACACGAGAGCTGCTCACACGGCGCACCGATCCACTGGGCGATTCCTGCTTCGGCGACTCCGGAGGTCCGCTCTACGTGCCCACCGAGCAGGGTGACTTCTTGTTGGGCTTGGTCTCGCGCGGTCGGTCCGATGTCGAGCGCGATTGTGGCGATGGCGGCGTGTACACGCTCTTGTCGGCTCACCTTCCTTGGATCGCCCGAGCTGCGGGCCACCGGTTCCAACCCCGCGCCGAGCCAGGCGCACACGAGGTGTCGTTCCTGGCGGACGGAGCCGATCCCATCCGGACGCCCAAAGGAGGCGCGCTCCATCGGGCGGGGGCATGCGCTGCATCTCATCCCGGACCCGGAGGCGGGTCATCGGCGTCATTGTTTGGCTGGTTGCTAGGCGCCCTGTTTTTGTCGCGTCGATTGTCACGTCGCTGACCCTGGCCTAGGCTCCGCCGGCGGTGAAGCTGCCAACGAAAGAACCGGACAACCGGCTGACCAAGATCGTGTGCACGATAGGCCCCTCCACGAGCTCTTGGGACGCGCTCGCCGGGCTTGCTCAGGCCGGGATGAATCTGGCGCGATTGAACATGTCGCACGGCGATCACCAATCGCACCTGCAGGTCATCCGTAATCTCAAGAGTCTCAGCAAGAAGCTCGCTCATCCCGTTTCGATTCTGATGGATCTGCAGGGGCCCGAGATCCGCACCGGAGAGCTCGCCGAGAGCCTCGATCTGAAGACCGGCGACGTCTTTTACTTCACCGTGTTGGCCGACGACGCCGAAGAGCGCAGCGTGCACGTGAATTACCAGGATCTGGTCAAAGACCTCCGGCCTGGGGAACGCGTCACCGTCGACAACGGCTTGATCAACCTCGAGGTGCTGGAGCTCTCCGAGCATCGGTTGAAGTGCCGGGTGCTCGACGGCGGCACGCTCGGCTCGCGCAAGCACGTCAATCTGCCGGGAGTGCGCGTCAATCTTCCGTCGATCACGAAGAAAGATCGCGAGGACATTGCTTTCGCGATCGAGCAGGATGTCGATTTCATCGCGCTTTCGTTCGTCCGGGGCCCCGAAGACGTGCTCGAGGTTCGCGAGATCGTCGAGGAAGCGGGCGGCCATCAACGTCTGGTTGCCAAGATCGAAAACCAGGAAGGCGTCGACAACTTCGACGCCATCCTCGAGGCGGCGGATGCCATCATGGTGGCGCGAGGCGATCTCGGCGTGGAGGTGGCCTTCGAGGAGCTGCCGGTTTTACAACGGGACATGGTTCGCCGCTGCGCGATCGCTGGAAAGCCCGTGATCGTCGCGACGCACCTTCTGGAATCGATGATCGAGAACCCGCTGCCTACTCGTGCGGAAGTCACGGACGTCGCGAACGCGGTCTACGAGCAGGCCGATGCGATCATGCTCAGCGGTGAAACCGCTACGGGAAAGTATCCGATCCGCTGCGTCGAAGTCCTCGCGACGATCGCGCGGCGCATCGAGACGACGCCCGGGCTCGACTTCTACAAGCAGCGTCCTCCCCCGACCACGCAACGAGCGCACCTGGCGCAGGGCGCCTGCAGGCTCGCCGATTCGCTTGGGGCGCGGGCCATCGTGGTGATGACGCGCCGGGGTCAATTCGGGCAGCTCGTGGCCAGCTATCGCCCGCAGCGCGCAATCATCTACGCATTCACCAACATGAGCACGACGCGGCGCAAGCTGTGGCTCAATCGCTCGGTCGTTCCGTTTCGCATGAACCTGTCCCGCGATCCCGAGAAAACCATCGTGAATGCGTTGGCGAAGCTTCGAGAACGCGGTGTGATCGAAGCCGGCGAGCCCGTGGTCGTGGTGTCGGACGTGGCGACGGCGACCGGGGATTTGGTAACCAGCATACAAGTGCGGGTATCCGAGTAGCGTCCGGTGCGCTCTGGCTCTACATATCTAGCTATGCTTGGTCGCGCTTGCTTGCTCTCTTTCGTCGTCTTGTCCGTTGCTTGCGGTTCGGCCGAAGAGGTCTTCATCGGGGAGCTCAGGGCTCCGGTGGTGTACGGCACCGATGATCGCCGCGAGGTGTTCGAGCATCCCGATCCGGAGCTCCAGCGAGTCGCCCGCGAGTCCATCGTCGCGTTGATCCAGACCGCCCGGCTCACTCGATTGGATGATGGGAGCTACAGCATCAGCGCGTTCAGCCTCGAAGAAGAACGAGGCCTGTGTGAAGACGAGCTCTTCGCCAACCAGCCCGTCGCCGCGTCTTGTTCCGGCACTTTGATCGACGACGACTTGGTCTTGACGGCAGGTCACTGCATCAGCCCTCAAAGGCCCTGCAGCAGCTTCAATTACGTATTCGACTATTATCTCGACGGCCCCAATCTTCTCGCGCCCATTCAGGACGAAGACGTGTACCGATGCGAGCGGGTGTTCCTCGAGCGAGACGCTCAGGTCGACGAAATCACGCCCGACTACGTGATCATTCAGCTCGATCGGCCGGTCGAAGGGCCGCACGCACCGGTGGACATCCGTCCCGCATCGGCTCTCGAAAGGAACGATCCCCTCAGCATGATCGGTTTCGGTAGCGGCTTACCGGCCAAGATCGACTCGGGGGCATCCGTCGCCGATCCACCAACGCCGGAGCGCGACTTTTTCATCGCCAATCTCGACGCATTCGAGGGCCACTCCGGTAGCGCGACGTTCGACTCGAACGCAGAGCTCGCCGGCATCTTGATCGGTGGACGGGTACCCGACTACGTCGTCTCGCCCGAAGAGGACTG
>DATIUW010000094.1:0-3323 GCA_035466435.1 Polyangiales bacterium | reverse complement strand
GGCAGGACCACTTTGTCGGCGCCTGCCTGGATCATCTTCGCGTCCGACGCGGGGTCCTCGGCCCGTGCGATGATGCGGAGGTCCGGGTTGAGATTTCGCGCCGTGAGCGTGATGAAGACGTTGAGCGCGTCGTTGGGCAAGACCGTGACGAGCGCGCGCGCGCGTTTCACGCCTGCTTCGAGCAGGACCTCGTCCGAGGTCGCGTCGCCCGCAAGCGCGAGAGAGCCGTGCTCCACGGCAGCGCTCACGCGTTCGGCGTCGATGTCGACGAAGACGACGGTGGCCCCGCCGGCCTCGAGGTCGGCTCTCAGAACGCGCCCGATGCGGCCGAGGCCGCAGACGATGACGTGGTCGGTGAGCTCTTCGATGGTCTTTTTCATTCTTCGGCTCCCAAGCAGTCGGTTGAGCTCCCCTTCGGCGATGAGCTGAAAGAAGCCACCCAAAATGTAGATGAGCGAGGAGCAGCCGAGGACGATGACGCCGATGGTCAGCCAGCGGACCTCGCCGGCGACCGGCCGAACCTCTCCGTAACCCACCCCGAAGATCGTGATCGTGACCATGTAGACCGCGTCCGAGAGGCTCCAGCCGGTGAGCACGTACCCCGCCACCGCAAACGCACAGACCACGCCAAGCACGATGAACCCCTGCGCGATCCGCCGGTGCGCTGCATCGAGCCCGCTCAGCATCTCGGGGGATCCGTCACTTGATGAAGAGCATCTCGCGGTACTTCGGAAGGGGCCAGTGCTCGTCTGCGACCTCGGTCTCGAGGGCGTCCGCATGGAGTCGAACCTTGTCCATGAGCGTGCGGAGCGGCCCCGCGCAGTACTTCATGTGGGCTTCGGTCGAATCGAAGTGGTGGTTGGCCAAGGCCTCTTCGAGCTGAGCGACGGTTGCCATCATCGCGTTGGTCGCTTCCGCGATCTTCTTGATGCCTGCCGGCTTGAGCTCGACGCCGAGGTAAGAAGCGCTGTTCACCGTCGCGGCCAAGTTCGCGACGTAGGACATGGTCGCGGGGTAGATGACCGTCTTGGCCAGCTCGACCACGAGCTTGGCTTCGACGCCGATCGAAAGGATGTACTGCTCGGCGTAGACCTCGTACCGGCTTGCGAGCTCGACCGGAGACAAGACGCCCGTGCGTTTGAAGAGGTCGATGACCGATTGCTCGAGCAAGACCGGAAGCGCATCGGCCGTCGTGGGAAGGTTCCTGAGCCCGCGTTCCTCGACGGCGGCTCTGTGCCACTCCTCGGAGTAACCATTTCCACCGAACACGACGTCGCCGTGCTCCTTCATGAGCTCCTGCAACACGGCGGCGACGGCGGCAGGTCGTTCCTTGCCTTTCGACAACTGCGCCTCGAGCTCTCGTGCGATCCACTCGAGGGAGTCGGCGAGCATCGTATTCATCGCGATGAGCGGGCCCGACACCGACTGGGACGAGCCGACGGCGCGGAACTCGAAGCGGTTGCCGGTGTAGGCAAAAGGCGAGGTGCGGTTTCGGTCGCCCGGATCACGCTTGAAAGGGAGGATCTGTGCGAGACCGAGATCCATCATGCCGCCATCGTTGCTGACCGACACGTTCCCGTCCCTGATGTCGTTGAACACGCCTTCGAGCTGATCGCCTAAGTAGACCGACAAGATCGCGGGGGGTGCCTCGTTGGCGCCGAGACGATGATCGTTTCCGGCGGTCGCGATGGCGGCGCGCAGGAGGGGCCCGAAGAGATGAACGCCTCGAATGACGGCGCCGCAGAAGAGCAAGAAGTTGAGGTTGTCGTGTGGCGTGTTTCCGGGGTCGAGGAGGTTTCCCTGCGTCGCGTTGCCGACCGACCAATTCACGTGTTTGCCCGAGCCGTTGATCCCGGCGAATGGTTTTTCGTGAAGGAGACACACGAAACCGTGCTCGAGCGCGGTGCTCTTCATGATGGTCATCATGAGCTGCTGATGATCGGCGGCTACGTTCGCGGATTCGAAATAGGGCGCGATTTCGAACTGCCCGGGGGCGACCTCGTTGTGGTGGGTCTTTGCGGGAATGCCGAGCTTGAAGAGCTTGTCCTCGAAGTCTTGCATGAAGACCTGCACCCGACCGGGAATGGCGCCGAAGTAGTGATCATCGAACTCCTGCCCCTTGGGGGACGGCGCGCCGAAGAGCGTCCGGCCGGCGAGGAGAAGATCGGGCCGCCGGTTCGCGAAGTGTGCGTCGACGAGGAAGTACTCCTGCTCGGCGCCGCAGCTCGAGTTGAGGGGCGCAATGTCCGTCTCGCCCATGAGCGCCAATACTTTCCGGGCAGCCTTGTCCATCGCGGCGTTCGATCGCAGGAGCGGGATCTTCTTGTCGAGGGCTTCGCCGGTCCACGACATGAAGACGCTTGGAATCATCAAGGTCGCGCCGTTCGCCGTCTGCATCACGTACACCGGGCTCGTCGGGTCCCAAGCCGTGTAGCCCCGAGCGGCCGCGGTCATCCGAAGACTGCCGTTCGGAAAGGACGAACCGTCGGGCTCGCCCTTGATCAGGAGGCTCCCGGTGAACTCGGTGATCGCGTTGCCATCGGAGTTGGTGACGATGAACCCATCGTGCTTCTCCGCGGTGATGTTCGTCATCGGGTAGAAGATGTGGGAATAGAATTTCACGCCCTTGCCGAGCGCCCAGTCCTTCATGGCTGCGGCGACGACGTCGGCAGTCGAAGGATCGAGCGGAGCCCCCGTCTGCACGGTCTTTTTCATCGCTTTGAAGGCGTTCTTCGAAAGAGCATCCTCCATCGTCGCCAAATCGAAGACGTCCGTGGCCCAAATCTCCTTCAGCGGCTTCGGCGGTCCCCCCGTCGGCACTTGGGTTCGATTGGTGACCGCGCTAATGGCTTGTAGACGAATCTCGTTTGCACTCATGATCGTTCCTTCACTGTTGAGATCGCCTGATTGCCATCTACTGCGGCACGATACGCTCGTGAGATGTCCGGGGAATGGACGCAGCGTTTCCGGCGTGTGAAACGAGCGCCGCTCCCCACACCCCGAACCTAAATCCCCGGAGGACGGGTCGCGACGGGCGTGCTCGCGCTCGGGCGCCCCGTCGCCCCCGACCCCTCAAGTCCACCTACGAGGAGGCGACGGCCCGTTCGCTGTGCTGCCGATCCCGCCCCGTCCTAGTCAGCTTCAGTCACAGCGGCAGTGTCAGCGGCAGTGTCAACGGCAGTGTCAACGGCAGTGTCAGCGTCAGGCCCACGCGGGCCGCGGGCCCCGGCCCTCGATTCCCGGCCCTCGATCCTCGGGCCCCGATCCCCGATCCTCAACGACAGTCTGCTGTGGGAGCTTTGTCCTCGTGATCTCCTTTGCGC
>DATIUW010000093.1:0-35216 GCA_035466435.1 Polyangiales bacterium | reverse complement strand
CACTTCGTCGCCGACCGTGACGCGCCACGCACGGTTTTCGGTCAGCTCGGCTTTGTCCACGGGGGATTCGAAGCGAATGGCGTCGCGCAAACCAAAATGGTCGACGAGGTCCTCGAAGTACTGGCGAATGTGTGAGTGGTGGCAAAACGTCGGATAGCTTTCCGGCATCGGGAAATCCGGAAACTCCAGCTTTTTCTTGGAGGTGTCGATGTGGAGCGAGCGATATGCGGACGACATCCGGTCCGGGTTCTTGAAGACCCAGTTTCCGCCGAGCACGCTGGACGCCTCGAAGCAGTCGTAGGCCAAGCCCCGTTCCTGGAGGCACTTCCCCATGGCGATGCCGGAGATACCGGCACCGATGATGCAGATGCGGGGTGATGGTCCTTCCATGCTTCGTTTCACTTAGGGGAATCGGCGCACGGGGCCAGCCGCGTAGGGCTCGTCGGCGCGCGGCTCCTAGCTCGGACGAGCGAAATTCCCCTCATATGGCCTCGCACCCGAAACAATTACGTATGTATCTCGGTCAGGATTTGCAGGATGCTCGCGGTATCGCCTGTAGGGTCGTGTGGGAGTCTCCCGCGCGACGTGCTCTTCCATCGTGTGGAGCCGAGAGGAGCAGGATTGGACAAAGCGGCATCAGCCCTGATCGACCTCATCGAGGCGGCATACGACCTCGATGTGCACGATGCAGAATGGTTGTCGACGGTTTTGCGGCGCGGTCTTCCACTGCTCGACCACGGTCTCGGTGTCGCGGGATGGGAGTATGGGCGCCCTCCTGAGGGGGGAGAGATACGGCACATCCGCGTTCAGATCGCGTCCGGACCGCAAGACTTCGCCGACCGTCATCTGCGCGGCGTCGCCTCGATACCGCCCGAGGTCCTTCGGCAGGCGCTAGGCTCGGGACGAGCGACGACCGGCTCGCAGATGTCTGCGGACCTCGGGCACCCCGAAGCGCTCGAAATCTACGCATCGCACGTTGGTTACTGCAAGGACGTCCTCTACCTGACTGCAGTCGATCCGCGAGGCGCTGGCGTCTCGATCATCGTACCCATGCCCGACATCAAGACACTGTCGACACGCGAAGCGCGGCGCTGGCAAATGCTGGCCGCGCATCTAGAGGCAGGGCATCGTTTACGCGAAGGAATTGCGGCTGCCGAAGCACCACGAGAGGAAGCCACCGATTTACCCCGCCGAGCGGAGGCCGTCATGGAGGCGAAGAGCTTTCGCGTCGTCGATGCCACGGGGGCTGCCCAAGAACGAACGGCAGGTCAAAGGCTGAGAGAGGCGGCGATCGCGATCGACCGCGCACGCGGAAGCATGCGCAAGACCGATCCGCAAAAGGCATTGGCAGGTTGGAAGGCCCTGGTGCAGGGTCGATGGTCGGTGGTCGATTGGTTCGACACGGACGGTCGCCGGTTCGTGTTGGCCATTCCGAATACGCCCGAAGTCGTCGACCCGCGCGGGCTCACCGAACGGGAAGCTCAAGTCGTGTGGATGGCAGCAGCGGGATTGACCAACAAGATAATCGCGTATCGCTTGGGGCTGTCGACGTCGCGCATCTCGCTGGTCCTCCGTAACGCCATGCAGAAGCGCGGCGCCCGCACACGCGCACAACTAGTGGCAATGACCAGTGATTTACCCGGCCTGAGCGGGTCGTGATCGTGAGCTGAGTCACGAAACCCGGGGTGGCCGCCCGATGGGTGTGAGCCAAAAGACCACCTTGTCAACGTCGGCCTGAAGCTGGTACTCCTTGGCGTTCTCCCGCCTGGCCTTGGATCCCAGCGGAGCCCCCCCATGAAAGTACTCAGTTTCCGCGTGTCGCTCGCGGCCGGTGCGCTGATTGCGCTCGCCGGATGCTATTCGAACAACGGCGGTTTCATCGACCTCGACGGAGGCGTCGGCAGCGTCATTCCGCCCGGCGGAAATTCCGACGGGGGACCGGGAGGGGCTGGTGGCGCTGGTGGAACGGGCGGTGCCGACGGCGGCGTCGGTGGCGCGGGCGGTACGGGTGGAGATGGTGGCGGCGGGAGCGCTGGCACCGGTGGCGCGGGGGGCGATCCGCTCACGGGGCAGTGGCAGCCGCCCGTCGTCATCGAATCCCACGAAGGCACGGGGCTGAACCCGAAAGCCGCGATTGGAACGAACGGCGACGCCTTCGCCGTGTGGGTGCAATCATCTTTGGGCGAGCACAGGGTCTGGGCGAATCGACGCGCCTCGATGAACGGTTGGGAAGGCGCAGCGCTGCTCGGCACCACCGACGGCAACGCCATGGACCCGACTCAGACATCGCAACCGGACGTGGTCGTGGACGCAGCAGGCATTGCCACGGCCGCTTGGGGCAGCTTCTCCGATCCGGTGGTCCGGGGTCTGCTGTCTCGGCGCTACGTGGCTCCTGATGGTTGGGGCGACCAAGGCACGCTCTACAACGGCGCGTCGACGGCCGGCGATGCCCGGCTCGCGGTCGATGGCGATGGCTACGTCATGGCGGTGTTCGAGACGGGCACCGGAGCGTGGGCCAACCACTTCGATCCCGCGGTCGGCTGGGGAGACGCTGCCATCATCGACAACGAGCCCGGTACGCCGCGGGGAATTCAGGTCGGCCTACATCCCGACGGAACGGGATGGGCCGTTTGGTCTCAGGCTCCGACTGGAATCGGCTACAACATCTTCGGCAACCAGTTCGTGCCCGAATCGGGTTGGAGCGAGGCGTCCAAAGTCGAGGAAGGCACGATGGCGAGCTCGTTCGAGCCGCAGCTTGCGGCGTCGGCCAATGGAAACACACTCTTCGCTTGGCAACGAACTGCAGGCCTCGCCTACCACGTGTGGTCGAACGCCTGGGATGCAGAATCGGGCGAGCTCACCGAGCCGGTGCGTTTGGACCGCACGGGCACCGCGTACGCGCCGGCCGTGGCAGTCGACCCTCAGGGCAATGGCACCGCCGTGTGGCTTCAGTCCGCGCAGGTCAACGGCGCCATGCTCCAGGTCGCGGCGAGCCGCTACACCTCCGGTCGAGGTTGGGGCGCACCGTCGGTGCTTGCAGAAGGCGAGATCACCAGTGAGCCGAGGGTCGCGATGGACTCTCGAGGAAACGCCATCGTCGTCTACACCGAGCAGTTGCCGCAAGAAGATCAAGTCGATGCCTGGGCGCATACCTACAGCGCCGGACAATGGAGCGCCGCCGTGCTTCTGGGGCTCGACGAGCGCACCGGCTCGGCGTTTCAACCGAGCGTAGCGATGAGCCCGGACGGCCGCGCGGTGGTCGTATGGCGGGAGGGGCCTGACATCTGGGCTACGACGTTCGAGTAGCATCTGAGACGAGCGCCCACCCCTACCAGCCCGAGCGCAGCGACTCGATGATCGCGCGCAAAACGTCTCGCCTTCCGACGATGCCTACGAGACGATTGTCTTCGACCACCGGGAATCGCCGGTACTTGGTCTCGACGAAACGCATTGCGACATCGAGCAAGCTGTCGTTGGCGTGCACCGCTTCCACCTCGCGAGTCATGTATTCCGCCACACGTCCCCCGCGCTCTCCTTGGTAGCCTGCAACCAGCGCTGCTTTCAAAAAGTCGCCCTCGGTCAGCACGCCGACGAGGTTGCCGCGCTCGTCGACGACCGGCGCCCCCGAAATTCGTCTGTCGACCAGCACACGAACGGCATCCAGCAGATCGGTATCGGGCGCCAAGACGACGGGGTTGACCACCATGAAATCTCGGATGCTGATCTCTCGAGCCGGATTCATCGGTCGGCTTTCCTGGGGCACTCGGATGGATCGGCTGCGCCTCTGCCACAGAGCCCGCAGCCCTGACCCGGACCGTTGAGACCACCGCAGGTCCCACGAATGCCGCCGCGACCGAAGAGCAGCCCCGTGCCGAGGCCCAGCGCGACCAAGACGAATACGGCGAAGCTCAACAAGTAAACCAACATTCATCAACCCCCATAGTCGTCGAACATGACGTTTTCGTCGGGGACGCCCAGATCTGCGAGCATCTTCTGAACGGCCGAAATCATCAAGGGCGGACCGCACATGTAGTACTCGCAGTCTTCCGGCGCTTCGTGGTCGATCAGATACTCGTCGTGCAGCACTTGATGGATGAAACCCACCGGGCCGTCCCACTCGTCTCCCTCGCGTGGCTCGGACAGCGCCACGACGTAGGTGAAGTTCGGGTTTTCGGCTGCGAGCCGCTCGAATTCCTCCCGATAGAAGATGTCGCGCTTGCTCCGGACGCCAAACCAGAAAGATATTTTGCGATCGGTCTCGATTCGCTTCAGTTGATCGAAGATGTGCGATCGAAGCGGAGCCATTCCAGTTCCGCCGCCGATGAATACCATTTCCTTGTTCGTGTCCTTGGCAAAGAATTCACCATAGGGGCCCGCCACGGTGACCTGGTCTCCCGGCTTCAGAGCGAATAGATAGGACGACACGACGCCAGGCGGAACGTCGTCACCGGATCCCGGCGGCGGCAGGGCGATGCCTATGTTGAGCAGGACGATGCCTTTTTCACCTGGGTAATTCGCGATCGAATAGGCACGGGTCGTCGGTGAGTCAGTCCCCGCTTCGAACCTCCACAGGTTGTGGCGGTCCCAGTCCGGGTGGAACCTCGGGTCGATGTCGAAATCCGAAAACTTCACCCGATAGCGCGGACACTCCACCTGAATGTACCCTCCGGCCCGAAACTCGATCTGCTCACCGGGAGGAAGCTCGAGCACGATCTCCTTGATGAAGGCGCTGAGACTGCGGCTCGAGCGCACGTTGCAACGCAGCTTTCGCACGCCGAAGAGCTGATCGGGGACGCGGATGCGCGTGTTCTCTCGCAACGTGACCTGGCAGGCGAGACGAACGTGCTGGGCTGCCTCGTGCGGACCGATCAAGGACTCTTCGGTCGGCAACAGAGGTCCCCCACCCTCGAGAACGGTCACCCGGCACTGACCGCACGTGCCCTTGCCGCCGCATCCAGAAGGCAAGAACAAGCCGACTCCCGCGAGCGCATGGAGCAATTTCGACCCAGAAGGAACCTCGAAATCCCGGTCGTCGTTGACCAGAAGATGCACGGGTCCGCTCTCGACGAGCCGGGTTCGGGCGATGAGAATCAGTGCAGACAAGGACATCACGATGACCGTGAAAACTCCGACTGCGAGCAGGATTTCGATCATGCCGAGCTCCGCACTCCCCCTCAGAGTTGAATCCCTGCAAACGCCATGAAGCCCAAGGACATCAGGCCGGCGATGATGAAAGTAATCCCTAGCCCTTGAAGGCCCGCGGGCACATCGCTGTACTTCAGCTTCTCACGAATCCCGGCGAGCCCGACCAACGCCAACGCCCACCCGACGCCGCTACCGATGCCGTACACGACGCTTTCCGAGAGCGTGTAGTGCCTCTGCACCGAAAAGAGCGTTCCGCCGAGGATGGCGCAGTTGACGGTAATCAAAGGCAGATAGATGCCCAGTGCGTGAAACAGGCGGGGAAAGTAGCGGTCGAGGACCATCTCCAAGAGCTGGACCATCGCTGCGATGATGCCGATGTACGTCACCAGCCCGAGAAAGCTCAGATCGACGTCCGGCAGACCGGCCCAAGCGAGCGCGCCCTCGTCGAGGACGAAGTGATAGAGGAACGTGTTGGTCGGGACGGTGATGATCTGCACGACGATGACCGCCGCTCCGAGACCGAACGCAGTTTGAATGCGCTTGGACACGGCTAGGAACGTGCACATGCCCAAGAAAAAGGAGAGGGCCAGGTTCTCTACGAACACTGCCTTGACGAAAAGCTCGACGTAACCCTGCATCAGAAGGCCTCCGTTCGGTGCACTTCGTGAATCCGGAACTCGGGCTGCTCGACTTGCTCCGCCTTCCAAGTGCGGAGCCCCCAAATGATGAGACCGATGACGAAGAAAGCGCTCGGCGGGAGCAGCATCATGCCGTTGGGGTTGTACCAGCCCCCTTCCGCCAGCGTCGGCAAGATGGTGTATCCGAGGAGCGTGCCGGATCCGAGGAGCTCCCGGGTGCTGGCCACCAAGAGCAGAATCATGCTGTAGCCGAGGCCGTTTCCAACGCCGTCGAGGAAGCTCAGACCCACCGGGTTCTTGGAGGCGAAGCTTTCGGTGCGGCCGAGCACGATGCAGTTCGTGATGATCAGCCCGACGAACACCGAGAGCTCTCGGCTGGTCTCGAAGGCGAAGGCCTTCAGCGACTCGTCGACGACGATGACGAGTGACGCGATGATGGTCATCTGAACGATGATGCGAATGCTGCTCGGAAGCACCTTGCGAATCGCGCTCACAGCCGCGTTGGACACCGAAGCCACGAAGGTGAGCGCCAGGCACATGTATAGGGAAGGAAGGAGCGAAGTCGTCACCGCCAAGGCCGAGCAGATCCCGAGCACTTGGAGGGTGACTGGATTGTCATCGACGATGGGATCGATGAGAGCGTGCTTGGCGGCGGAGCTCATGATTCTGTTTCTCCTCGTAACGCGCGCAGGTAGGGGCCGTATCCGTGCTCCCCAAACCAGTACTTCATCAAGTTGGTCACGCCGTTTCCGGTGAGCGTGGCTCCCGAAACCCCATCCACGAGGAATCGGGCCCGTGGATCGTCGGGCGAAACCCTTCCCTTTTTCATCCGAATCGCGACGTTGCCGGATTCGTCGAAGACCTGCTTCCCGTGCCAGAGCGCTCGCCAGTCAGGCTCTTCGATGAAGTCGCCCAGCCCGGGGGTCTCTCCATGCGAATAGAACGTGATGTCGGCAATGGTATTGCCGTCACTCTCGAGCGCGACGAATCCATACATCGTCGACCATAGGCCGTAGCCCCAGACCGGAAGAATGATCCTGTCTATCTCTCCATCGCGCCGGACGAGGTAGACCAGGGCGCGATCCGCACGTCGTCCCAAGCGGGCAACGTCGATCTCGGGTGGAATCGCGATGCTACGGTCTGGATCGCGCGCAGCCTCCATCGGGTCGAACTGACTCGCATCGACGCTTTCGACGTAGGCGCCGGTCTCGAGATCGACGACACGAGGCTCGATGCTCTCGAAACGTTCGTCGATGCCGCCCGCGCCCTCCGACAGATCTGCAACCTCGAGGATGTTGCGGCGCATCTGCAGTCGAGCATTCTCGACTTGCCGCGGCTTGAGCAGCACCGCCGCCGAAGCCACCAGAGACGAGCACACCAGGCTCACCACCAATGCCACCGAAAGCGTCCTCGCGACGGATTCGCTTTTCGGGGCAGGGCTTCGGTTCTGCTGCGGCTCAGGCACTTCGACGCAACCTCCGACTCACGTTGGCCTGCATTACGAAATGATCGATCGTCGGAGCAAAAATGTTCGCAAACAAGATGGCGAGCATGATGCCTTCCGGAAACGCGACGTTGACCACGCGAATGACGACCGTGAGCAAGCCCACGAGCGCTCCGAAAATCCAACGCCCAGGATTCGTGACGCAGGCAGTCACGGGGTCGGTGGCCATGAAGACCATTCCAAAGGCAAACCCACCGAGCACCAGATGCCAGTACCAAGGCATGGCGTACATGGGATTGGTGGCCGACCCAATCGCATTGAATAGCGTTGCGGATGCGACCATCCCGAGCATGACGCCCGCGATGATCCGCCAGGAGGCGACCCCCGTGTACATGATGAAAGCGCCACCGACTAGGCAAGCGAGAGCCGACGTCTCTCCGAGGGAGCCTTGAACGCCACCCAAAAACGCGTCCATCCAAGTGACGCCTTGCTCCACGATCCCGTCAACGCCCCGTTCGGCCCCGACGGCCAGCGGCGTCGCGCCCGTCACCACGTCCACTGGCGGGACCCATACCGATTCGCCGGACATTTCGACGGGGTAGGCGAAGTAGAGGAACGCACGGCCGGCGAGCGCAGGATTCATCCAATTCTTGCCAGTGCCCCCGAAGATCTCCTTCGCGATGACGACACCAAACGAAATGCCGACTGCCACTTGCCAAAGCGGAGTCGTGGCAGGAAGCGTCAGCGCATACAGAATCGACGTGACGAAGAACCCCTCGTTGACCTCGTGGTTCCGGATGCCGGCAAACAGGACCTCCCAAAAGCCCCCTGCCAGGATCGTGACCACGTACACGGGAAGGAAATACAGCAGACCGTAGAACATCGCCGAGCCCACGTCGTCGGGGTCGTGTCCGATGGAAAGCGCCGCCATCAGTGAGCCGCGCCAATCCCCTGGAGCCGACAGTCCGAGCTCCTGCATTGCGAGGTTGGCCTGATAGCCGGTGTTCCACATGGCGACCAAAGCACAGGGCACGACACCGATGACCACCAGCCCCATCACACGCTTCAGATCGATCGCGTCGCGCACGTGGGGCTGATGCCGCGACACGTCCGGTGGCGAATAGAGCAGCGTGTCGATCATCTCGTAAATCGCCTGATAGCCGTGCAGACGGCCGCCTCGAGAGAAGTGGGGCTCGAATCGATCGAGGAGCTTTCGCAAGCTACGCATCAGCCGTTACTCTCGATCAGATCCAGCGCTTCTCGAAGAGCCAGCCCATACTCGTACTTGCTCGAGCAAACGAACGAGCAAAGTGCCAAATCCTCTTCATCGAGCTCGAGGCATCCGAGGGCTTTCGCGCTTTCGGTGTCCTGCACGATGAGCGCCTTGAGCAGGAGCGCCGGAAGGATGTCGAGGGGCATCACTTTCTCGAAATTGCCGATGGGCACCATCGCGCGCGGGCTCCCATGTTGCGACGTGGTGAGCGGAAATCGGTGACTGCGCGGACGCAAGGACGAGGCGTACGCACGTATTGCAGAAAAGCTGTCGAAACCGGGCTTGAGCCACCTGAGGAAATGACGGCTTCGATCCTCCCGAAGCACGCTGATTTGCAGATCGTAGGGTCCGAGGTACTGCGCGAGACCTGCTGCGCGACGACCGCCTAGAACGGACCCCGAGATGACGCGACATTCCACCGGGTCCAGCTCGCCTTCGACGAGGTCCTTGGTGCTCGCCCCCATTCGGGTCCGCAGCAGCCGGGGTCGTCGAACGGCCGGACCTCCGAGCGCGACGATGCGTTCGGTGAGCAGCTTTCCGGTCGTGAAGAGCGAACCGATGGCAATCACGTCCTGGTAGCTCAGGTTCCACACCGACTTGTTGGCACTGACCGGATCGAGGAAATGAATGTGCGTGCCCGGAAGACCGGCTGGATGCGGGCCCTCGAAAATCACGGGAATGACCGAGTCGGTTTTTGGCAGGCGCAGCTCGGGACCAGGCCCCCGACACACGTAGACCTTTCCGTCGGTCAACCGGCTGAGCAGCGCGACGCCATCGTGCAGCTCTTGGTCACGCTCGGCCATGATCACACGAGGGTCCGCCGCCAGGGGATTCGTATCGATCGCGGTGACGAAGATCGAGTGCGGAGTGACATCGGCACGTGGCACCCTGCCGAAGGGCCGCGATCGGAAGGCGGTCCACAGGCCAGAGGAGAGCAGGGTCGAACGAACCTCGTTTCGATCGAGCGTTGCGAGCTCGGAACGGTCGTGGGCGGCGAAGGTTTCTTCTTCGTCACCTTCGAGGCGGATGACTACCGATTGCAGTGACCTTCGCTCGCCCCGATTGATCGCGACCACTTCGCCGCAGCCGGGCGATACGAAGCGTGCCTCCGGGTTGCTCTTGTCGGTGAGCAGCGTTTGTCCGAGACGAACGCGGTCACCGAGCTCGACCTGCAGTTGCGGGCGTAGCGGCCGATAGTCGCGCGCAACGAGGGCAACCCATCCGACCGGGTTTGCCTCGCCGATGCGCTGCTCCGGCGCACCAGTGATTGGAATGTTCAGCCCTTTTCGGATCTTGACCCGCATCCGCGGCCACGGAGTCTACCCCAATTTCGGGTCTTTCCGTGGTACACAAGCGTGCTACAAGATCGGCATGCGCTTGATCCTGTCCATCTGCCTCGTGATGGCAGTGGGAAGCTGCTCCGAAGACGTCTACTTCATCCCTGGGACCGCGCAGCTACCGGATTGCACCGAGGCCCCGATTCTCGACCTCGAGGGCACCTGGTTCGATCGTGGCACGGTCACCATTCTCTCCGAGGGCTGCGACGGCGCATCTCCCGGAGAGGTTTTCGAATCCTGCGCGCTCGACTGGGTTTTCACGCAAGAGGGGAACGACGTCACCATCATCGTCGACACGGAATATCGAATCGAGGGACGGGCTTGTGGAGACCAGCTCTACCTACGTGGAGGTTGGTGGTTGCCTGTGGTGGACGAAGACCTCGGGTACTGCACCTACGATGATGACTCGGCAGAGGAAGTCGGCATCTTGCAGGAAGGCAACGTCCTGACCGTCATGCCGGATGTTCCCCTGGCCCCGGGCGTCGAGCAGACCGAGGACCGAATGACGGGCACGCTCGAGGTCCGAGGGCGTTGTGCAGGCCGGTATGAAGTCACCTTCGAGCGAAGTCCGGTGCTTCTTCCTTGAGCTAGCGCGACGATTGCTCGTAGAGGTAACCGAGCACGTCCTCGCGAGACAGGATCCCCACGATCCGCTCTCCTTCCATCACCGGCAGTCGACCGATGTTGTGGGTCCGCATCTGTTCGAGCGCTTCGGTGAGCGGCGCGTCGGGCTCGACCGTCCGGACTTGATGGGCCATGCAGCTCGCAACCGGCAGCGACTCTCGTCCCTCGCGCTGCGCTCGCTCGACGTCGCGGCGCGAGATCACGCCTACGAGCTTGCCGTCTCGAACGACGGGGGCGCCGGTGTGCCCCCACTCCTGCAAGGACTGCGCAAGCTCGGATAACGGCGTATCGGGCATCACGGTCCGAACGGGGCTCGACATCAGGTCGCGAACGAGTTGGGGCTGGCGGCAACGGCGTTCCACACCCGCACGAATCCTGCGGACCACTTCGTCGAGTGGTACGTCACGGACGGCGGCAGAGCCGGCGCCGGCGTGCCCTCCGCCGCCCAGGTCCTCCAAGATCGCTCCGACGGGCACCGTATCGGCTTGCGCCCGGCCGACGACGTGGACCTTGCCATTGGGCACGCGGAACAAGCAAAACAACGCATCGTGAGGGAGGACGCGAAATGCCTCCATCGATACGTCCGCGAGGCCCGTAGGAACCTCGTCGATCTCCAAGACTGCGATCCCGATGGATGCACCATGGCGGGGCAAGTCTTGGACCGCCTCGAGGAGTCGCACGAGGAGAGCTCGTTCCACGACGCCGAGCGAAGGTCTGAGAAACCGTTGGACGAGCCGAGACTGCGCGCCCTGCCCCAACAGCCAGGCAAGCGCCGTCGCGTCGCGCGAGCTAGATCGTGCGTAGGCCAAAGACCCGGTATCTTCGTGGATTCCGAGGGAAAACAGCGTCGCTTCCTCCCGGTCGATGCGCGAGCCCCGTCGGCGAAGCTCCTCGACCAACAAGGTCGTAACGGCGCCTACGGGTTGGACGTGCTCTTCATCGGCCTGCAAATCGTCAGCAGAGCTCGGGTGATGGTCCCACACCACGATCCGGACGCTCCTCCGGTTCTTGGTGGCGCGCGCGATCACCGATTCGACGTGCCCGAGTCGGCTTCGTCTGCGTACGTCCGTCACGATGAGGGAATCCACCTCGGAGAGGTCGATATCCTCACAGCGGAGCGTTCGAAAGCGGTCTCCGTGAAGCGTCAGATACTGGTACACGTTGGGTGCAACGCCGCCCGGCAGGCCGATCAAGGCTCCAGGAAACAATCTCTGCAACGCCACACACGATGCCAACGCGTCGAAATCGGTGGTGTCGTGCGAGGTGATGAGCTTCACGCCGGTTCCAACGTCTCCTGAAGCACGCGAAGCAAGTCGACATAGCTCACGATGCCGAGCAGATCACCAGTGTCGAGGTCGCACACCGGGATCGCGCCCACGCGATGCAGAAGCATCAAGTCGACGATGTCCCTCACGTTCGTTTCGGGATCGACTTTGACGGGGTCGGTGTTCATGAACGACCCAATGCTCGAGGAGCGGGCATTTTCCATGGCTTCCATGGCATCGTCGTCGTCGGATACGGTGAATGTACGTAGATCGCGATCACTGACGATGCCGACGAGCTCCGTGCCTCGCACCACGGGGAGGTGTCGAAAGTCGAGCTCGTACAGCAGTCCGATCGCTTCCGCGACGGACATTCGCTCGGTCGCGGTCATGGGATTCTCTGTCATGATGTCTTTTGCGAGCACAGGCGTCTCCTCTCCAAACGGCGGCCGAAAACTAGAACATCGGAAATGGCAATGTCGGCTCCACCGCCTCGAAATCCTGAATTATCTTTAGCGTAGTGACCACTGCTATCAACGAGCATAGATTCGCGGCCACCAGGCTCCAGCCCATCAGACGCAAACGGCGTGTGCTTGGGCGGAGCGCAGCCATCGCCAGCACGACCAGAGCGACGGGCACTGCCGCGGCAAGCACCCAGAGGCCCACGCGCGATCCAAAGGGAGCGCCGACGCCGACTGCCACGACCACCAGGCATGCCATGATCAACAGACCTCGCTTGAATGCCACTTTGGAACGAGCCTCCTCGGTCTTGGACTTGGTTCGGGCGATGGTCAGGCGGACGATGGACGTCCCGAGCGAAGAGGCGATGAGCCAGATCAGAGCCACCGCCAGGGCGGCGGTCGTTTCGAGCCCCGCGGAAAGACCGAGCGGGATGGCGATCGAGGAGAGGGCAGCCGCCGCCAAGGCTTCCCCGAACATGCTCCGCTCGAGGCCTTGTACCGCCGTGAGCACCAATCCGCCCCCGAGCAGGAGAGTGAAGCCGGCGGCGATTTGAACCCCGCGCGGGGCGAGCACGAGCCCGGTGAGCCCCGTGCCGAGCGCGATTAGGACGAAAACCAGCAAAACACGCTTGGCCCGGTTGCTCTCCTCGCGTTTCGTGCGGCTCCCCCGCTCGCCGAGCAGGACGAGAAGGGGCTCGTTCGACAGGAAGCAGGCGATGGCGGCGACCGCCAGCAGCCAAGTGGACGCGGTGGGCGACCCTCCCAACAGAACGGTGGCAATCGGAAAGAGCAGCTCGGCGTAGGCGCCGTGCTCGCGTGGGACCATACTCCGCTCTGAAGTTGCCATCCGCTGCTGGAGATAGCACCGGGTGCGGTACGATCCATCGCATTTTGAGCGCCTCCGAGGAACCCTCGCGCCAGACCTGCGTCTTCGGGTATATCCGGCCCCGATTGATGCTATGGCTTGCACCGTGACCCAGCGGCTGATCGGCCCTAGAGGACCGCTATGTGGACGTCGGTGATTGCAGGGGCCGCCGCAGGCCTCGCGTCGATTCCCCACTGCACTGCGATGTGCGGACCGCTCGCCGTCTATGCGTGTAGCGGCCGCCCCGGCGGCGCCGGACCGGCGCGGTATCAGTTGGGCCGGTTCATCAGTTACTCGGCGCTCGGCGCTATCGCCGGTGCGATAGGCGGAGCCACGGCCGTGAGCCTGCCTGGCACTTGGGGCAGCGCGCTCTTGAGCTGGTCGCTGGCGCTAGGGCTCGGGCTTGCCGCCCTGCGGTTGTGGCGGCGGCCCCGCCAGCCTCTGGTGACGCTCCGATCCAGCAAGGCCGAGACGAGCGAGTCGATTATCTCCCGTGCTCTTGGCGCCCTCGGCAATCATCCCTTCTGGGTGGGCCTGGGCACCGCTCTTCTTCCCTGTGGTGCGCTGGCGGCGGCCGTGTTGATCGCCGCGTCGACGGGCGCGGCATGGCTTGGCGCCCTCAGCATGCTCGCGTTTTCACTGGTCAGCGGGTTGGGTCTGATCGGAGCCGCTTGGGTTTTTCAGCGGGTGGCGCTCCGGCCGGGCCCCGCAACGTCGCGCGTCCTGGCCGTCGTGTTGGCGCTCGGCGCCATCTTGTTCATGATCCGCCCGGTCCACGCGCTACGGCATGATGACGCTGCGTCGTGCCATGCCCCGGCGCAAGAAGATCCGGCTGTCCACCAGCACACACACTCCCCGTGACCGCTCCCCAGTCAACCGTTTGCGAAATTCCGGACCCGCGGACCGTTTCGGTTTCGCGCTGCGTCCACTGTGCACAGCCGCTGGTCGACGCTGCGTTCGCACCTTATTGCTGCCGCGGTTGCCGTACCGTGCACGCGATCCTTCAAAAGGCGGGGCTCACGCGGTACTACGACCTTCGCCGCGGCCCGGGACTTCCTCCGGCTGACCTCGACTCGCGGCGTGTCGACCACAAGTGGTTGGAGCTCATCGAGGCAGATCGTGCGAACGACGGGGGCATCCGCCGTGTCGAGCTCGACGTCCAGGGAATCCATTGCGCGGCGTGCGTCTGGCTGATCGAAGAGCTCTTTCGCCGGCATGGTGGCGGCGCGAGGACCGGCAGCATGTCGCTCAACCCCGCCCTCGGGCGAGTCGAGCTCCGAATCTCTCCGGAATTCCCGCTCAGCGACTGGGTCGATTCGGTGGAGGGCCTCGGGTACCTGTTGGGCCCGGCACGCGCTTCGAACGCGAGACCTTCGGACGATTTGCTCTTGCGAGTGGGCATCTGCACTGCGCTCGCAGCCAACGTGATGTTGTTCGCCGCTGCGATTTACGTGGGCCTTCGCGAGGGACCCATCTACGAGCTCTTGAATCAGCTCAGCTACGCGGCTGGGGCTCTATCCATGCTGGTGGGTGGCTCCGTGTTCATCACCTCGGCATATCGCGCGTTGCGCCGCGGTATGCTGCATCTGGACGTGCCGATCGCCTTGGGCATCGTGCTTGCCTTCGCCGGGTCGACCTGGTCGTTCTTCTTCGCCTCGGGCCATGCGTCGTATGTCGACACGCTGACCGTATTCATCGCCCTGATGTTGATCGGCCGGTGGTTGCAGCAACGCATGCTGGAGCGCAATCGCGCGCAGCTACTCGCCGATGACGGCACCGATAGCCTCCTCACGAGAGAAGTCCGCGACGGAATCGTGCGAATCGTGCACTGCCTCGGGGTGAAACGAGGTGACCGGCTACTGGTGGCCCCTGGGGATTTGGTCCCGGTGGACCTGGAGCTAGACGACGACAGGGCCCGCTGTTCCCTCGACTGGATCGATGGAGAGAGCAGGCCGCGAACCTTCGCAAAGAACAGCCTCGTTCCGGCCGGCGCCTTCAACGTCGGTGAACGCGCCTTCACGGGCACGGCTGACACGGATTTTTCGGCATCGTCGCTGATCGGCCTCCTGGGGCGGGACCCGGCTTCCGATGGAGACGGTCCGCTCGCGACACGCTGGTGGTCCCGGCTTTCGCGCTACTACGTGGTCGGAGTCATCGTCTTGGCGACCGCGGGTATCAGTTACTGGTGGTGGCGCGCCGCCGATCCTCTCTTCGCCATCGAGGTAGGCACCGCGGTGCTGGTCGTCACCTGTCCTTGCGCGTTTGGAATCGCCGCACCGCTTGCATACGAGCTCGTCTTGACGCAATTGCGGCGCGCAGGCGTCTTCGTGCGCGTCGCAGACTTCCTCGATCGCGTGAGGACGATGACGAGAATCGTGTTCGACAAGACGGGAACGCTCACCACTGGCATCTTGGAGGTGGTCAATCCGTCCGCCCTCGACGACCTGTCGGATGAGTCGATCGCGGTCCTCTACAACATGGCTGCGCGCAGCGCGCACCCGAAGAGCGTTGCCGTACGACGAGCGCTGGAAGGGCATCGAGCCGCGCGCTTCGTAGAGCTCGACGTCGAAGAGGAGATGGGGCACGGGCTATCCGCGCTGCGGGACGGGCATCGGTACCGGCTGGGCGCACCGGGCTGGGCTGCTCCCATTTCCGTCGATGAGCGCGACGTGGTGTTTTCGATCGACGGGGCCTCCGTGGCAGCTTTGCGGACGGATGAGCAGTTGCGTCCCGGCGCTCGCGCGGAGATCGAAAAGCTCGAGGAGAATGGATACGAGCTGGCCATCCTCAGCGGCGATGCGCCGTCTCGAGTCACGGCCCTCGGTGCGAGCCTGGGAATGCGCGAGGAAGCTTGCGTAGGAGGCCAAACACCAGCGCAAAAAGCAGCCTACGTGCGCGCGCACGATCCGGCACGAACTTTGCTGGTGGGCGACGGCCTGAATGACCAAGTCGCGATGCGGGCTGCGGCCTGCTCCGGCACTCCTGCGGTGAATCGACCTTTCATGGCCTCACGCTGCGACTTCTATTTCGTATCACCGGGCCTGCATCCGGTGGCGCAAGTTCTGCGTGCCTCTGATGCCCTAGCGCAAGTCGTGCGTCGCATCCTCGCGTTCGCAATTGCTTACAATCTAGTCGCGGTATCGATCGCCATGGCCGGTTGGATGAGGCCTTGGGTCGCAGCTGTGCTAATGCCGCTCAGCTCACTGATGACCCTCGCATACACGGTGATGATGCTGTCACGGAGGGGGCTCCCATGGAGATCTTGATCTTACTGATTTTCGTTTGCGTGATTTTGGTCGGCGTCGCAGTGGCGTTTTTCGCGTGGACCGTACGGCAAGGTACTTTCGATCATGCCGATCGCCTTGCCTTACTGCCGCTTGACGATGAAAAGCCGCTGACCCCAACCACGGAGAGGGAAGAGGACGAGTATGGAAACTCAGCGGATCGTTTATAACGACAAGGTCGTCCGCCAGTTCATCTGGGCGTCGGTGTTGTTCGGCATCATCGGCATGCTGGTCGGGGTCATCGTGGCCCTGCAATTGGCGTTTTGGCCTGCCAACTTGCCGCCGCTGTTGACCTTCGGGCGCCTGAGGCCGTTGCACACGAACGCGGTGATCTTCGCGTTCGTCGGCAACATGCTCTTCGCTGGAATCTATTACTCGACCCAACGTTTGGCGAAAGCGCGCCTCGCCTCCGACATCTTGTCCGCCATTCATTTCTGGGGCTGGCAGCTGATCATCCTGTCCGCAGTAGTGACCCTTCCCCTCGGAATCACGACCGCCAAGGAATACGCGGAGCTCGAGTGGCCCATCGACATCGCCATCGCGGTCATTTGGGTGGTTTTCGCGGTCAACTTCTTCTGGACGCTTGCCAACCGGCGCGAAAAACATCTCTACGTCGCCATCTGGTTCTACATCGCGACGATCATCACCGTCGCGGTCCTGCACATCGTCAACAGCTTCGAGGTGCCCGTCAGCGCCTTCAAGAGCTATTCGCTCTTCGCGGGAGTGCAAGATGCGCTGGTCCAGTGGTGGTACGGCCACAACGCGGTCGCCTTCTTCCTGACGACCCCGATCTTGGGCATCATGTACTACTTCCTGCCCAAAGCAGCGGAGCGCCCCGTCTTCTCGTATCGCTTGTCGATCGTTCACTTCTGGGGTCTGGTCTTCATCTACATCTGGGCGGGCCCGCACCACTTGATTTACACGGCTCTGCCCGAGTGGGCCCAGACGCTCGGCATGATCTTCAGCCTCATGCTCTGGGCGCCGAGCTGGGGCGGCATGTTGAACGGGTTGCTCACCTTGCGGGGCGCCTGGGACAAGCTTCGCGCCGATCCCGTGCTGAAGTTCTTCGCCGCCGGCGTGACCTTTTACGGCATGAGCACGTTCGAAGGGCCGCTCCTCAGCATCAAGAGCGTCAGCGGTCTCGCTCATTACACGGACTGGATCATCGCCCACGTGCATGGCGGCGGGCTCGGCTGGAACGGTTTCATGGCGGCAGGCATGTTCTACTGGGCGGTGCCTAGGCTCTACGGAACCAAGCTCCACTCTCGCGGAGCCGCGAACTTCCATTTCTGGATCGGCACCATCGGCATCCTCCTCTACATCGTCTCCATGTGGGTGGCTGGGATCACCCAAGGTTTGATGTGGCGCGCGGTGAGCGAGACCGGAGGTCTCCTGTATCCGAACTTCGTCGAGACACTCCTCGCGATTCAGCCGATGTATTGGACCCGACTGGTCGGCGGTTTGCTGTACCTCTCAGGCTTCATCTTGCTGGCCTGGAATCTGATCCTGACCGCCAAGAGCGGTGCCGCCGTCGACGGCGAGATCGAGGTTCCCGTCGTCACCGAGCCACGAGGCCGCGAGGTGCCGTGGCCGAAGCTCTTGTTCGGTCAGCCCATCATCGCGTCGATCGTCGTCATGGGATTGCTCTTCGGGATGGTGCTCTTCGACGGGCTCGTCAGCACCGTGTTGGCCATCGTCGCGGTGATGTGGGGCGTCGCTGCCGTCGCCATCACCATTCGCGACCGGGACAGCGAGAAGGTGTCTTGGCACCGGGCGCTCGAGGGCAGAGCAGGCATCTTCACGGTGTTGGTCACCATCGGCATTTTGGTCGGGGGCGTGGCGGAGATCATTCCCATGGTCGTGTCGGTCCCCGAGACGATCCGTACGACCAAGAACGTTCCTTACAGCCCGCTCGAGCTCGAGGGGCGCGATGTCTTCATTCGCGAGGGTTGCTACACCTGCCACTCGCAGATGATCCGACCCTTCACCTGGGAGAGCGCACGCTACGGAGAGGTTTCCTCCATCGATGATTCCATCTTCGATCATCCTTTCCAGTGGGGCTCACGCCGCATCGGTCCGGACCTGGCACGCCTCGGCGGAAAATACGCGGACGTGTGGCACTACAAGCACATGCTCGATCCGCGCGAGATTTCACCGGGCTCGAACATGCCGCCCTACCCGCACCTCGCAAAGAGCACGATCGACTTCTCGAAAACGCCCACCAAGCTGAGAGCGATGCGTAACATCGGCGTTCCCTATCGGCCCGAGCAGATCCAGACGGCCGAGGAGGATGCGCGAGCCACGGCCGCCGGGATTGCGGCGGGTCTCGCGGAGAACGCCGGCGTCGCGACTTGCGAAGAGCCTGGCGACGACTGTGAGCTGATGGTCAACAGTGAGCTCGTGGCGCTCATCGCCTATCTGCAGCGCTTGGGGCGCGTGCCAGAGCCGGAGTCCCTCGCCGCCGTCGAGACCGAGGAGGCCGCGCAATGAGTCGTTTCGCTGCCGAGTTCTTCGCACAGAGCCCAGCGTTGCTCTATCCGTTGATCGCGCTGGTCCTATTCTTCGTCATTTTTCTCGTGGTCGTGGTCCGAGTGGTGCGTATGAAGGCGTCCGAAGCCGATCAGTACGCCCGGATTCCGCTGGAAGAGGAGCTGGAGGTACCCCATGAGTGAGGCCCAACGAACCGACGAAATCCAAGGCGAGATCCTCCACGTCTACGACGATATCGAGGAAGCCGACAACAACCTGCCGGTCTGGTGGCTGCTCACGTTCTACGGGGCGATCGCCTTCGGACTCGTCTATTGGTTCTACTATCACGAATATGGAATCGGCAAGCTGCAGTCGGAGAAGTATGCCGCAGCGGTAGCGGCTGCCGAGGCCGAGCGGAGCGTCGTCACGGACGAGTCTCTGCGAGCCCTGGTCGATGACGCAAGCGCCGTCGCATCTGGCCAGGAGATCTTCACCGCGCAATGTGTCGCCTGCCACGACACCAAAGGACAGGGCCGGGAAGGCCTCGGACCGAATCTGACCGACCGATATTGGATTCATGGAGGCGCGCCGACCGACATTCACTCGATCATCACGAACGGGGTCGCGGCCAAGGGTATGCCTCCTTGGGCTCCAATTCTCGGTGAGCAAGGCGTCAAGGAAGTCGTCGCCTACGTGCTCACCCTTCGCAACACCGACGTCCCGGGTAAGGGGCCCGAAGGCGAGCTCTGGGAGCCCGGGGGCGCGGCGGACACGGCGAGCGCTGCTGACGCTGCGCAAACCGCCGAAACCGAGTGATGACCACGAAGCTGCCAGTCGTAGAAGATCCCGTCAGCTCTCTCAGGGCCGACGGCAGCCGAAACTACGTGCATCCGGCCGACGTGAAGGGCCGGTTCACGCGAATCCGTTACATCGTGTTCACCGTGCTGATCGCGATCTACGTGGTTCTGCCCTTCGTGCAGGTGGGTGGGCATCCTGCGGTGTTCATCGACATCGTGAACCGCCGATTCTACCTATTCGGGAGCGTCTTCAACGCCCAAGACTTCTGGCTCGTGTTCTTCCTGCTGAGCGGCATCGGGCTCGCGCTGATCATCGTGACGACGCTCAAGGGTCGCCTTTGGTGCGGATACGCATGCCCCCACACCGTGTTTCTCGAGGGTGTCTTTCGCCGCATCGAGCGTTGGATTGAAGGTCCGCGCGCTCAGCGGCTCCGGCGGAACGCGGCCGGGCTGACTTTCGACAAGGTCTGGCGAAAGACGCTGAAGCACGGCGTCTACATCGTCTTGGCGCTCCTTCTGTCTCACGTTTTCATCAGCTATTTCGTTTCCCTGCCCTCGCTGCTCGACATGGTGCGAGAGAGCCCGGCAAATCATCCGACCGCATTCACCTGGGTCGTAGTCATGTCGGGAATCCTCTGGTTCAACTTCGCATGGTTCCGCGAGCAGCTCTGTCTCATCATCTGCCCCTACGGCCGCCTTCAGTCCGCCATGACGGACCGCGATACGATGGTGATCGGCTACGATTGGAATCGTGGCGAGCCTCGCGGCAAGGCCAGCGATCCCGCCAATGGCGACTGCATCGACTGCAAGCGCTGCGTCGTCGTCTGCCCCACTGGCATCGACATTCGCAACGGCCTGCAGATGGAATGCGTGGGGTGCGCAGCATGCGTGGACGCATGCGACGAGATCATGGACAAGGTGGGAAGGCCCCGCGGCTTGGTACGCTACGACTCGCTCAATGGGCTCGAGGGTCAGCACAAGCACGTGGTGCGCCCACGCTTGTTTTTCTATGGGGGCGTCGTGATGCTCTGGCTGATCGGCGCAGTTTTTGCCTTTGCCCAGAGCGCGGATTTCGAGGCAAACGTGCTTCGCCACGAAGGCGCCCCGTTTGCGGTCGTCGACGGACGAGTGCGGAATTCGGTTCGGGTGCATCTGGTCAACAAGACCAACGCAACGCAAACCTTCGTAATCGAGCCCGAGTCCGACAGCGGAATCGAATACGTGGTGCCCCAGTCCCGCATCGAGCTGAAGTCCCTCGGCAGCACGTACGTTCCGATCCTCGCCGTTCTCCCACTCGAGGAGATGGAGCCCGGGCTTCGAATGCAGCTCGCCATCTCGATGGAAGGACGCGAGGACCGCAAGAGCCGGCGCGTCGTCGAAGCTCCTTTCGTAGGACCCGGTCGCTAGCCCAGGGCTTCAGGGAACGGACATCACGATGGCGCCACTCTTGTGGACGAGCTCGTGAGACACGCTTCCGAGCAGTGTGCGAGCGACCGCACCCTTGCCGGTCGTCCCGCAGATGATGAGGGGTGCGTCGATTTCTCGCGCCATCGACATGATCGCTTCGGCGGGGTGCCCACTCAACGCATGACACTCGATGGCGACGTCCTCGGCCTTGACCGTGCCGCAAGTTTTCATCTCTAGGAGCTGTCGCAGGTCCCGAAGCTCTTGCTCGGCGCCGGCAGCTCCCGCGGTACCCGGATCGAGCACGGTCACGACGTGGACCTCGGCGTCGAGCTGCCGGCCCATGAACACGCCGAGCTCGAAGGCCCGGCGCGCCGGGTCCGAGAAATCATAGGCTACGACCAGACGTGGAATCATCGACACGGGCTACTCTCCCTCTTTCGATCGTTGCTCCTCGCGACCACGAACCACCAGCACCGGACAAGGCGCGTGCCGCACGACCCGCTCGGCAACGCTACCGAGAAAGGCCCGAGATAGCCCACTGCGACCGTGAGACCCGAGAATCATCAAGTCCACCCCTTCATCCTCGGCCAGCTCGACGAGCGCCCGTCCGGGAGAGGGGTGTTGAATCACGCTGAGCTCGACCTCCGGAACCCCCTTGAGAAACTCGGCGGTTTTTCCCGAAAGGGTCTCGCGAATCGCATCTTCGATCTCGACTCGGATGCTCCGCTCGAGCAGATCCGGACGCGACCAGACGACGGGCGGTATGTTGGGCGTTGGATCGAATACGTGCGCAACCAGTACACGCGCATGAAAGCTCTTCGCGTAGAGGGCCGCCGCACGCAGCGCTTCGTCCGAGATCTCGGAGAAGTCGGTTGCGACGAGAATGGTTCGGGGCTGGTCCATGGTCTGTATCCTATCAAGCTTCGTGCCAGACGGCGGACACGGCCTGGGTTGCAAAGCATAACGAAAAACGCGCAGCTTCTGCGAAAGATTCCGCCCCGGCGCAGATCTTGCGTGTCACGCGCAACGAAATCCTGCTAAACCATTGGCGTGCTATTTGCACGAGCTCATATGACACCATCCTGACGGGAGGCCCCCATGAGCGACAAACCGTTGATGCCCTCGGAAGTTCGACGAAAGGTGCTGAGCCAGCATCGCGAGATCGAGCAGATGCTTTCCGAGCTGGAAGCCGGCGTAGCCCAGTTAGGCGATGGCGGAGTCGATGCGGAGCAGGTCAAACGCGCGGCCTATGCGCTTCGAGGCATCCTCGAGCTTCACATGAACTTCGAGGAGCTTCACATGCTGCCTGCGATCACCGAGGCGGATGGCTTCGGTCCCGAGCGCGCCCGCCATCTCAATACCGAGCACCAGGAGCAGCGAAAGCAACTCGACCTCCTGGTCGAGACGATTCGCGAAGCGAGCTCGATCGACGACTTGGCGTCGAGCGTGGCCAAGCTCGCCCAGATGCTCCGCGACGACATCGAAGGGGAAGAGCGGGACTACGTCACAGACAAGCTCTTGCGCGACAACATCATCCCCAGCGATACGTTCGGCGGCTGACCGGCCCCCAAACACTCTAAACCGGGACGAAACCATGCAGATCAAACAAATCCTAGTGCCCACGGATTTCTCCGAAAACGCCCAGCGTGCGCTGCGTTATGCCATCGAGCTGGCCAAGCAATGCTCCGCAAAGATCCATCTGCTCCATACCCCGGTGATTCCCACCTATTTGTTGATGGACCTGTCCTACAGCCCCGGCCCCGAGGCAGTCACCCGGATCCTGAATGACGCCCAAGATTCATTGGACCAGCAATCGAAGGTCGTGGACGAGGCCGGAATCGAGCATTTTTCGATAATTCGCGAAGGTACCGTCCATGAGGTGATCCGCGACTATGCAAGGGAGCACGACGTCGACTTGGCGGTCGTGGGCACCCACGGACGCACCGGCGTTTCCAAGCTGATGTATGGAAGCGTCACCGAACGGGTCATCAAGACGGTGCACACGCCGATCATCATCGTTCCGCCCGATGGTGGAAAGGTTCCGAGCTCGATCGTGATCGCCTACGACTTTTCGGGACCCTCCAAGCGCGCTGCGGACGTCGCCCGCGCGATCCACGGTGTGTTTCACGGCCCGCTGCACCTCGTGCACAGCTACCTCGACGTCTGGGGCGAATACACCGACCGGGGCGCCGTGATTGGAGAGGCCGCCGAGAAGCGGCGCGAAGCGCTTCGTTTGGGGCTCGAGGAGATGCTTCAAAACGACGCCGAAGAGCTCTTTTCGATCGATGCACAGGCCGTTCAGACCCATCTGGTGACCGGCGACCCCGCCGATGGCATTCTGAAGGTCGCCGAGGACGTCGGCGCAACGCTGATCTGCGCCGGGACGACGGGCAAGAGCGGCATCGAGCGGCTTCTCATCGGAAGCGTGGCGAGGCGACTACTCCACGACAGCTCGGTCCCTCTGCTTTTGACGCACGACGGCGACTGATCCCATAGGTCTTGAACGAACGGCCGAACATCGCATGATAGGGGCGTCATGGTTGGGCGGGTCATCGTGTTGGGATTTGCGATCGCGTGGTGCGCGGGGTGCACCTGTAACCCCAAAGACGCTTCGCCCGAGGCCGCTGGTGGCGTCCCCGAAGGTTTCGATCGGGTCATGCAGGACCATGCCGCGCTGTCGATCGTGACGCGCGACGCTCTCATCCGTGGTGATCTTCCGGTCGCCCAACAAACGATGCGCAAGCTCGCGTTCTTCATGGAGCACGTGCCACCCCCCGAACAGGGCAAACAGTATGCCCGAATCACCGCGGAGCTCGCTCAGCAGGTCCGGGAGGCTGCCGACGTCGAGGAGGCCTCCATGGCATTCGCCCGGCTCTCCCATGCCTGCGGACAATGCCACCATGCGCTCGATCGCGGCCCGCCCATCAAGCTCGAGCCCGCGCCCGGCGGCGAGGACTTGCAAATGCACATGCGGCGACACTATTGGGCAGTCGAACGCATGTGGGAGGCGCTGTTGAGCAACTCGACGACGGGATTTCAAGTTGCAGCGGAGATGCTGGCCGAAGCGCCGCTGCATGGAACGCGCGAGCCCGACGAAGAGACTCCTCCCGGAGTGACTCGGCTAGCATACGAGGTCCACGACCTCGCGTTTTCCGCTGCGGTCGAAGGCACCGTCGAGGAAGAAGAGTACGTGCCTCGACCGGGGGAGCCCACCGAAGACAGACCCACCACCCGAGGTCAGGCCGAGATCTACGGCCGCCTGCTGTCGACCTGCAATCAGTGTCACACCCTCCTCGACGTGAAGCCCTCCCTCACCGCCCGGGAGCCCGACCAGGTGTCGCCGTGAAAGCTTCCATCACCTTGCTCGTCGCCGGATGCGCGATCACGATGGCGACGGGGTGCGCGAGCGGACGTGTTCGTGCCGGTCAGGGCACGGAGATGCAACAGGAGCGGGAGTACGATCCAGAACAGAAGGTGAACCCGCCTGAAGGCAACATCAGCCGGGTCTCGGGACCGGTCAAAGGAACACCGACTCCTCCTCCCGTGATCGAAATCGACCTCGAACGGCGAAGGCCGCCACCGCCGCGCGAGCCCGATCTCGAGCCCGACCCCAAGCCCAGACCCGAGCCCCAGCCCGAAACCGAACCCTGATCGATTGACGATGTCGAAACTCTGCTCCGCGCAAGAAGCGGTCAACCACATCAACTCCAACCAGCGTGTGTTCGTCCACGGGGGCGCAGCGACGCCTATGGCGTTGATCGACGCCATGGTGGAAGATGCCGGCCGTCTGCGGGACGTCGAGCTCATCCATCTCCATACCTACGGAGACGCACGATACGCAGATGCGCAGTACGCTCGATCCTTTCGCGTGGCGAACCTGTTCGTGGGGCACAACCTGCGCGGCAAGCTGGACGGAGATCGAGTGGATTATCTGCCGTGCTTTCTCTCCGAGATCCCCCAGTTGTTTCGATCGGGCCGCCGGGCCCTCGACGTCGCACTGGTCCAGGTCTCGCCACCGGACAAGAGAGGCTACTGCAGTCTGGGCGTGTCGGTGGACGTGGCGCGGGCCGCCGTCGACTCGGCGAGAGTGGTCATCGCGCAGGTGAACCGTCACATGCCGCGGGTGCACGGGGACGGGTTCGTGCACATCGATGAGCTCGACTGGTTGGTCGAGCACGACACGGCCCTGCCGGAGGCGCCCCCGAGCCCGCCAAGCGAGGAAGAGCAAGCGATCGGACACCATGCCGCGGAGCTCATCGAAGATGGGGCTACGCTTCAGATGGGCATTGGCGCCGTTCCCGACGCGGTCTTGGCAGCGCTCAAAGGGCACCGCCACCTCGGAGTTCACACCGAAATGTGGTCCGACGGGTTGCTGCCCCTGTTGGAATGCGGCGCCGTGGACAACAGCGAGAAAAAAGTCCATCCAGGACGGACCATCTCGGGCTTCGTCATCGGAACCAAGCGCGTCTATGACTACATCGACGACAATCCGAGCGTGAGCCAATACGATATCGGCTACGTGAACCGGGTTTCGGTCATCAACCGAAACCCCAAGGTCACCGCAATCAATTCCGCCATCGAAATCGACCTGACCGGCCAAGTCTGCGCGGATTCGATCGGCCACCAGGTCATCTCCGGGGTTGGCGGTCAAATGGACTTCATTCGGGGCGCGATGACCTCGGAGGGTGGGAAGCCCATCATCGCTCTCACGAGCCGTACCCGAAAGGGGGTGCCTCGAATCGTGCCGACGCTCCGGCCCGGAGCAGGCGTCGTGACGACACGAGCGCACGTTCGTTTCGTAGTCACCGAGAACGGCGCAGTGGATCTTTACGGTAAGACGCTCAACGAGCGGGCGCAGCTCTTGATCTCCATCGCCCATCCAGACGACCAAGAGACGCTCGAGCGGGCTTGGCACGAGGCACGCGGGTGACACTCAGCGCATCGATTGCGCCGGGTCGACTCGCATCCGCATCGGTTGCGCATGCCGGCTTTGAGAATGTTGGTTAGTTGTGATGGAATGAAGGCGTTTCGCAGGCCAAGGTTTGGCATGCCTCGTGCTTTGTTGGCATGCCTCGTGCTTTGGGAAAGGCCGTAGTTCAAATGAGGGGAAGTGCTTCGTGATTTTGCCAAGTTGGTTTCCGTCTCGCTCGGAGGGCTCGGGGCTCCGCCTTTTGTCCCGGGCGCCGGATGGCGATGACTCCGCCGCCGCTGCGACGGCTACCATCAGCCCGGATGCCGAATGGCTTGCGACGAACTCGGGCGGGTCTTTTGCGATGGGCACCATCGATCGCTGCCCTCGCCGCAAGTACCACAGTCTCCTGACCGTCCGCGAGCCAGGCGTGGGCGAGCCGCTCAACATGGTGGCCGAGGTCGAGGAGTGGTTTCACATCGGCAACGAGAGAGTCGCGCTCCACAGCTACAACTGGGGAAGCACGATCGAGCCGAAGGGTATCGAGCACTTGACTCGATTCGAGCCGTTGCCGCGCTGGACCTATCACTTCCACGGCCTCACGGTGACCCGAGAGCTCTGGCTCGAGGACGGCGCGGATGCAGTCTGGATCCGCTACTCGATCGAAGGCCTCCAAAAGCCGGTCGACTTGAGGCTCCGTCCGCTGATCCGCTGCCGCCCGCTGCACAAGCTGACCTTCGCCAACTCGTTCCTGAACGGCGAGATCAGCGTGGAGGATGGCGACTCGCTTCGTATGGTGATGCGTCCTTACAAAGACGTCCCTCCACTCATCACCAGTCTCCACGGCGTCACGGGCGCGTTTCGTGCAGACGGGCATTGGTACGAGGGGGTTCACTACGAGTGGGAACGCGAGCGAGGATACGACGACGCAGAAGATCTTTTCACACCAGGGGAGTTTCGGCTGGAGCTGCGCCACGACGGCGCGTTTTCCATTCGGCTCGGGACCACGACGGCGGCGAGTCACGAGCCACAGGTGTTGAGCTCTCCGCTCGGCTCGCGTCGGTCCTTCGTGCAGGAGCTCGATGAAGCATCGGAGGCGTACCTAGTCGAGCTCGAGGGCAACCGCCGGGGCGTCATCGCTGGCTACCCGTGGTTTGGCGAATGGTCGCGTGACACCCTGATCGCACTACCGGGGCTTTGCCTCGCAAGAGACGAGGTCGACGCCGCGCTCGGCATTCTGGAATCCCTGGCAGACCGGCTCGAAAACGGCCTGGTGCCCAACATCCCGCAGAGCGGCGACGTGGCCTCGAACACCGATTCGATCGACGCCTCGCTGTTGTTCATCCGGGCCGTCGCCCTCACCGCGAAACGAACGCGCAGCCGCCGAATCGTACCGCTTCAAGAGACTTGCCTCGACCTCATCGACCGAATCGCGGAGGGCGCGGACCCGCGGGTTCACGTGGACGCGCAGGGTTTCTTGTTCGTCGACGCAGGGCCATGGGCGTTGACCTGGATGGATGCCGTCGTCGACGGCTGGGCCGTCACCCCTCGCCAGGGGTACGCCGTCGACCTCAATGCGTTGTGGCTGTCCGCGCTGGTGAACGGGCTCCGGTGGGCCAAGAAGCTACGGCCGGACTTCGTGGAAAAGTGGGATGAAACTGCGAAGAAACTGTCCGAACACTTCGAGGAAAAATTCTGGCTGCACGATCAGGGCTTCCTGACCGACACGCACGATGGACACGCGCCCGACGGAAAGCTCCGACCGAATCAGCTATGGGCCCTCGTGCTTCCAGGTGTGCCCATCGACAAAGCCAAAAAGGCGCGAGCGCTCGCGCAGGTGCGTGAAAAGCTTCTCACGCAGGTCGGGCTGCGAACTCTTTCGCCGGACGACCCCGCCTACCAACCCTTCTATCGGGGCGGCCAGCCCGAACGGGACCGGGCTTACCATCAGGGAACGGTATGGCCTTGGTTGCTGGGCCTCTACGCCGATGCAGTCGCAGCGATCGAAGGCCCCGATGCAGCGAGGGAAGAGATGATGCCGGTGCTTGCGGCGCTCAGCGCGCACCTTCGAACGGAGGGGTGCATCGGTCAGATCGGTGAGGTCTTCGACGGAGAGCCCCCGCATCGCCCAGGCGGCACGCCGGCGCAAGCGTGGAGCGTGTCCGAGGTATTGCGAGTTGCAAAGATGGCGGGCCCATGAAGATCTTGATGCTTGGCTGGGAATATCCGCCGCACATCAGCGGCGGCCTCGGAACGGCCTGTGAGGGCCTCACGGGCGCGTTGGCCAAGCGTGGCATCCAGATCGATTTTCTCGTGCCGCGCCTCTATGGCGCGGAAAACGCACCACACATGCACTTGCTCGGAGCCGATTCGCACCAGCTCATTGCGGAAGAACGTCCGTCGCGCCGCGCTGATGCGCTCGCCAAGCTGATCGCCATCGAGCCGGCGCTAGCCACCGATCCAATCTTCACGGCGGCCGTCGAGAGTGCACGCGCCCACCCAGGCAGCGCTGAATCGCTTTTGCGCACGCTTTACGTGCCGGCACGGCTCAAACCGTACCTCGACCAGGTCACCTATCGAGAGCTCGTGCGCTCCGGCGCGCTCGAGGAGAGCGACGTCGATGAAATCGTCTCGACAAAAATCGCGCAGCCGATTCCCGAGCCTCCGAGCAGGCAGACCCGGCTCGAGCACGTGCACATTCCAGGCGAAAGCGGCCGCCAAGAAGCGCAAGCTGCGGGTGGAGCGCACTACGGGGACGATCTCTTTTCGGAGGTTGCTCGTTATGCCATGGCCGCAGTGCGCCGAGTGGCCGGGGAGCGCTACGACCTCGTCCATGCGCACGATTGGATGACCTTTCCGGCGGGCATCGAAATCGCGCGCCGGATTGGAGCGCCGTTGGTGGTTCACGTTCACAGCCTCGAGTACGACCGAGCAGGACACGGCGCAGATCGGGACATCGTGTCCATCGAGCATCAGGGCCTCGAGCACGCAACCCGGGTCATCGCGGTCAGTTACTACACCCGAAGCCTCATTCACCGCGTTCACGACATCTCGCTCGACAAGATCTCAGTCGTGCACAACGGCGTCTACGCGCGAGAGACGGTCGAGGCATACACCGAGCAGCGAAGCTCGAAGGGACCCATCGTTCTCTTCCTCGGGCGCGTCACCTTTCAAAAGGGTCCAGAATACTTCGTCCAAGCGGCTGCTCGGGTCCTCGAGCACGTCCCGGACGCGGTATTCGTGATGGCCGGCTCGGGCGACATGCTTCCCAGAATGAAAGAGCTCGTCGAGGACCTCGGGATCACGAAGTCCTTCCGCTTTCCGGGTTTCGTCCGAGGGGCGGAGCTCGAGCGAACGTTCTCCACCGCAGACGTCTACGTGATGCCTTCGGTGTCCGAGCCTTTTGGAATCGCGCCTCTCGAGGCCATGAGCCACGATCGGCCGGTCATCGTTTCGAAACAATCCGGCGTGTCCGAAGTCCTGCGCAATGCGCTCAAGGTCGACTTCTGGGACGTCGACAAGATGGCAAGTCAGATCGTCGCCATCCTCGAGCTGCCCGAGCTGAGGCGTGTCATCGTGGAGCGCGCACGCGAAGAGATCCGGAACATTCATTGGGACGCGGCCGCCGAGAAGCTCGTTCCCATTTACCATTCGGTGATCCGCGGGTAAGGTTGATCATGCCTTCGGTCTGTTTCTATTTCGAGGTGCACCAGCCGTACCGACTCAAGCCATATGGAGCCCTGCAGGTCGGCCGGGATCACGAGTACTTCGATGACGAGCTCAATGCGGAGGTGCTCCGTAAGGTCGCCGCCAAGTGCTACGTGCCTGCAAACGAGTCGATGCTTCGACTGGTCGAAAGGACCGACGGCCGTTTTCGCGTCTCATACGCCATAACCGGTGTCGCGATCGAGCAGATGAAGCGCTACGCGCCGGCGGCTCTGGACAGCTTCCTCCAGCTCATCAAGACCGGGTCCGTCGAAATCGTGGCGGAAACCTATTATCACAGCCTCGCCGCTCTGTACGACAAGAACGAGTATCGGGAGCAAATCGAGCTGGAGCTCGAGTTGATAAAGAAGGAGTTCGGTCAAACACCCCGCGTCTTTCGCAACACCGAGCTCATCTACAACGACGAAATCGGGCAGTACGTCTCCGACTTCGGATTCGATGCCATCCTCGTCGAAGGCGCCGATGACGTTCTCGCGTGGCGAAGCCCCAATTTCGTCTATCGCGTCCCTGGCCGCGAGACCCGCCTGCTCGCAAAGAATTACAAGCTATCGGACGACATCGCGTTCCGCTTCTCGAACAGGGCGTGGAACGAGTTCCCGCTCACCGCGAACAAGTTTGCACGCTGGATACATGGCCACAGCGGCGCCGGCGACGTGATCAACCTGTTCATGGACTATGAGACCTTCGGTGAGCACCAGTGGCGGGAAACTGGGATCTTCGATTTTCTCGAGCACCTTCCCGACCTCCTGTTTACGCATCCGCATTGGGACATCTCGACCCCGAGTCAGGTAATCGACCGGTACCCTGCCCTGGGTGATCTCAGCTTCCACCGTACGGTATCCTGGGCGGATGTAGGTCGGGACATCAGCGCATGGCAAGGTAACGCGATGCAGCAACGGGCACTTTCGGAGATTTATGCCTTGGGACCCGAGATCAAACGCCGCAATAACTCCCATTTGTTGGCCCTCTGGCGGCGCTTGCAAACCTCGGACCACTTCTACTACATGGCCACCAAATCTGCCTCCGATGCAGAGGTCCACGATTATTTCAGCCCATATGAGGGCCCCTACGATGCTTTCATCCATTATATGAACGTCATGAAGGACTTGAAGCTTTCGGTGCTGGCGCCCAACGAGAAACAGATCGGCCTATGAGCAAGCCGGCATTCTTCGAAATTTCTTGGGAAGTCTGCAACATGGTCGGCGGTATCCACACCGTGTTGGCGAGCCGCGTCGCAGAGGTGCAGGAACGCCACGGTGAAGACGGATACATCACGATCGGGCCTGACATTCCGAGGACGGAAGGCGTAGCTGCGGAGTTCAGGCCGGACCTGTGGAACCCGGAGCTCGCCGAATCTCTCAAGGATCACGAGGTCAGCGTGCTGATGGGGCGCTGGCTCGTTCCCGGAGAGCCTCGGTGTCTGCTCATCAACTACTCGCGTCTCTACCAGCGCAAGGACGAAATCCTCAGTCGCTACTGGGAAAGGTACGGGCTCGATTCTCTGTTCGGAGCCTGGGACTACTTCGACCCGGTCCTCTTCGCGCACGGCGCGGGCATGATCATCGAGCACATCCGCGACCGATATCTGCTGCCGGCGCGGCAGAAGGCAATCGTGCAGGCCCACGAGTGGATGTCGGCAGCGGCAATCCTTCATCTTCAAACCGCCGCTCCCGAGATCGGTACCGTCTTCACCACCCATGCGACGATGCTGGGCCGCTCGCTTGCAGGACGGCGATCGGATCCCGATTTCTACAAGTCGCTCGGGGATGTCGATCCCGAGGTCGCCGCCAAGCAGCTGAACGTATCGTCCAAACACTCGATGGAAACCGTGGCGGCACGGGAGGCAGACGTTTTCACCACGGTGAGCGCGCTCACCGCAATCGAATGCGAACACCTCCTCGGCCGCAAGCCCGATGTCATCCTGCTGAACGGTTTCGGCGCGAAACCAGTCGATGCGGAGAAGAAGCAGGAGGCTCGAGACGAGCTCTTCAGGCTGGCCGAGCTCACGACCGGCGACAAGTACGATCGGGAAAACACGCTGATATTCGCCCTCGCCGGTCGCTACGAGTACGTGAACAAGGGCGTCGACGTATACCTCGATTCGGTCTCTGCCCTGGCCGCCGAGTTGGCGTCCCGGAACGGCAAACGAGTCATCGCGTATGCGATGCTCCCTGCCGGCCATGCCGAGCCCAAGCGCGCACTTTGGGATCGTGTACACGGCGGGTCCGCCGGTCCGCCCCTACGTTGCACGCACGACCTCGTCGATGAGGCGAACGATCCGATCACCAATCAACTCAACGCGTTGGGATTCGACAATCAGCCGGGCGCCCGAGCGCACGTGGTACACGTGCCGATCTACCTGGACGGGACCGATCCGCTGATTCGGCACAAATACTGGGATCTGCTCCCAGGAGCCGATCTCGGCGTGTTCCCATCCTTTTACGAGCCCTGGGGATACACGCCTCTCGAAGCCGTCGCGTTCGGAGTGCCCGCGGTCACCACGGATCGGGCCGGCTTCGGAAGATGGGTCGCCGCGCAAGGCGACCGCAAACGAACCGGGGTGCGGGTGCTCAAGCGCGAGGGTGTCTCGTTCAGCGAAGTCAGCGCCTCGCTGACCAAAGCCCTCCTCGATTTCATCGACCTTCCCTCCGAGGAAAGAGAATCCCTAGGACAGGCGTGTCTCGAGACTGCTGCGCTGACCGACTGGTCGAACTTCATGGACCACTACGAGGAGGCGCACGACCTCGCACTGAAGGCAGGCGCCGCGAGGCGCAAAGAGCTCCCGATGGAGCGCTTGAGCACGCCGTCGATGCCCGCCGTGTCCGCCGACTCCGGTGTATTCGGGCTCTTCGTCAAGCCTCCCCCCAAAGAGGGAGAGGAGCCGGCTCCGTACAGGCGCACGTTCAACGTGGCCAATGCGCTGCCCGAAGAATTGCAGCCCTTGGAGGCGATCGCAGCCAATCTCTGGTGGCGGTGGCATCCGGAGGTCGCTTCACTCTTCAAGAGCATCGACCCGGCCCTCTGGTTCAAGCTCGAGGAGAATCCGCACGCCTTGCTCGAACAGGTCAAGCCAGAGCGGCTGATGGACCTGGCGATGAACCAGGAATACGTCGCCAAGGTCGCGCGGGCCCATCAGGAGATGCTCGAATCGACCCGAGCAGAGGAGCCTCGAATCGCGTACTTCTGCATGGAGTTCGGGGTTGCGAGCTTCCTGAAGATCTATTCGGGCGGCTTGGGCATCTTGGCTGGGGATCACTTGAAGGCGGCGAGCGACCTGAACCTGCCTTTGTGCGCGGTAGGCCTAGCGTACAAGGAAGGTTACTTCCATCAGATGATCGACCGCGAGGGTCGACAGGAAGACCTCGCCGACACGAACGACTTCGAGAACCCTCCGTTCGAGCCCGTGATGTCGGGCCGGTACGCTCCGCTGCGAGTGACCGTTCCCCTGCCCACGGGACAGGTGCAAGTCGGTGCATGGAAACTCCAGGTGGGTCGCGTGCCGCTCTATCTGCTGGACACGAACCTTCCGGAGAATCGCCCCGAGGACCGCGCTATCACCAATCGACTGTACGGCGGCGATGCGACGCATCGGCTGCGGCAGGAGATGATACTCGGTCTCGGAGGCTATCAACTGTTCACGGAGATGGACATCGAGCCCGACATCTATCACATGAACGAGGGACACAGCGCGTTCCTTCTCATCGCGAGGGCGGCTCATCTCATCCAGCGGCACGGGCTACGGTCCCAGGAGGCGTTCCAGTACGTCCGGAACACCACCGTCTTCACGACACACACGCCCGTCCCTGCAGGTCACGACCACTTCCCGGAGGAAATGGTTCGGCCGTATCTGACCCGCTTCGAGAACGTCCTTCGCATGGACTGGCCGCGGTTGATGGCGCTAGGGCAATCCGCCGAAGCAGGCCCGAACAAGTTCGGCACGACGGCGCTCGCGGTGCGAAACTCCGAGCGCATCAATGGCGTGAGCGCCAAGCACGGCGAGGTGGCCCGGGACATGTTCCTGAACCTATACCCGGACTTGGACGAGCCCGACGACGTGCCTTGCACGAGCATCACGAACGGCGTGCACGTCGCCACATGGGTGGCGCCACGCTGGCAGCGGCTGTTCGAGCGAGAGATGGGGCGCGATTGGCGCAATCAGATCGAAGATCGGTTCCGCTGGCAATGGCTGCGGGAGCATGATCCGGCCGAGATCTGGGCGATCCATCGCCAGCTCCGCGCCGACTACGTCGAGTGGCTCAAGGAGCATCTGACCGAATCTTGGACGCGGCGGCGTGAGGACCTTTCGCTCCTACGCGACATCACCGACCAACTCGACGAAGACCAGCTTTTCGTCAGCTTTGCGCGGAGGTTCGCCCCATACAAGCGCGCCGACCTGTTGCTGAGCGAGCCCGAGCGTTTGGCCAAGCTTCTCAAGAGTGAGCCGGGCATGACGATGATCTACGGTGGAAAAGCGCACCCGGCGGACGGCCTGGGCCAAGCGCTTCTTCAGAGGGTCTACCAGGCCACCAAGCATCCCGATCTCGTTGGACGGTTGATCTTCATCGAAAACTACTCGATCGACGAGGCGCGCCGCATGGTGGCCGGCTCCGACATATGGCTCAACACACCCACTCGGCCGCTCGAAGCGAGTGGTACCTCCGGAATGAAAGCAGCGATGAACGGCTGCCTGAATCTCAGTGTCGATGACGGCTGGTGGCTCGAGGGATACCAAGGAGACAACGGTTGGGTCATCGACCTTCCCTCTACGTCGGTCCACGACCCGAGTGCGTACGACCGCGCGCTGACCATGGCGCTGCTCGAAAGCGAAATCCTACCCATGTACAACGACCGCAACGAGGAAGGCATTCCGTTGAAGTGGGTCGAACGGATGAAGGCCAGCATGGCCAGCATCATCCCCAACTTCTCGTCGCGGCGAATGGTCACCAACTATGCCGACACCTTCTACGAGCCTGCAATGCAAGACGCGGTGGCCCTGCGTGACTCGAACTACCGCCCGCTTTTCGCGTTGGCGGACTTGGTCGAGGACATTCGAGCGCACTGGAACACGATTGCCATGGAGAGTGTGCGGTTTGGCGGCCTGAGCGGCGACGAAATCACGGTGGGCACGACCGTCACGGCAGAGCTCACGCTGCATCATCCGAATCTGGACGCACGAGAGCTCGAGGTGGAAGCCGTGGTGACGTTCGGCAGCCGCATACACGACCGTCCTTCGCGGTTCGTGGTGCCTTTCGAATCGGATGGGTCCGAAAATCGAAGCACCTGGCAAGGCGTGTTCGCCGTCGAGGCAAGCGGCGCTCACGAGCTCCGCTTCCGCGTCCGCCCAAGAGACCGCTCCCCGCTACGCCCTGCATCACTCGGATTACACATTCAAAAGTGGCTCTGAGGATCGGGGTTCGGGGGTCAGCAGACTGACGCTGACGCTGACCTCAGTTCACTGCGGGGATCGAGGACCGGGGATCGGGGGCCGCGGATCGGGTGTGATAAAGGACGCCCATCCCGACCCGTCCTCCTACGTGCAAGTCAGCGTACGGAGGGCTCGGAAAAACGCGACATG
>DATIUW010000092.1:0-26112 GCA_035466435.1 Polyangiales bacterium | reverse complement strand
CACGGCGCGACCCCTGTCATCACCGCCGAAGTCCAGGTAGACGATCCCATCGGTGCCAAAGCCCCGGTCGATCTCGCCGTCCGGCCGAATGCGCACCACGACGAGGTCGTCATCGTCCCCGCGGTCGGTGGTCGAGCCCACGATGACGACGCGGCCGTCGGATTGAACTGCGGAGTCGGCCCCGCCCACGCTCTCCCCGAAGTTGTAGGTCCGAGAGCCGCTGCCGCCGAAGCAGGGATCGGATATGAGCGATCCAGGTTCGTCACTGGGGCGGAAGCGAGCCGCCCAAACGTCGTAGGTGATATTGAGACCGGTCCCGTACCGACGTGAGCCGCCCATTACGTAAAGCCCACCGCCGATCTCTTCGAAGCCACCCGCGGTACCTATCGAGCCCATGCCCTGGTAGAGAGTCCCCTCGCTTCCATCGGCGTTGATCACACGGATCGAGTTGCCGGAAGTCGTCAGCCAGTCCGCGGTCGCGCGGCGCAGCACACGTGCGCCCGGGCTGACCGGGGTCACGATCCCATCGTCGCCAAAGCTCGGGTCCGGAGACCCGTCTTCCAAGAACCGATAGATGCTCTGCGGAAAGCCCGGCTCGACCACGAAGACACGTCCATCTGGGAGTGTTGCGACCTGCCCGCCTCCGGCGACTTGCTGACGGAGGTCGAGCACGACGCCATCCTCGCCGAACGAGGGGTCGAGAGCGCCGTCTCGCAGAAATCGCGCGAGCACTAGATCGAGTCCGCCGCCGGCGGGCTGTCGGACACCGTGCAAGACGATCCGGCCATCGGTTCGGAGGGCCATGGAGAGCGCTTGGCTGTCGGACGTATCGGTGAAGGCGCGGGCAACGCCTTCGTCCCCGAAGCTCGGATCGAGGCCCTCGCCGTCGGGCAAGACCCGAATCACGCTCATCCGCAACTCCGAGGCGCCGATCAGGAGCCTATCTTCGTCATCGATGATGAGCTCCCTCACGTCCGTGCTACTGGCGAGGCCAAGCTCGAAGGTGAAGGTGCCGTCGATTCCAAAGGACGTGTCGAGCTCGCCTCCCGGGTCGTCCGGGAAGGTCGGCGGTACGACCCCGCACTGCGGCGGACACCAGGGCAGAGGGCCGCCTTCGAGGCTTATGGTACAGTTAGGAAGCGCTGCGGCGAAGGTGCTGAAGCCCGAGATCGTCGCTGAAATGGTATTGGCCACGGGGTCGACGGTGCTTCCCGGAACCGGAACCAGCTCGCCGGTCTGATGCGAGCTCGTGAGCATGATCAGCGCGGTCTCGTCGACGCCGCCGGGAATCTCGGACTGGTTGTAACCGAGCGTGAGCGTCACGGGCGAATCAAAGACCGCTCCGTCGGGACCCAAATCGAAAGCGGTCGGCGTCACCACTCCCGGCACGCCCACGTTCGAGAGCGGGCTGACTCGGATGTTGGTATCCTGCGAAACGGCTCCCGCCGAGAAGTCGAGCGAGACCCGGCCGTTGTGTGCCTCGACCAACCCACCCTCGGGTCCGACGGTGCCCGCGTAGTCAATGACCGGACCGTTGTTGTCCACGGCCCTGTCCGTTCCGCCAACGCCGCCACCGTCGCCCGCCGAACCGCCGCTACCAGCGGAGCCGCCCGTTCCGGCGGCGCCACCTGCTCCACCGCCGCCGTTGTCGTTGTCATCCGAGCTACAGGCCATCAACCCGCAGGCCAAGAGAGCTGCCAAAGCGGAGTATCGAAAGACTTCACGCATGCTTTTTTCCCATCTTCGAAACCGAGCTTCGACCATACACGTTCGAGGCAAGCACATTGCAAATACAAATGCCTTTTCAGGTTCCCGCCTCACGCGACATAGGGATTAATGGCACGCAGTTCGGCCCTCTCAATGGACCTGAAGGGCTAGAAGAGCGTCACAGCATCAACGTCAGGCCAACGAGGAAGCCGGTCGCAAGACCTGTCGAAGACGTTGGCCGCAGGCCCACTAATGCTGTGAGACGCACTTGAAGCAGGGCGGCGATTGCCCCTCCGGGCAAGGCGCGTCGTTGCACACCCCGAGCGGACCATCAGGCATTCGGCACTTGGCGTACCTTTCGACACAAACCCCGCCTGGGGCCGGTGCGCTCGTCGATCCCGTCGGGCAGCCCGCCGCAAAGAACGCGAGAACCACGAGGACGAATGAGACGCTCGTGCGTTGGGATGGTCGAAACCGCATCGGCTAGGCAGTCCACCTACTACAAAGGCGCGATCTCGACCAGTGCAACGGAGGCAGGGCAAATGGCATTTCGGCCCTGCGGGCCGAGATCTAAAGCGCGGCGGAACGTCACGGGTCCTCCGGGCTCGGCTTGTAAGACGTCCGATCGCCTAAAAAACGCGAGCCCAAGACCAGGCCGATCCCCACCCCGAGGACCATCCTCAAACGCTTCGCCAAAACGACCGTGAAGGCCGTTGCCGGGTCGAGACCCGCAAGCTCGAACAACCCGGCGTTGCCGCCTTCGAGGACACCGATCTTCGCAGGCACGAATGCCGCAATCCAGACGATGAGCTGGCTAGCGATCTGCATGAGAATCGCGATGAGCACGACTTCCTCGCCCGGCATCAATGGATAGAGAAGGAACCACGTCTCGGCGATCTGCAAGAGACGAACACAGACGGAGAGAAACACCGAGCGAGCCAAGGCGGAGGGCCGATTGCGCATGAAGACGCTCATGCGACGGTCTATTTCCTTGGCTTTTTCGGCGAGCTCCTCTTCCTTACCGAACCGCAGCAAGGGCACCTTCCCCGCGATGCGCACCACGTGAGACACTGCGCCGGAGCGGATCCACCACAGCAAGGTCAAGAACAAGACCAGAACGACGATGGCGGCGGCGAGCACCACCCCCGTCGCGTCTCGCGGCACGTCGAGAAACACGAAGCAGATCGCGGCGCCAACCACCGCCACCACGGCGCTGACTGCGGTATTGATCCCGTTGTAGAGGATGATCGAGGTGGCGAGCTCCCGGCCTTCCAGCTTGCCCCGCAAGAGCGACGCCTTGAGAAACTCCCCGGCGCCGCTAGCAGGCGTGACGGCATTCATTGCATGACCTGCCCAAAACGCGTGCCACAGATCCATCACGCTTGCCTGTGAATGGCGCGGGTCGATGGTCGCGCGCCAGGTCAACGAGGCAAAGAACAAGTTGGCGACGTAACAGAGAAACGCGGCGACGAAGAAGGGGCCGACCCGCTGAAGCTGCGACGTGATCGTTCGTGCATCGAGTCGAACGAGCAATACGATGAAAAGAACGAGCCCAACCGCCAAGAACACCGAGTTGATGATCGCAGAGCGGGAACTTTTCGGCTTCCTGGGCATGCTCTCGGCGAACTGTAGGCAGTTCCGGCAGCGCCGCAAACCGCACGCGGCGGTGTCAGTCGTGTCAGTCGCCAGAAGATTTCGGACCGGCTCGCTACGTAGGCGAGGGCTCGTATCCGTAGTGCTCCATCAAGGGCGTCAGCAGCTCGATACCGGGCACCGGCGGCGCGCTCTTCCAGCGTCCGACGACGTTTGGCCTTACGGGGATGGGCGCGAGCGGCACGTCGAGAAACTGCGAGATGCGCTCGATCTGCTTGTCGTGGTCGAGGATGAAATCCTCGAGACGAACGACGAGCCAGTTCTTGGGCTTCTCGCTCTGCATGATCAGATCGTGCTGGTACTTCCAGCTAATCGCACGACGAAAGAGCCTGACGTCCCGTTTCCAAATCGACGTGGCGCCAATCGCGGAGTAGTCGATCGGCACGCCGAATCGCGTGAGATCGTCGGTTAGATGTCGATGCAACAAGACATCACGCGGATCACGCACCCAATGGACGTAGCGGATGTCAGGCCGCAACCGTGCGAGCCACGGAAACGCGAGAATCGTTTCGGGAAGCTTCCATCCTCGCGGCGAGGGAGCGCTATCGATCGGTGCGAGATAACGGTTGAGGAGCTCCACGAAGCGGTCCGGGATGTCCGCGGCGATAGCTCTCGAAAAATCCCACTCGAAGTCTCCGACGCGGTCGACGTATCGAGCGAAGATACGCGTCGCCTCGTACATGGCGCCTTCGGCTACGGTGAGACGAAGGGCGAGCCGGGTCCCGAGGTAGCGACCGTAGGCATTGATGGGGGAGTAGCAGTAGCTCGGGCTGAGCTTGGGCCCCATGTACACACCACTGTCGACGAGCAGCTTCGTGTAGGCACGCGTGCCCGAATGACCACGGCCGATGAGCGTGGTGACGATGGGCGAATCGCTCACAGCCGGCGCTCGCTGTTGGGACTCGATGAAGGCACGGTAGAGGCGTCTCCAGGGGCGGGACTAGCGGCCCGCCAAGCGCGTGTCAATGCGAGCGGGCTTGTCGCGAGTCGTTCTGCCCGATCCGGCGCTCCGCATGAGCTCGAGGGGCAATGGTTCAGGATTCGTCACCGCCGACTATCTGCACCCACGAATCGCCCGCGGCGTGAGTCCAAACCAGCGCTTGCAAGTCCGACTGAAGTTCGTCGTGTCCCGATACCCAAGCCGCTCCGCAATCCTCTCCACCGACATGTCGCTGTGCCGCAGGTACCAGACCGCGAGCTCCTGCCGCACGTCATCGAGCAGCATTTGATACGAGGTCCCCTGCGCCTTCAGCTTCCGAATGAGCGTCCGATTCGACATGTAGAGATCCTTCGCCATCTCGTTCAGAGTAGGGTAGTTGCCTTGCCGATCGAGAAGCCGGTCGAGCACGCGTTGCGCCACATCCTCATCGCCCTGGCGCCGCGCTTCCGCCCGCTCGCACAAACGCACCGCTTGCCGAAACGCCGCCGCATCGGCCGTGATGCAAGGCGCCGCCGCGAACGACTCAGGCATGTCGATCACTCCCGCATCCGCGCCAAACTCGAACGCCACCCCGCGAAGCCGCGTCTCGTACTCCCCAGCCCCAGACGGCGCGGTGTGAGCAAACGCTACCCGCGTATCCGGCAGCGGCATCCCGCTCACCGTTTCGAGCAACAGGCAAATCGCCCCGACGATGTGTAGGCCCACGTACTCGTCGACATCCCCCCAGCCCACGACGTCCTCGATACGGAGGCGCACACGCCCCCCTCCGCGCTCGACTTCAAACGCCGCAATCTGCAGCCGCAGGGCCGAGTACCGCTCCGTCAGCTCGAGCACTTGGCCAACACTCGAGCTGGCCACCATCGCGTACCCCAACGGCCCATGCGACGAAATCTGCGTCGACCGTCCCACGTCGAGCCCGAGCCAACCCTCGCCAGTGAGCTCCATTCCCCGCCGAGCCAGCTGCCGGAACCGCTCGAAGCTCAGGAAGCGCTCCTCCTCGAGCAGCTGCGTCCACGAAAGCTGCGTGCCGTCGAAAATATCGATGTCCGAGAAGCCACGCCGCTTGAGCTCTGCAGCAAGCAACCTCGCATACGTCGGGTCGAGGGTCGGCCGAAGGTGCGCCGCATCCGGCGCTTCGCCACCGTTACGCTGCTCGTTCTGTAGGTCGCCCATCGTCGTAGGTCGACGATAGGTCGGCAAGTTCATCCACCGCAAGCCCGTATCGCGCACAGAGCTCCTCCCGACGCTTCGGGTAGAAATGAATTCGAGCGGGATCCCGGTCCACGTGCTCGAGCAGCAGCGGATCCATCACGCGAAACCAAAGTGGAGGCACCGCAGCGACCAGGAACATCCCAAAGTACCCGCTCGGCAGCGTCGGCAGCCCCTCGAAGTGCCGAAGCGACTGATACCGCCGGCCCGGATTCGCGTGGTGGTCGGAATGCCGCTGCAAATGGTAGAGCGCCCAGTTCGAAACGATGTGATTGCTATTCCACGAATGGTGGGGTTGGCACCGCTCGTAGTGCCCGTTTGACCGCTTCTGCCGCAGCAAGCCGTAGTGCTCGACGTAGTTCGCCATCGTCAGATGGAATGCACCGATGAAGTACGTCGCAGCGAGGTACGGGATCATGATGAGCCCAAACGCAGCCACCAGCGCCACCGACACGGCCGCGGTGAGGAGCCCCGCACGCACGATCTCGTTGTGCAACGACCACACCCGCTGCTCGTGTCGCTCCAAGCGCCCCGCCTCCAGAAGCCACGCGCGCCGGAATGCCCCCGGCAGCTCACGCACCGCGAACCCATAGAGGTTCTCCCCCATGCGCGACGAGGCACAATCTTCCGGCGTCGCCACGTACCGATGGTGCCCGCGGTTGTGGTCGATCGCGAAGTGCCCGTAGGCACCCATGGCAAGTACAGACGTTGCGAGGTTCCGCTCGAGCTTCGATTTCTTGTGCCCGAGCTCGTGCCCGAGGTTGATTGCAAACCCACAGAGGATGCCCGTGTTCACCACGACCGCCACGACAGCCATCCACGGAAGATCCCGCGTGCCGACGAAGTACGCGTTTCCAAGAAATGCCACCCACAGCACCGGCACCAGCGCGTACGCCGCCCAGCGATAGAACCCATCCGCCTCGAGCAGCGGCACCACCTCCTCGGGCGGGTTGTTGCGGTCTTCCCCAATCACCGCATCGAGCAGCGGAATCACTCCGTATACCAGCAGCACCGGAATCCACATCGCCGCCACCGACCCCATCCACAAGTAGAACAAGGGCGCGCAGCCGAGCACGGCGGGCAGCAACAGGGACATCAGCCACGCGTACCGCTTCCCGTCGCGGTAGCTCACGTTCTCAGTCGAAAATACAGGGTTCAAAAACGACATCCGTCGACCTCCAGAGGCACTCCGCCCAGAATCTGCCCTGAGCATGGCCCCGCAACGCCGCCTGCAACACCGACCCGCCCGCCGATAAATCGTCAAATAGTGCCACGTCTACGCCCTTCGTAGCTTGCTCTGCACCGCGCAGACTCCCGAGCTTCCGCCCAGGACGCTCGTCCGCGAAACGCGTCACTACCGGTAATCCCTAGTCGGGGCGACTGGATTCGAACCAGCGACCTCATGCTCCCAAAGCATGCGCACTACCAGGCTGTGCTACACCCCGTGACTCGGTCTAGTGTGCCGCGTTGGGTAGCCGATCGCTAGGGCTCCCGCAACTGCCGGAGAAGCGGCACGAGCTCAGCCGCGGCCTTGGCGCGGTGGCTGATTCGGTTCTTGGTTTCGGGTCCGAGCTCGGCCATCGTCTGCGTAAATCCATCGGGGATGAACAAAGGATCGTAACCGAAACCGTGCGTCCCCTTCGGCTCGCGGGCGATGCGGCCTTCGCACGCACCTTCCGCGATGGCGAGCTCGCGGCCTTCCGCGTCGACGACCGCAATCACACAACGAAAGCGGGCGGTGCGCTCCGCATCGGGCAGGTCGCGGAGCGCCTCGATCAACTTGGCGTTGTTCTCCGCATCGCTCGCCGAGTCCCCCGCATAGCGTGCCGAGCGGACGCCGGGGCCGCCGCCGAGCGCATCGACCTCGAGGCCGCTGTCGTCGGCCAGACACGGCATCCCGGATGCTGCCGCGATCTCGCGAGCCTTCTTGCGAGCATTGCCTACGAACGTGTCTCGATCCTCTTCGACTTCCACCGGAATCTCGAGTGAGCGCATCGTTTCGAGCTCGAGGCCCGGTACGTCTGCGAGGAGCCGCTCGTACTCGCGGAGCTTCCCGGCATTCATCGTGGCGATCAGAATCCGCATCAGCACGGTCGCGTCACGGAAGTAGCCGGTCGAGGTCGATGTCGAGCGCCTGAAGAGCCCGCCGCTGCTCTCGGGCGAGCGCCGGCAAGGCACCCAATGCGAGATCGATCATGCGGTCGAGTCGTTCGCGCACGATCGGCGCGCCCTCCGCGGTGCCCTGCACCTCGACGACCCCGCCGCGAGGCGTGCCGACGACGTTCAAGTCCACCTCGGCGTCCCGATCTTCGGTGTAGCAAAGATCGAGAAGCGGCTGATCTTGCAGCAGCCCCACGCTCACCGCCGCAATCGGCTCCCGCAACACGCCCCGGCCGACGAGCCCCGCCGCCCGCAGCCGGTCGAGCGCGATGGCAGCAGCCACCATGCCTCCGGTAACCGAGGCCGTTCGCGTGCCTCCATCTGCATCGAGCACGTCGCAATCGACGGTAATCGTCCGCTCACCGAGCTTGTCGAAATCCACGGCCGCGCGGAGCGCACGCCCCACCAAGCGCTGAATCTCCGACGTTCGCCCATCGATTCGCCCATTGCGGCCGTCGCGGCGCTGCCGCTCGGGATTGGCCCGTGGGTGCATCGCATATTCCGCCGTGAGCCACCCGCGGCCGCTGCCACGCATCCATTCGGGCACGTTTTCGGAAACGGAAGCCGCGATGAGCACGCTGGTGCCCCCGCAACGGTAGAGCACGGAGCCCTCTGGATAGCGCTGGACTCCCGTCTCGATCGAGACCGGCCGCAGCGCATCGTACGCACGCCCATCTGCTCTATTCATCCGACCCTCCGCACGGGCGAACCAGTAGTCGCTAGTGCGGCGGCAGGCAACCAAACCTCGAAGGTCGTCCCGTGCGGGAGCCGCGGCTTGCACGCGATGTGGCCCCCATGTGCGACGACGATCTGTTGCGTCAGCGGCAACCCGAGGCCGGTGCCTCGTTCCTTCGTCGTATAGAACAAATCGAAGACGTGCTCACGCTCCTCTTCGGCGATCCCCGCTCCTTCGTCGTGAACTTGGATCCGTACGCCACCGTCGTAACGTGTCGCCTCGAGCTTGGCGACCCCGCCATCGGGCATCGCCTCACGGGCATTGCGAAGCAAATTGAGCAGCGCTTGGCGAAGCTGCGGCTCGTCCATCGCCACGGCCGGCAAGTGGGACGACAGATCGAGTCGAAGCTCGACACCAGACGCGCTCATTTCGCGCCGAACGAACTCGGCAGTGTCCCGGAGCAAATGCGTCGGATCCTCCGGTGAAAGCGTGGGCTCCGGCAAGCGCGCCAAGCGTAAATATTCCTCCGTGATGCTCTCCAACCGCTCGAGCTCTTGCTGGATCGATTCGAGAAGCCGCTCGCTCTCGGGACCTGCATCGCGGATCTCGTCGCCGAGCATGTCGACGTTCAGACCGATGCTCGACAGTGGGTTTCGAACTTCGTGGGTCACGTGCGCAGCCATTCGCCCGATCGCGGCCAAGCGCTCGGTCTGAATCAACCGCGACTTGGTCGCCATCGCATCGGATACGTCGTCCGCCACCACCAACACGCCGCGCGTCCCCTGCTTGCCCGCCTCCTCTCCAAAAGGCGTCACCAGCACGTCGACCAGCCGCTCGGAAAACCCCGCAATGGGCTCGCCCTCTAGCGTCACCGCGTCTCCGCCATGCGCGACTTCGGCAATCGCGCGGCCCAGCGCGGGAAAACGCCGCAAAAGCGAGGTGTCGTCGATGGACGAGCCGACGTCCCGCGCGCTGATGCCGAGAATCTGGTCTGCCGCCGGGTTGGTGGTCCTGATCACTCGATCGGCGTCGACCACCAGAATGGCGGCACGGAGCGCCTCGACGATTTGCACCTGCATGCGTTGAAGGCGCTGCTCGGCGAGCGCCGCCTCGCGCAAGCTCTGATCGCGGGCCGCCAACGCCTGCACCATTCGTTCGAACTCTGCGACGAGCTGACCGAGCTCGTCGTCACGGCGGATGTCGACTGCGCTCGAAAGGTCTCCGTGCGCAACGGCGGCGACGCGTTGGTGGAGTAGAGGTATCGGTCGAAGAAGCCGCTGAGACAGAAACGTCACTGCGATCCCCACCAGCAAGGCAAGCAACCCAAGCAGCCCGAGCAGAAAGGTTGCCCGCTGCGACTGTGCGGCAGCGAGGGCGCTCGTACGGGAGATTCGTTGTTGCACGCTCTGCGACGCTCGATCGTAGTTGCGTTCGATTCGCTGCTCGGTAGAGCGAAGCTTGGCCAACAGGCCCGACACCGCTTCTTGGTCTTCGTCCACGCTGTTGAACAATTGCTCGTACTGCGCATCGATGGACTCGTATGCCTCGGCGATGGCGTCGAGCTCTCTGCGTACCGACCGAAGCGGTGCGGGCTGTCCGAGCTCCTCGGCGAGGGCCTCTGCCTTCTCCACCCCGTCGTAGGCGCGCCGAAGCGTCGTCGGGCGGATGCGCAGCGCTGCGCGCAACCACGTCTTGGTCGGGGTGCTTCGTTCGGACTCGAGCGCTCTTTCCACCAAGTTCGCGTAGACGCTTTGGGTCGCCTTGGCTTGGCTCAAGGTGAGCGCAAGGGGCAGATAGCCGTCCTGCAGGAGCCCCAACGTCTGCGAGGTGCGGTGGTGCTGAACGAAGCTCAGCCCACCGACCACCGCGAACGCCACGAGTACCACGATGTACCCGAGGACGATCCGAGTCGGGATCGTGAGCCATTTCCGGCGGGCCGGACGCACCATGCTCCGATCCTAAACCTGACGGCCGAGCCTGGCGAGTCCTCGGTAAAACCGTGCGTGTGGCGCCCGTTTCAGTTGACGCGCGCCTCGGTTGCGCTGCCGATGGAGCGCTCCTGACGGGCGTGATAGCCGATTGCGGCGCGAACGAAGCTGGTGAACAGCGGATGCGGCTTGTGCGGCTTGCTCTTGAATTCGGGGTGAAACTGACATCCGATGAAATGTGGATGACTGGGAAGCTCGATCATCTCGACGAGCCGCCCATCGGGTGAGAGGCCGGACAGGACGAGCCCTCCGCCCTCGAGCTCGTCGCGATAGCGGTTGCTGACTTCGTAGCGATGGCGGTGCCGTTCGCTGATCTGCAACGCCCCGTAAATCCGCGCAGCGAGAGAGTCCGGCTTGAGCTTGCAGGGATACGCACCGAGCCGCATCGTGGCGCCCTTGTCCTCGATGGCTTTTTGGTCGGGCATGATGTCGACGAGAACGTGTTTGGCTTTGGGGTCGAACTCGGCGCTGTTGGCGCCTTCGAGGCCGCAGACGTTTCGCGCATACTCGACGACGGCCATCTGCATGCCGAGACAGATGCCGAAGAACGGAATGCCGTTTTCGCGGGCGAACTGAATCGCGTGAATCTTTCCTTCCGCGCCGCGGTCGCCGAATCCGCCGGGCACCAAGATCGCGTCGTGCCGGCCGAGCCGCGTTTCCAAGTCGCCGCCCTCTAGCTCCTCGCTATCGATGTAGTCGAGATCGAGCTTCACGTCGCAGTCGAGCGCGGCGTGCACCAAGGACTCGTGAAGCGACTTGTACGAGTCCGGCAGGTGGACGTACTTGCCGACGACGGCGATCGAAACGTGGCCGCGCTCGGGCGCCATGCACTTCTCGACGGTCCGGCGCCAGATCGAGAGATCCGGATCGCGGGCCCAGATGTTGAGACGCTCTGCCAACAGGCGATCCAAACCCTGCTCGTGCAGCGTGAGGGGAAGCTCGTAGATGACTCGCACGTCGGGCGCCGCAACCACGGCGTCCACGGGAACGTTGCAGAAGTGGGCAATCTTCTGTTTGAGGCTCCTAGGCAGCTCGCGGTCGACCCGGCAAAGCAGGATTTCCGGCTGAATACCGAGGGCCAAGAGCTCCTTGACCGAGTGCTGTGTCGGCTTGGTCTTGAGCTCGCCCGCCGCCGCGATGTAGGGAACGAGCGTCACGTGGACCGAGACACTGTTCTGCGGCCCGAGCTCGACCCGCAACTGACGCACGGCCTCGAGGAACGGCAGTGACTCGATGTCGCCCACCGTACCGCCGATTTCGACGATGGCGACGTCCACGTTGCGCGTCGCCTCCCGTACACGGGCTTTGATCTCGTCGGTGATGTGGGGGATCACCTGAATGGTCGCACCCAAATACTCGCCGCGGCGCTCTTTCGAGATGACCGAATCGTAGATGCGGCCGGTGGTGAAGTTGTTGGCCCTGGTCATCCTGGCGTTGGTGAACCGCTCGTAGTGGCCGAGGTCGAGATCGGTTTCCGCGCCGTCATCGGTCACGAACACCTCGCCGTGTTGGAACGGTGACATGGTGCCCGGATCGACGTTGATGTACGGGTCGAGCTTGATGTTCGTCACCCGAAGCCCTCGTGCTTCGAGGAGCGCGCCCATCGAAGCGGCCGCGAGACCCTTTCCGATGGAGCTGACAACACCCCCTGTGACGAAGATGAACTTGGTGTGTCGCGCGTTCATCCGGTGGGGCTCCTAGAGCGTTGCGCGCTTTGCGCAACACGGCGACCCTAAATGCCTCGCACGGTGGTGTCAACGCGGCCTTGGGTCGATTGCGCCAATACCGCGATTGGGCTTCGTTTCTAGCGCCGTGAACGTTCGGGGGGGCTTGGATCGCTCATTAATGATGCACGCGTGAGACCGGCCGCCCCGAACCGCTCCCGAAGAGCTCGGGTCGCAGTCGCCAAGCGCTCGCGACGCAATCGATCGTGATCAGGAAAGAGCTCCTCGCCCGGAGCGTGCGAGAGCTCCGAAACCGACACGCCGGTCAACCTCACCCCCATCGCCAAATCATCGAGGCGGTCGAGCAGGTCCGAGGCGGCGCGAAAGATGGCGTCGGTGTCGGCGACGGCGCGCGGCAAGCGTGCCTGCCGCGTGCGGATGCGATGGTCCGCGTACTTCACCTTGAGCGTGACCACACCCGCCCACAAGCCCTTGGCCACCAGGCGGTCGGCCACCTGCATCGACTGCTCCAAGATCGGCCTCAGCAGCGCATCGCGACTGCGCAGGTCGTGCTCGAAGGTCGATTCGCTACCGAGGCTCTTCGGGGGAGCGCCCACCACGACCGGACGATCATCTTCGCCCCGGGCCAACGCTCGGGCCGTCGGGCCCCAGCTTCCGAGCAGCCGCTCGAGCGTATTTGCGTCCGCGCGCGCCAGATCCCCGATCGTCTTCAGCCCAGCATCACGTAGCCTGACCCGGGCCTTCGGTCCCACCCGCCACATCCGTTCGAGTGGCAGAGGCGCCAAAAACTCGGGCGTGTCCTCGGCAGGCACCACCGTCAACCCGTCCGGCTTATGCAGATCGCTCGCGATCTTGGCGACGAACTTGTTGGGGGCGACCCCGGCCGACCCGGTCAAGCCGACCTCTGTACGGATGTCCTGCTTGATGCGGCGGGCGATGGTCACTCCGTCCCCAAAGAGCGACCGGCTCCCCGTCACGTCGAGAAACGCCTCGTCCAGGGAAAGCCCCTCGACCAGCGGCGTGTACCGGCCAAAAATCTCGAAAACCTGCCTGCTGACCTCGAGATAGCGCGCCCTGCGAGGTGGCACCACGATGGCTTGGGGGCAGCGCCGGAGCGCCTCCACCATCGACATCGCCGACCGAACGCCTGAAGGACGCGCCTCGTAGGATGCCGCCGCGACGACGCCCCTACGGGATCGGGCGCCGACCAAAACGGGCTTCCCGCGCAGGGTCGGCTCGTCGAGCTGCTCCACCGATGCGAAAAAGGCGTCCATGTCGAAGTGAATGACGACGCGCATGCGCTGATACGTCGACCCTACTCCAAGAAGTCTTGATTGCCAGCGCGAAGAAACGTACCGTCCCGCGCTATGGCTGAACCGGGCGACGAGAGCCCTCATGAGGGTCGTTTTGGCATCCTTCGACGAATCGACGACTGGATCTTCCAAGTCGAGATGGGCGTTCTTTGGACGTTCCTCGGCGCCTCGTCGATCATGGTGTTTCTCGACGTGATGTATCGCCGGCTCGCCGCGCCCGACAGCAAGGTCGCCGAGCTCACAGCGCGCATTTTCGGCATCGAGGGCGAGGCGAGCATGAAAATGCTCACCACCTGGGGTCCCATCGTCACTGCGGTCATTGGCGTGGGTCTCGTCTACTTCGCCTTCTGGACCGCCGAAAATCATGCCGAGCAACCGGGCGAACGGTCACGCATGAAACCGATCCTCCACACCATCGCTGCATGCGCCGGCCTCGGTCTCTTGGGGTGGCTCATGACGCGGCGATGGTTCGAATCCCGATGGTTCTATCTGCTGCTGTACGGGCTCTGTGCGAGCGCCTGGTTGTTCAAGCAGGTCAAAGAACGGGCCCCTGGCTTGGGTGGACGGCTCGTTGCATTCGTCGTGGTCACCGGCCTCTTCATGTACATCACGCTCAACTACTTCCCGGACGGCTATAGCTGGTCCAAGGAGCTTTCCCTGATCATGCTTCTTTGGGTCGGCTTTCTTGGCGCAAGCGTCTGCGCACACGAGGGCAAACACATCCAAGTCGGCGCGCTCAAGAAGGTGGTGCCTCCATCGATGGCTCGATGGAGCGAGGCGCTCGGGTACCTGGCCACGGCGGCCTTCTGTCTGTTCATGGCCTTGCTGGGTTACGCATACGCCAAGCAAGCCCTTCAGCTCGAAGGACGATTCGAGCAAACCAACATTCCGGACTGGGTGGCCACCATCGCGGTTCCGTTCGCGTTCGCCATGACCACGATCCGCTACGTTGGCGCCGCGATCAGCGCCGTTCTCGGCGGTTCCTACGGCGCTCCACCAGAGGAAGAGGCCCTGATTGCGGCCACGCAGGCCAAAAAGGGAGCGGAAGGATGACCGCCGTCAAAGAGCGAAGGCTCCCCTTACTCATCATTCTCGCTCTCATCGTCTTCTTGCCCTTTCTCGGCAAGGGCGGGCTTTTGGCCTCGGCGCTCATCGCCGCCGCGTTGATCGGCTCGCCTCTTTTCGTTCTGATCGGCATCGCTACGCTCGGGAGCCTGTTCCTCTGGAGCGACTTCCGAGACCTCGCGCAGTTCTCGATCATCATCGAAGGCATCCGCAGCCTCGCCGACAGCCCGACGCTGTTGGCCATTCCCTTCTTCATCATGAGCGGCGCGGTGATGAGCAAGGGGCAGATCAGCCAGCGGCTGGTCGACTTCGCGCAAGCTTTCATCGGGTGGGTTCCGGGCGGCATGGCGATGAGCGCCGTCATTGCCTGCATGCTCTTCGCGGCAATCAGCGGTTCGAGCCCGGCCACCGTCGTCGCGATCGGATCGATGATGGGCCCGGCGCTCATCTCCGCCGGGTACCAAGAGCGCTTTTCGCACGGCCTGCTCACGTCGGCCGGCTCCCTCGGCATCTTGATCCCGCCGTCCATCCCGATGATCGTCTACCCGATCGTCAACCAAGGCGCGGTGATCGAGGTCGAGCGACTGTTCGCCTCTGGTTTCGGCCCGGGCCTGGTCATGGGCTCGATCTTGATCGGCTATTCGTTCTATCAGGGCCTGGTCGACAAAGTGCCGACGGAGGCATTCCGCTTTCAAAAGCTCCTCGCGGCAACGCGAGACGGCTTCTGGGCGCTGATGTTCCCGATCTTGATTCTCGGCGGCATATACGGCGGGATCTTCAACGCCGTCGAGGCATCGGCGATCAGCGTCATCTACGCCGTGGTCGTCGAGGTCTGGCTCCATCGTGCGCTCAAGCTCAAAGCCGTCCCCGGCATTTTTGGCGAAACCGGCGTTTTCCTCGGCTCTTTCCTGGTCATCATGGTCATGGCATTGGCGCTCGGGGAGTTCCTCGAAAAAGAAGAGGTTCCAGCTCGCATGGTCGAGTGGATTCAGGGCAAGGACCTCGAGTACTGGCAGTTCTTGCTTTTGCTCAACCTGATGCTTCTCGCGGTCGGCATGATGATGGACATCTTGAGCGCGATGTTCGTGTTCATTCCGCTGCTCGCTCCGATTGCCGCCTCCATGGGCGTCGATCCCATGCACTTCGGCATCATCTTCATCGTGAACCTCGAGATCGGTTACCTCACGCCGCCCGTCGGGCTCAACCTATTCGTGGCCAGCGCGCTCTACGAGAAGGGTCTCGGGCACGTGATACGAAGCGTCGCGCCGTTCGTCGGGCTCATGCTCATCGGTCTCGCCATCGTCACTTGGTACCCGCAGGTCTCGATCGGTCTTGGCAACGCGATCATGGGCGGCGACCCCCAGGTGATCCTCGACGAAGAGGGAGAAGTCATCGAAGGCGGCATGCCGACCATGGAAGAGATGATGCAAGAGGCAATGGCCGCCGATGAGGACTGGGACGACGAGGAAGAAGAAGACGACGACGAGTACGAGGAAGAGACGGACGAAGCCCTGGACGCCGACGAAGCGCAAGAGCCCGAGCCGACGGAATGAGCGCGGCTGCGTCCGTCGCAGAGCCGTGATAGGCTCACTCGCCCGATGGCGTATACCGTTCTCGCGAGAAAATACCGACCACAAAGCTTTGCCGACTTGGTCGGCCAGGAGCACGTGGCGCGTACTCTGGCCAATGCCATCGAGGCCAATCGAGTGGCGCATGCCTTCCTATTCACCGGCGTACGCGGTGTTGGAAAGACGAGCACTGCGCGCCTGCTGGCGAAGGCGCTCAATTGCGAGCGAGGCCCGACCGCGACGCCCTGCAATGAGTGCGGGCCCTGCACCGACATCACCGCAGGGATCGACGTAGACGTGCAGGAGATCGACGGCGCCTCCAACAACAGCGTGGAAGACGTCCGGCGGCTGCAAGAATCCCTGCCCTACCGGCCGCAGCGGGACCGCTACAAGATCGTCATCGTCGACGAGGTTCACATGCTGTCTTCCGGTGCCTTCAACGCCTTTCTCAAAACGTTGGAGGAACCGCCCGATCACGTGAAGTTCATCTTCGCGACCACCGAGAGTCACAAGGTTCCGATCACGATCCGCTCACGATGCCAGCAGTACGACTTCCGGCTCATCCCCCATCGGCTCATCGCGGAGCGAGTCCGCGAAATACTCGATACCGAGGGACTGAAGGCCGATGAAGAGGCGATCTCCGTGGTGGCGCGCGAGGCAGCCGGGTCGATGCGCGACGCGCTCACCTTGCTCGACCAGCTCGTGGCGATCTCCGACGACCGGATCACCGCGGACACGGTGGCAGCGAGCCTGGGAATCGCGGCCCGCGAGGCGCTCTACGAAGTGGCACGCGCAGTTCTCGAAGGCGATGGCGCCGGCGTCGTGACTGCGATCGACCGGCTCGCAGAGAAGAGCGTCGACATGCAGCACTTCGCGCGCCAGTTGCTGCAGCTGATGCGCGACTTGGTCGTGCTCAAGCTCGACGCTGGGGATCCAGCAGCGTGGGTTCCCGAAGAGCGCGAAACGGCCGAGGCGCTGATCGATCCCATCGACGTCCTCGAGCTTCAACGGGCTTTTCGCGCGACCGCACAGGTGATGGATGAAATGGCCCATAGCCCAATCCCGAAGCTCATGCTCGAGATGGGATTGGTGCGGGTTGCCACGCGCCCGCCTCTTCAAGGCGTGTCCACCCTCATCGCCCGACTCGAAGCATTGCAGGGAACGCCGAGTAGCGGAGGCTCCTCCGGCTTTGCCGGGCGACCCGCGCCCGCTCCGAAACGGGCACCAGAGAGCAAGGCGGCGCCCGAGGCGAAGCCGGCGCTCGAGAGCAAGCCAGCAGCGGAGCACAAACCCCAGCCCCAAACGAAACGCGACGCGCCCAGTCAACCGATCATGCCGGCGACGAAGCATGCCGGCGGTTTTCAAACCAGCAGCGGCGAGGTGCTGACACCGATCCGACGAGCCGCCCTGCAGGAGTGGGAAGAGCTGGTTGGCGCGCTCGCACAGCGACAACCCGCCCTGGCGGCAGTTCTCGAACATGGCATTCCAAAGGCAGTGGGGCCGGATCGCATCGTCTTGTCCTTCAAGGATGGCAGCTTCTACGGCCGGCAGGCCCAGTCACCCGAGTCGATCGCGGCGATCGCCCAGCTTGCCGAAGAGCGGATGGGCGCGCGCCCCGACATCGAGATACGCTTCGACGCGCAGGGTGAAGCCGCCTCTAGGACGGTCGCCGCAGTCGCGGCGCAGAGAAAAGAAGCCGAGCTCGAAGCGAGGAAGAAAGAGGCACTCAACCATCCCCGGGTGCGCGACGCCATCGACGTCTTCCCAGAGTCGGCTGGAAAGCTCGACGTGCACATCGATGCGGACTGAGAGGATCCAATGAACTTTCGTGGCGGTATGGGAGAGCTGATGCGGCAGGCAGGCCGCGTCCAACGCAAAGTCGAAAAGCGACGCGAGGAGCTCAAGACGGAGACGTTCGAAGCGAGCGCGGGCAACGACATGGTGACGGCGGTCGCCAATGGCATCCCGGAGCTGGCCGAGATTCGAATCGACAAGGCACTCCTGCAAGAGGAAGATCTCGAGATGGTGCAAGACCTCGTCGTCGCCGCCGCCAACGCCGCGCTCACCAAAGCGCGCGAGCACGTAGATGCAGAGATCGAAAAAATCACGGGAGGCCTCGCGATACCTGGGCTTGGCTGAGCGATGGCTGCAAACGACCCCATCGCATCACTCATCTCTCTTCTGTCCCGCCTGCCTGGGATCGGGACGCGCACCGCGGCACGGCTCGCGTTTCACGTGCTGGAGGGAGACCCACAGTACGCTGCCGCGCTGGGTGAGGCGCTCGGGACGATCCACGACCGGGTCACTCGTTGCGAGCGTTGCGGCAACTACGGCGCCGAGTCCCTGTGCTCGATCTGCTCGGACCCGCGAAGGGATGAATCCATCATATGCGTAGTCGCGAAGGTTCCGGACTTGATCGCGCTCGAAGCGCTCGGTAGCTTCCGGGGACACTATCACGTGCTGCACGGCCTGCTGGCGCCGCTCGATGGCTTGGGGCCCGATCAGCTTCCGCTCGATGCCCTGCAGCGTCGGGTGGCGGACGATGCCGTGAAGGAAATCATCATTGCCACCCCGCTGAACGTCGAGGGCGAAGCCACCGCACTGTACGTGGCGGACGCCCTCGCATCCTCCTCAGTCCGAGTGTCGCGAATCGCAGCCGGAGTGCCGCACGGAGGGGAGCTCGAGTTCACCGACCAGGTGACCCTGGGCCGGGCGCTCGAGGACCGACGGGCGGTGCGTTGACGCGTAACTGACGGAAATCTGCTCCGTTCCCCCGCTCGGAGCCTGCGGTTTGAATGTTTGGCGCGTCCACCTCGTAGAAGAACGAGAGGTGGTCCCATGCTCCGATTCGCCCTGCTTTTCTTCGTCGCCAGCGTCATCGTGCTGGCCCGCACCGAGCGCGCGCACGCCGAGGTGGTCGTCGTCGAGCCTCGAGACAGCTCCTCGCCGATGGTGGTCCGCACCAAGCCTCCCACCGTGGTCGTCGTGAAGCAGAAGTCGGATTCCTCCGCGCCGGCGGTGCAGTCCCCCCCGCCTCGGGAGCGAGAGCGCAAAGTCGGTCTTCATTTCGACGTCGGAGGGACACTCGGTCGCGATGTGACCATGGGCGGCTTCAACGGCGCACTCAGGTTTCGGCCGAAGCCGCACGTGGGAATCGACCTAGGCTCCGGGTACTTCGTCGGTCACGACTTTCAAGGGTTCTATCGCACCGAGATCCCGGTCACGGCGAATGTTCTGTTCTTCGTCAATCCGCAGCACAAGCTGCAGGTCTACTTCTTGATCGGCCCCGGCGCCTCGTTCGGCAAAGTCGACACGCTGAACGAGGTTCGGCGCATGACGCATGTCGGAGGCCAGGCGGGACTCGGGCTGGAGCTCCGGTTGGCGCGAGCGTTTGCGCTGAACTTCGATGCTCGTGGGGTGATCCGACATCGAGTCGACAGCGATCCCCGACCGGAGTTCGTCGACGGCACCAGAAGCACCAACACCTCCGGAGGCGCGCTGCTCACGTTCGGCGCGACGTTCTACTTCTGAACCCGACTAGGGCCGGTTGCTGCTCCGGCGGCCTCCGAAGAGCTTCTTGAAGAAACCGTCGCCCTCCTCGTCCGCCTGCGGAACCGGCGGTGGGCAACTCACGCGGGGCACTTCGTCGCCGGCTTTCTCGAGCTCTTCGAGGTCCTCCTCGTCGACGAGCAACACGAAGTCGGATTCGTCCAACACCTCGACCTCGGTGCTCTCGTCGTCCCAGCTCTCGCGCGCCTCTTCTGGCGCACTTGGTTCCGCAGCACGCGTCGCAGCGGCCGCTGGCACGCTCGGCATGCCTTCGGAGAGCGCCTCCAGCTCCCCATCGACTGCGTCGAGGTCCATCGGCTCCGCATCGGCAAAGCGAGTGCGCACCGCAAAGATCTCCTCGTCGCTCGTTCCGAGCTCTGCGAGTGCCTGGTCCGCCCCGGCCAGCTTCTCGTCAGCCTTGGTCACGTGATCAATGTCACAGGAAAAAGGGGCGTCGTAAAGTCTTTCGCGGCAAAAGACACCTAACCCTTCGAAAAAATGCGAGCAATCTCGGCTTCCACGAAGGGAATACGGTCCTGGCCCCAGGTCGAATAGGCGCCAATTCGAAGCGAAGGCACCCCCCAGAGCCCGAGGTCGCTGAGCGCCTCTCGATTCTCGAGAGCTTGGTCCTTCCAGCTTCGATCCTCGAGCGCGGCCCGCGCATCGGCGTCTTCGATGCCTGCTCTCTTGGTGAGCGCGAGCAAATCGGGGAGGTGCGAGACGTCCCGAGCTTCGGACCATATTCCTTGCATCAACGAGTGGGTGAGCTCGAGCTCGATCCCTCTGCCCGCCGCGTGTTTGAAGAACACCGCCATGCAGTAGCCGATGCCCTTGCCCAGAGGATCACACACCCGCCCGAAGGGAATGCCGAGTCGGTCGGCCTCCCGCTTCGTGTCGTGCACGATGTAAAGTCGCTTCGCTCGTGGGACGGGGAGCCCGCGCATCACCATGGGGAGAACCGGACGAACGCTGACCTCGATGCCATAGCGGTCCCGCAAGGCGATGAGCTGAGCAATCGCCAGGTACGAATACGGGCTCCGGAAAGAAACGAAGGCTTCGATGCGCGGCTTTGCCTCGCCCGCACCGACGATCGCAGATGCAAGCTCGGGAACCGGACCAGGAACGAGGCCGAGGCTCCCGGAAAGCCCCTCTCGCTGCAGCCGCTCTTCGAGGAAATGGAGCCGATCGATGCCCCAATACCAATCCCCGCCGTAGTGGATCATGCCCGGCTGGTAGTGGCCGGCGCGTTCGAGCGCGGCGTAGTTGGCGTCGAGCGCCGGGCGCACGGCCTGACCGGATGCGCTCCCGTGCCGTTCGACGATTGCCGCGAGCGCTCTGCCATCATCGCGCCACACGGCTTCCCCGAGAGCCGCCGCAATCTGTGAGCTCTCCGCCGCCGAGCGAGGCTCGAGCAGCACCGCATGAGCGCGGCGCACCCGATCCTCGGGCGGTGGCTTGGCATCCCGCGGAAAGCTCAGCCCGTAGCTCTCAGCCAAGAACGCTGCATCGCGGATCGCATGATGCAGGAGCTGTTCGGGAGCGGGGTTCGCGGCTGGGCCAGGCTGCGCCACGGGGACGATGTCGACCGACAGCCCGTACGTGCTCGACAAACGCGGCGCGACCTGCACCAGCAAGTGGCTGTAAGGGTCATCCGCGCGGTAGTAGAGCTCGGCGCGACGTCGGCCGCCTCGCAGTAAGCGCCCGGCGGTGTAGAGCGCATGCTTGGCGGGACGCGAGCTGAGATACACATCGAGGAGGGTCCCAACGAGCTTCGATTTTGCGGACAAGTTACGCCGCCCCCACCAGCTCGTACACTTTGGTTACCGCTTCGCCGAGCTTGGTCGGATCGGGCCCCCCTGCCTGCGCAAAGTCGGGCCTACCCCCGCCACTGCCGCCCACGACCGAGGCTGCGGCTTTCACGATGTCGCCGGCGCGGAATCGATTGGTGAGCGCTTTGGAAACGCTACAAACCAACATGGCCTTCTTTCCATCTTTGCTCGGTGAACCGAGCAGAATGACCGCCGGCGCGAGCTTGTCGCGGAGCTGATCGGCCATTTCGCGCAAGGTGCCCGCGTCTCCGATCTCGACGATGGCGCCGAGCACGCGAGCGCCGTCGATCTCGCGAGCTTCGGAGGACAAATCGGCCTGATCGCCCGAGGCCAGCGCTCGCTTGAGCCGTTCGATCTCTCGCTGCGATTCTTTCTGCTGCTCGACGAGCCTCTCGACTCGATCGCGCACCTGAGGGACCGGCGCCTTGAGCATCGTTGCCGTTTCGGCGAGCTCGGATTCGACGCGTCGCAAATGGCCGAGGGCATTGAGGCCCGTGGTGGCCTCGATACGGCGGACTCCGGCTGCGAGACCTGCTTCGGAGAGAATCTTGAAAAGGCCGATGTCCCCGGTGCGCCGTGCGTGCGTACCGCCGCAAAGCTCGAGCGAGGGCCCGATGCGCAGCATGCGAACCACGTTGCCGTACTTTTCCTCGAAGATGCCGATTGCGCCACGCTCCTTGGCCTCCTCGATGGGGAGCGTCTCGGTGCTGATCTCGGTGTTGTCGAGCACGCACGCATTGACGAGGTTCTCGATTTGCTCGATTTCTGCCGGCCAGAGCGGACGGGTTCCGCTGTAATCGAAGCGCAAACGTTCCGGGCCGACGAGCGAGCCCTTCTGCGCCGCTGTTTCCCCGACCACCTGGCGCAACGCCCAGTGGAGCAGATGCGTAGCGCTGTGATTTCGGCGGGTCGCGCTTCGTAGCGCCTCGTCCACGCGGAGCTCGACCTTTGCGCCCGGCACGAACGACCCCGAGAGCACACGGCCCCGATGTACGATCAGGCCTTCGACCGGTTTCTGGGTGTCTTGCACCTCGAATCGCGCGCCGTCGGTTTCGATGACGCCGCGGTCTCCGACCTGTCCACCTTGCTCGGGATAGAACGGCGTCTCCCGGACGATGATCTCGCCCGTCTCGCCCGCACCGAGCTTCTGCGCCCGCGCGCCGTCCGAGAGCACCGCGAGCACTTTACTGCGGACGCTTTCGGCGTCGTAACCGACGAACTCCGTCGCTCCCACTTCCTGGGCAACCGTTTGATGGATCTCGGCCACCGCGCTGCTGCCGACTTTGGATCCCTGGCTGCGCAATCGAGCTTCCGCGAGCTCTCGTTCGAAGCCAGCGTGATCGATCTCGAAGCCCTGCTCCTTGCCGATGACGTCTTGAAGATCGAGCGGGAAGCCGTAGGTGTCATAGAGCCGAAAGGCTACGCGGCCGGGTAGCGACCGCTCGCCGTCTCGCTCGATCCATTCTTCGTTTTCCGAGATGAGCTGCAGCCCCCGGTCCAGCGTGCGACGGAAGCGCTCTTCTTCCTGCTGCGTGATCTGAGCGATGAGGGCTTGCCGCTCCCCGAGCTGGGGATAGACGTCACTCATGTTCTGCGCCACGCGAAGCGCGCAATGATGGAAGAACGGCTCCTCGATGCCGAGGCGATGGCCGTGGCGGATCGCCCTGCGCATCACCCGCCTCAAAACGTAGGAACGGCCGTCTCGGTCCGGGAATACACCCTCGGAGATCAAGAAGGCCGTGGTACGCGCGTGGTCTGCGATGACCCGCATGCTGACGTCGTCGTCTCCTTGGCTGCCCCGATACCGCTTGCCCGAAATCTCCGCCGCCAGATCCACGACGGGCCTCAAGAGGTCCGTATCGTAGTTGCTCAAAACTCCCTGTTTGACCACGGCGATCCGCTCGAGGCCCGCGCCGGTGTCGATCGACGGCGCAGGAAGAGGATCCATCCTGCCGTCGGCGTGGCGCTCGAACTGCATGAAGACGAGGTTCCAAAGCTCGAACCAACCTCGCCCGTCGGCCGACGGCTCGTCGCCGAAGGTGCGAGGATCGATGTCGTCGAGACCCAGACAGTAGTGAATCTCGGAGCACGGCCCGCACGGCCCCGTGTCGCCCATCTGCCAGAAGTTGTCTTTGGCTCCGCAGCGAATGATTCGTTCACTCGGAAAGCCCGTCACGTCTTTCCAGATCGCGGCTGCCTCGTCGTCCGCTGGCGCCAGCCCTTGCTCGCCGCCGAACACCGTGACGACGATCCGCTCGGGGTCGAGCGCGAGCGTGTCGATGAAGTAGTCCCACGCGAACCGAATGGCGTCGCGCTTGAAGTAGTCCCCAAACGAAAAGTTACCGAGCATCTCGAAAAACGTGTGATGCCGCGCGGTGACGCCCACGTTTTCGAGGTCGTTGTGCTTGCCACTGATTCGAATGCACTTTTGAGACGACGTCGCTCGTGAATACGGACGTTCTTCTTTTCCCGTGAAGACGTCCTTGAACGGCACCATCCCGGCGTTCGTGAACATCAACGTGGGGTCGTTGGGCGGCACGAGCGGACCAGAAGCGACCCTTTCGTGGTTTCGCTCCGCGAAGAACCGAAGAAACGATTCTCGAATTTCCGACGAAGAGGCCATTGGTTCCGATTGCTAGCGCTAGTGCAGCGCCCACGCAATGCCTGTGCTAGAGCAAGCGCCGTGCTGACGTGCCTGCGCGTGCGAAGCTTTGCGGTCATCGAAGCGCTCGAGGTCGAGCTCGATGCAGGGCTCAACATCGTCACGGGGGAAACGGGGGCGGGCAAGTCCATCTTGGTCGATGCGCTCCAACTGGTCCTCGGCGCACGAGGCCGGCCTGAGGTCGTGCGCACCGATGCCGAAGCCGCGGAGGTGGAGGCCTTGTTCGATTTGAGCAGCCAGCCCGAAACGCTGCATGCACTTCGCGATCAGGGCATCGAAACCGACGGGGAGCTCTTGGTTCGACGGGTAGTCAGCGCGACCGGCCGGACCCGCGCCTACATCAACGGACGGCTCGCCACACTCGCTCAGCTCCGCGAGGCCACCAAGGGGCTTGCCGACATCTCGTCCCAGCACGAGTACCACTCGCTCGCGGATGCGCGTCACCATCTGAGATACCTCGACGCCTTCGCGCAGCATGCATCGCTACTGGCGGAGGTCGAGAGCGCGCATGCTGCGCTGGTGGACGCCGCGGCACGCCTCGAAGCCGTGGTCACCGAAGAGCGGGGAAGGCTCGATCGCGAGGACTTGCTCCGCTTTCAAGTGCGGGAAATCGACGAGCTGCGAGAGGTCCTCGAATCGGAAGAGACGCTGACGATGGAGCGCGAGCGTCTGCGCCACGCCGAAAAGCTCGGCATGGTTTCGTCGGATGCGGAAGCGAGGCTTTATTCAGACGACGAGTCGATCTGCGGAGCGCTCTCGCGAATCGCCTCTTCGGTCGAGAGCGCCTCAGACGTCGATCCGAGCCTCGAGCCGATCGCCGCACGAGTCCGCGAGGCGCTCGTCCAGTTGGAAGACGTCGCGTCGGAGCTGGGGCGCTACGGTCGGGGCTTGTCGTACGAGCCTGATCGCTTGGCGGTGCTCGAGGACCAGCTCGATCGCTCGTCGAGGCTCAAGCGGAAGTATGGGCGAGACGCCGCCGAGATCTTGGCGCAGCGCGATCAGGCTTTTGCCGAGCTGCAATCGTTGGAAGGCTACGAGGAGCGTCTCGACCGGTGCCAGAGGGAGTATGACGAACGCCTCGAGGCAGCGTCGCGCGTGGCGTTCGATCTTCGCGACAAACGAAAGAAGGCGGCCGCCAAGCTGAGCAGCGCGATCAGCAAGGAGCTGTCCTCGCTCGGCATGGGCGAGGCGAAAGTCCTGGTCGAGCTGGCAGCGCTCGAGGGCGGACCTCGCGAGCTGCAGGTCCGGGGAGCCCGTCTCTCTCCCACTGGAATCGATCGCGCCGAGCTGTTGATCGCACCGAATCGAGGGGAAGAGGCCAAGCCGCTCCGGAAGATCGCGAGCGGAGGAGAGCTGTCGCGGGCGATGCTGGCGATCAAACGAGTGCTCGCGGGGCTCGGCCCGGCAAGCCTCTACGTATTCGACGAGGTCGATGCCGGCGTGGGAGGCGCGGTGGCCGAAGTGATCGGCCGGAAGATCCACGAAGTCGCCAAGCACAGCCAAGTGCTTTGCATCACTCATTTGCCTCAGATCTCGGCGTATGCCGACGCGCACTACCGCGTTCACAAAGAGGTCGTCGGGGATCGAACCAAGAGCGACATCCGGCTCTTGAACGAGCCCGAGCGACTCGAAGAGATCGCCCGCATGCTCGGCGGAGTCCGCGTCACCGACCAGGCACGCGCAGCAGCCCAAGCCCTAATCCGAAGCGCCAACACCATTTGAAACCGTACCCTGCTGCGCTACCGCTTTGGTCCTACCAAGGTCCGCAGCGTGCCCTGGACGACGATGTGGCCCTGTTCGTCTCGGAGTGTGACCGGGACTTGGTATTCTCTCTTGTCGCTCGAGTCGATGGGCGGGATGTTGCACTCGCCCGTGATCGTGCCTCGCGCCTTCTTGAGGTAGTCGAGGCTCATCCCCGACACGATGAAACGGGCGTCGTCTGGGAGGGAGTAGCCGAGCGCCAGGTTTCCGGTCAGCTCGACCAGGTTTGCAAGCGCGACCGCATGGACACAAGACAGGTGGTTTCGCACCTTCTGCCTGTCCGCCATCGTGACTCGGGAGTAGCCGCTTCGCAGCTCCTGCACCACCGCGCCGATCGAAGAGGTGTA
>DATIUW010000091.1:0-25929 GCA_035466435.1 Polyangiales bacterium | reverse complement strand
CGGCGGAGGACGTCTGGGTGTAAGTAAGCACGACGTGTCGTCGACCAAGTCCCCGGAGGACGGGTCGCGACGGGCGTATGCGCCCGGGCTCGGAAAAACGCGACACGGGGTTCCACGGAACGGGGCGGCTTGCAAACGTTGCGTAAGGACCGGGCTCAGAAAAACACGACACGGGGTTCCACGGAACGCGACGGCTTGCATAGGTGACCCGATGCACTTGTGGGCGTGGGTCACGCAAGCCGCCGCTCGGGCGGCGCGCCAATCGGAGCGGGTTGCAGGCATGCCGATTGGCACTTCGCACGTCCGCTCCACCTCATGTCGCGTTTTTCCGAGCCCTCCGTACGTCCGCTTGTACGGAGGAGGACGGGGTCGCTGACATTGGCACTGTCGCTGGCACTGCCGCTGACGCTGTCCCTGACCTGCTAGCGGCCCGACAGTCGCCAGGACATGGCGCAGACCTCGTCGAGCGCCGTGTCGACGGCTCGAATGGCTGCGTTTGTCACGTAGCCATATGCAACCGCGAGCCGAAGCCCTGCACGGACTTCCTTCGCGGAGCCGCAAGCGCTCGCAAAGCGCGCCTTGGCGGTGCCCGGGTCATTCCCATCGGCTTCCGCGATGTTCAGCACGACGCTGTTCATCGCCCGGTGTATCTGATCGAAGAGCACCTTGTCGCGCTTGCGCACGACCGGCAGCACCTGCCGCAGCCCTCCTGCCGCCTCGAGTGCCCGTTGCTGAACGATGAGTCCCATGAGTGTTCTCCTTTGCGTGGGTGCGTGGGTTCCCCCAAAAGGGCGCCAGCCCGCCCCACGCACCCACGCAAAGGAGATCACGAGGACAAAGCTCCCACAGCAGACGGTCGCTGAGGATCGGGGTTCGGGGACTGAGGTTCGAGGACTGTGAGGTTCGAGGACCGCGTGCCGAGGACCCGCGGCCCGAGACCCGCGTGGGCCTGTCGCTGTCGCTGTCGCTGTCGCTGACACTGACACTGAAGCTGACGCTGACGCTGTGCGTGAGCCGGGCGCCGCGGTCCGCGGTCCGGGACCCGGGTGTGTTGACGCAACCGACACATCCCGATCCTCGAATCTGGATCCAGCAGCAACCTCGGAGCACGGACCCATCATCCCCACCCCGCCACCCCCACACGAACGCCTACCTCCGATTGGCGCGCCGCCCGAGGGGCGGTTTGCGTGGCCCAAGCTCCCAAGTGCACCGGGCGACCTTTGCAAACCGCCCCGTTCCGTGGAACCCCGTGTCGTGTCTTTTCCGAGCCCGGTTCTTACGTCGCGACCCGTCCTCCGGGGGCTCAGTCGTGAAAGGCTGGCGTAGAGCTTGGCTCTGGAATACTATACGTTCGTTCAGGTGCCTCGTCCGCACGATAATCCTCCGAATCGCTTCGAGGAAGCCCACATCGAGTGGGAGGGGGAGGCTCCGCCCGCCGATCTGCGCGTCTACGAGGAGCATGCGAAGAGCGCGCTTGCGGAGAACAAGAGCCCGGACGTCGGGTTTCGTTGGAGCGTGAATCCGTACCGGGGTTGTTTCCACGCCTGTGCCTACTGTTACGCGCGTCCCACTCACCCCTATCTCGGCTTCGGAGCGGGAACCGACTTCGACCGCCGGATCATCGTGAAGGTGAACATCGTCGAGCGGCTCCGGGAGGCGTTCGAGAGGAAATCATGGAAGCGGGAGCTCGTCGCGTTCTCGGGTAACACCGACTGCTATCAGCCGCTCGAAGCGCACTACAATCTCACACGCAGATGTCTCGAGGTCTGCGCCGTCCACGCGACTCCGGTTGCGGTGATCACCAAGGGGAAGCTGGTCCGTCGCGACGTCGATGTTCTTCAGGAGCTGCAGCGTTCCGCGGGCTGCCGCGTGGCACTCAGCATTCCGTTCGCCGACGACGATCATGCCCGCTCGATCGAGCCTTTTGCGAGCCCGCCCAGCAAGCGGTTCGAGACCCTTCGTGTTTTGTCCGACGCCGGAATCGAAACTGCCGTGGCTGTCGCCCCGATCATCCCCGGCCTGAACGACGATCAGATTCCTCGGATCCTCGAGCGAGCTCGCGATGCGGGTGCATCGAGCGCATTCAAGATCATGCTCCGGCTTCCTAACGAAGTCGGTCCCATCTTCGAGGCGCGACTGGCCGAGGCGTTTCCGCTCCGCCATCGCAAAGTCATGAGCGCCATCCGCGACGTGCGCGGGGGGCGCGACACGGAAGGCCGCTTCGGTGCACGCATGGTGGGAAGCGGTCCGCGGTGGGCCGCCATCGAGCAGCTCTTCCAAACCCACTGTGCACGCCTCGGCCTCGAGCACGATGCCGGCGAAGCGCCCAGAGCCCCCACACGTCCGGCGACGCAGCCCGGGAAACAGCTTCCCCTAGCCTTCTAGGCTGGCCCGGGGATTGCAGAACTCGAGAGCGGAGCCGAGGGCATCCTGCTCCTGGCCGGAGGTTAATTTAGTGATCAAGCATAGTTACCTTCATGCAGAATTTAGGGACGACTTGTCATCTAGTGACATAATGTCAACATACGTTGCCAGAGAGTCTTCCATGAGTGACACAAACGAAATCTCGGTCTTGGTCGTCGACGACGAATCGGCGAACGTCGATTCGCTGCGGCGGATCTTCGAGCGTGAAGGATTCACCGTGCGGACCGCAACCAGCGGACAGAAGGCTCTAGACGTCTGTCGGCACCACGAGGTTCACGTGGTGGTCAGTGATCTGATGATGCCGGGCATGAACGGAATCGAGCTCGTCAAGGCGCTCAAGACGGTCGTTCCCGATGCGGAGGTCGTGCTGATGACTGCGTTCGGCACGGTCGAGAAAGCGGTCGAAGCGATGCGCGCAGGCGCGTACGACTTCGTCGAGAAGCCGCTCAAGCGCCTCCAGATGGTGAAGACCGTTCGCAAAGCAGCCGAGCGTCATCAGCTCATCGTGGAGAACAAAGGCCTTCGACAACAACTTTCACAACTCAGCGATCGCAGCATCGTGGGATCTGCCGCATCGCTTCGAAATGCGCTCGAGATCGCCACGCAGGCGGCACCGTCCTCTGCCAACGTGCTGATTCTCGGAGAGAGCGGAACGGGCAAAGAGCTTCTTGCACGCTTCATCCACGAGCGCAGCGGCCGCGGCAAATTCGTCGGGGTCAATCTATCCGCTCTTCCCGAAACCATCGTCGAGTCGGAGCTGTTCGGCCATGAAAAAGGCGCATTTACGGGCGCCGTAGCGCGTCGTGACGGACGCATCGCAGAAGCGGAGGGTGGAACTCTGTTCCTAGACGAAATCGGGGAGCTCTCGCCCGCGGTGCAGGTCAAGCTCCTCCGCGTGTTGCAGGAGGGCGAGTACCAGCCGGTTGGCGGCCACATGAAGAAGGCCGACTTTCGACTGATCGCGGCGACGAACCGAGACCTACACGCGGCCGTGGATTCGGGAGATTTCCGCGAGGACCTCTACTACCGGCTGAACGTCATCGCGCTCACGAGCCCTCCATTGCGCAACCGGCGTGAAGACATTCCGCTGCTGACAGAGCACTTCGTGGCGACGTATTGCGCCAAGAACGACAAAGAGCCGTTGGCGGTGGACCGCGACGCGATTCAACAGCTCATCGCCTACGACTGGCCGGGAAACGTGCGTGAGCTCCAAAACGTGATCGAGCGAGCGGTCGTGCTGAACAAGACGGGTGTAATCAAGCTCGCCGATTTGCCCGATCCAGTTGCGAACGCGGAGCCTCAAGTCGACGCCTTCGCGTTTCCGGTCGGAACCCCTCTCAGCGAAGTCGAGCGTCGCGTGATTCATGGCACCCTCAAGCACACTGCCGGCGACAAGCAGCTCGCTGCGCAGCTGCTCGGGATTTCGGCTCGCACCATCTACCGCAAGCTCGGCGCCGAAAAGGGCGACGAAGCTGCGTGACCCTGGTTCCCGGGGGACCTGTCATTTTGTCAATTACGGGGGATCAACTCCGCCACGTTGTCCATCGGGGCGTAGCTGAATTGACTCCTGTCCAACGAAATCATTCATGTTTCAGCCTCCGAGCTTCGGCACGGGGGTTGCTCTAAAAGCCCGTGGTGCCTACTGCCCAACAGAACCGCCTTTCCACCGCCATCGTGCTAGCAACGCTGTTGCTCTGCGCTTTCTTCCTGGCGCAGGGGACGACGCGGGTTTTGGCTGCAGAGCTGCTTGCCACCGATCCCGCCGCCGAAGCGCCGCGCCGCTCGTCGGTCGCCACGGCCCAGCCGTCGTTCGAGCGAACGCACGATCCTGCGCTCATCCTCCGTCGGAACATATTCGATTCGGCGCGAGGCGATCTGACTGCCGAGCCGCTTCCTGAGACGGGCGATGAAGGCGTTCCGCTCGAAGCGTGGGATCCGACGCAGCCGGCACCAAAGTGCTCCAACTCACTTCGATTGGTCGGCTCGGTGATGAACTACGGCTATCCGGAGTGGTCTTTTGCGGCCATCGCGGGCACCAGCGACGGAAAGACGATGCTCTACCGCGAGGGCTCCGCGGTCGATGGCTCGCGTGTGGTCGCCGTCTATCCATCGAGCGTCATCGTCAGCGGATCGAGTGGCGCGTGTCAGATCTTGATGTTCGAAGAGGAGGAGACGGGGAAGATTCGGCCGGTCGCCGTCCCGCAAAGGGCGACCCCGGCCCAGAGCTCGATCGCCGACGCACGCAAGGCGGGCTTGAGCGACGAAGAGCTCGATGACGGCATCGAGAAAATCAGTGACACGCGTTTCAACATCCAGCGCGGTTTGGTCGACAAGGTATTGGCCAATCAAGGCAGCTTGATGAGGACGGCCCGGGTCATTCCACACGAAGAGAACGGCCGCGTCGTCGGCGTGAAGCTCTACGGCATCCGTCGCAGCAGTTTGTTGGGCCGTCTCGGAATTCGAAACGGCGACATGCTCCGAACGATCAATGGCTTCGACATGACCAGCCCGGACAGCGCGCTCGAAGCGTACTCGAGTCTGCGAAGCGCGGACAAGCTCACGTTGGCGGTCAAGCGACAGAACAACGAAATGACCATCGAATACAACATCGAATGAGGCGCCACTTCGACATGCAAGCGGGGAATGAATCGTGAACTCTAAGAAACAGCTGATTGGCTTGCTCGTGGGTTGGCTCGTGCTGAGCACTGGTCACGGCGCAGTGGCCCAACAAGAAGGGGCAGAGCCGGAAGCACCACCGACGAGGCTCCCGAGGTCACCGGTGCCTCTGCGCGCCGCGCCCACGACCGAAGCGGAAGCACAAAGAGCCGCGGAGCAAGAAGCACTGCTCGAAGAGCTTCCCCAATTCGAGACGGGCGTCGAGTTCAAGCCGATGTCTCCTCGTACACGGGTCACCTTCAATCTGGAGGACGCAGAGCTTCCCGATCTGGTGCGGCTGATCTCCAACATGACCGGGCGCCGCTTCATCCTGCCGACCAAGCTTCGGTCGATCAAAGCGACGGTATTCGCGCCGACCAAGGTGACGGTGTCCGAAGCGTATCAAGCGTTTCTTTCGGTGCTCGAAGTCAATGGGTTCACGGTGGTTCCTTCGGGTCGTTATTTGAAGATCGTGGAGACCAACAACATCGAGCAACAGACCATCCCGCTCTACGAGGATGGAACTCCCGTTCCTGCGTCGGATCGATACATCACGCGAATTCATCACTTGGAGAACGTGTCCGCCGAGGACGTCACCAACTTGCTGGCACGGTTCAAATCGTCCGTCGGAAACATCACCTCGTACGGTCCGACCAACATGCTGATCATCACGGACACCGGCGCACAGATTCGCCGCATGCTTCGCCTGGTGGAGGCCATCGACCTCCCGCGAAGCGGCACGCAGACTTGGATCGAGCCGATCCACTACGCCAATGCCTCCGAGCTCGCGGCGAGGCTGCTCGAGATCTTTCCCGCGGAGACGGATGGAGGGGCTGGCAAGCCAGCTGCGCGAACGGCGGCAGCGCGAAAAGCCCAGTCAGAGGCAGCTTTGGTGGGCGACGTCGCAGCAGAGTCCGCGATTCGCAACATCATCGCCGATGAGCGCACCAACTCGCTCATCATCATCGCGACCGAGCGCGCCTACCTGCGGATTCTCGAGATGATTCGACAGCTAGACATCGCCCTCGAAGGCGAAGGTCGCATTCACGTACATTACGTCCAGCATGGAGCAGCTACGGACATCGCGAGCGCGCTCACTGCGCTCGTCGGGGCTAGCGCATCGCCGCAGCAGACCGCTGCCGCCGGCAGAAGAGGACAGGCAGCGCAGCGCGCCGCGGCGGGGGCCGTCGCGACGGGATCCCTCTTCGAAGGCGCCATCGTGGTCACCGCGTACGAGCCGGCCAACGCCCTGGTCATCACGTCGTCGCTGCACGACTACACGGCTCTCAAGAGAGTCATCGAGCGTCTCGACGCCCCGAGGAAACAGGTCTTCATCGAAGCCGTCGTGATGGAGCTCGGCATCGAGCGCACGTCGGAGCTCGGCTTTGCGTTTCACGGCGGTGCGGGAGACTTCCCCACCGACGGCTCGTTGTCGTTGTTCGGTTTCAATGCCCCTTCGTCGATCGACATCACCCAGAACAATCTGACGGGCCTGGCGCTCGGCGTACGTGGACCTACGATCGAGAACTCGCAGCAGCTCGTCGGCTTTTCGGTCCCCGGCTTCGGCGTCGTGGTGACCGCATTGGCAAACTCGGGTGACGCAGACGTGCTTTCGACGCCGCACATCATCGCGATTGACAACACCGAAGCCGAAATCAGCGTTGGAGAAAACATCCCGCTCCAAACCAACGGCATCGCGCCAGGGGCGTTTGCCGGAGCGGGAAGCTTGGGCGCGCTCGGCGTAGCCGCCCAAGGCGGCCAAGACCTCGGCAATTTGGCCGGCCTCGCGGGCGGGCTCGGAAGCGTCGCGCGACAGGACGTAGGCACCACCATTCGCGTCGTGCCTCACATCAACGAGAACAACGAAGTGCGCCTCGAGATCGAGGAGGAGATTTCCGAGCAGGGCGCAACGTCCGGCACACTCGGTGTCGTCTCGATCAATCGGCGTACCGCGCGAACCGAGGTGATGGTGCGCGACCAGCAGACGATCGTCATCGGCGGTCTGATGCGTGACGCCATTCAGAACCAGGAAGACAAAGTACCCGTTCTCGGCGACATCCCGATCTTGGGCGCACTGTTTCGCAAGACGAACAAGAGCAAGCGAAAGACCAACCTGCTGCTGATTCTGACTCCGTACATCATTCGTGATCCAGGCGACCTCCGCGAGATCTTCGAGCGAAAGATGCAGGAACGTCAGCAGATGATCGATCGCTACTTCGTATTCGGCGAAGACAAGTTCGAGCCGCACATCGATTACTCGCGCACTAGAGGGCTGGTTGCCGAGATCGTGAATGAAATCGACGACGTCGAAGAGGAAATCGCGTTGGCCAAGGCGGCCGAGCTCGAGCCACCGCCCGACCACGTGCCACGCGAGCCAATCGGCGCATACCGTCCTCCTCGGCCGCGCGAGGTCGAAGAAGAAGAAACCGTGATCATCGGGCCCAACGGCATCGAGGTCGAAGTGGTCGAGCCGGAGACACCGGAAGCTGCACCCGAGGCTGCTGCAGAGGAGGAGCCCGAGCCGACCGAGGAGCCGGCTGAGGAACAGCAGCCCGAGGGCGGTGAGGAGGATTCGACGGCACCGCCAACCGAGGTGATCGAGCCCGACCAGGCCGAGGAGCCCGAGGCACCCATCGAGCCCGACCAAAGCGAGGAGCCCATCGAGGCCCAGCCGGCGAGTCGAGAAGTGGAGGGGTTGGCGCCATGAGCTTCGAACAGCGCTACATCGGCGAGATTCTGGTTCGGCGTGGGGCGCTCGAGCCCGAGAAGCTCGAAGACGTGCTCGCGTCTGCCGCAGATCGCGACATCGATCTCCGTGACTTTCTCGTGGCTTCCCACACGGTGGAAGGGAACAAGGTCGTCCGCGCGCTGGCGGACGAGGTGGGAATCGAGTTCGTCGAGAAAATCGCCACCGACGCGATTCCGGAGGAGTTGATCGACGCCGTGCCGATCAACTTCGCGCGCCAGAACCACGTCCTGCCTCTGACGGAGTCACACGACGGCGTCCGCGTTGCGGTGGCGAATCCGCTCGATCCGTTCCCGGTCGATGATCTACGCATCCTGCTCGGAAAGACCATCATCCCCGTTGGAGCCTCGGAAGAAGCGATAGACGACGCGATCAACCGCGTTTACGAGCGCAAAGACGAGACTGCGCTCGCCGATGCCAAGGAAGGCGAGGAGGTCGAAGAGCTGCGCGACCTCATCGACATGACCGACGAAGCGCCGGTCATCCGGTGGGTCAACAACCTCTTCTACACTGCGGTCAAAGATCGTGCTTCCGACATTCACATCGAGCCGACCGACGAGAAGGTCGTCGTGCGGTACCGCATCGATGGGCGACTGATTCCACGCAAAGAAGCAAACCGCGGATTCCTTCCATCGATCGTGAGCCGCGTGAAGATCGAAGCCGGCCTCAACATCGCCGAAAAACGCCTTCCTCAGGATGGACGCATCACGAAGAAAATTGCAGGCAAGGTCATCGACGTCCGCGTCTCGACCATTCCCACCGCCAAGGGTGAGCGTGTGGTCATGCGGCTTCTCGACAAAGAGCAGGTGCTTCTCAATTTGATCGATCTCGGCTTCGCCAGACGCGAGCTCGACCAGCTTCATGGTCTGATCACACGCCCCAACGGCATCCTCCTCGTCACCGGGCCTACCGGCTCAGGTAAGACCACGACGCTCTATGCCTGTCTGAACAAGATCAACACACCGGAGAAGAACATCCTCACTGCCGAAGACCCCGTGGAGTACGAGCTCCGTGGAATCGGCCAAATGCAAGTTCAGCCGAAAATCGGACTCACGTTCGCTTCCGGCATGCGGAGCTTCCTGCGTCAGGACCCCGACGTCATCATGGTCGGTGAGATTCGAGACCACGAGACCGCCGAGATCGCAATCCACGCTTCGCTGACTGGTCATCTCGTGCTTTCCACGTTGCACACCAACGACGCGCCGAGCGCCATCACGCGATTGGTCGACATGGACGTGCAGCCCTACCAGATCTCCTCGTCAGTGCTCGCCGTGCTCGCCCAGCGGCTCGTGCGGCGGCTCTGCGAGGTATGCAGGACTCCGTACACCCCCACCTCCCAAGATCTCAGGGAGCTCGGCATCGACGCAGCAAGAGCACAAGAGAAGCTCGCCGAGCTTCAGCGGGTGGCTGCGACGACCGTGCTCGGAAACGTCCGACCGTCGACGCTGCCCGCACCAGCGAGCAGCAACGGAGAGCTGACGCTCTACCATCCTGGCGGATGTGAAGAGTGCAGCAACACGGGTTATCGCGGCCGAATCGGCATCTTCGAGCTCATGTTGATCGACGAGCCGGTTCGCCGCGAGATTTTGAACAACAGCGATGCGAAGACGATTCAGCGCGTCGCGCAACAACAGGGGATGCGGCCCCTGCGTGAAGACGGCGCGCGCCAAGTCATAGCGGGCGTGACCAGTGTCGAAGAGGTGCTCGCAGCCACGCAAGCCGCCGAGGTGTAGTCCATGGGCGTCTACGCATACAGAGGCGTCGATGCACGGGGCAAAGCCGTCAAGGGTGTCCGTGACGCGGATAGCGCCAAGGCGCTTCGCACGGTGCTCAAGCGGGACGGCATTCTCGCCACCGAGATTCTGGAGCAATCCGAAGCGGCGAGAAAAGCCGCGCGCGAGATCGACTTCGGGCGTCTATTTCGACGCGTGTCGCAAATGGACGTCGCGGTGGCGACCAGGCAGCTTTCGGTCTTGCTTCGTTCTGGAGTCCCTTTGGTCGAGGCGCTGAGCGCTTTGATCGAGCAGCTCGATCATCCCGATCTAAAGACCGCATTCACCGACACGCGCAACCAGGTCAACGAGGGCAGCACGCTGGCAGACGCTCTCAAAGCCCATCCAAAGCTGTTTCCATCGCTCTACGTGAACATGGTGGCGGCCGGCGAAGCGTCGGGTACCCTCGAAGAAGTTCTCGGACGCTTGGCGGAGTTCTTAGACGACCAAACGCGGCTTCAGAGCAAGGTCCGCGGAGCTCTTGCGTATCCGCTCGTCATGGCCGTGGTCGTCGTCCTGATTCTGTTTTTGATGATGTCGGTCGTCGTGCCGAAGGTCACGGCGATTTTCGAGAACTTCAATCAGACCCTGCCCTGGTACACCCGGCTCCTGATCTTCGTGAGCGACGTGTTCAGCAACTATTGGTGGTTGCTTGCCATCCTCATCGGAGCGGCGATTTGGTGGTTTCGGCGCTGGCGGTCCAGTCCGGAAGGCCGAAAAAAGTGGGACCTCTTCGTGCTGGAGGTGCCGTTGTTCGGCCCTCTTCTAGTCATGGTGGCCGTGGCGCGTTTCTCGCGTACGCTGGCCACTCTTCTCGCCAGCGGGGTACCCGTGCTCACCGCGATGGACATCACGCGGAACGTGCTCGGAAACACCGAGCTCATGCGGGTGGTAGAGGATGCGCGTACGAGCGTCCGTGAAGGTGAGGGCATCGCCAAGCCACTCCGGCAGGCAGGCCGCTTTCCACCCATCGTGACCCACATGATTGCAGTCGGCGAACGCTCCGGGCAGCTCGAAGAAATGCTCATTCACGTAGCCGATGCCTACGACCAACAGATCGAAGTGCGCGTTGGAGCGATGACCTCGATTCTCGAGCCGCTCCTGATCGTGGTGATGGGCGGAGTCGTAGGAGGCATCGCGTTCGCGATTCTCATGCCGCTCCTCCAGCTCAACGAGATGATTCAATGAGGAAAGACCGTGGCTCGAGGACGACGCAAAGAACGAGTTGCCCTACCCTGGGAGCGCCGCGGCGGGCCCTGGCGGACTGCCGTGAGCCAGACCCGGTGGCAGGCTCTGCTGGGCCTCTTGGTGGTTGCCCTGCTCCTGTTCGGGTTCGCCCGGTACGTTCGTCACCAAGTTCGGGTCCGCAACACCGAAGCAGCCATTGCTCGAGTGAAGCAGGCCATCGATCACTTTCGAACGGACGTCGGCCGTTGTCCACGTTCGGAGGCAGAGCTGCTCCACCCGCCTCTGCCGCACAAGCACTATCTGGATGCCATGCCCCGAGATGGTTGGGGCCAAGCCCTTGCCATCCGCTGTCCTGGCTTTTTCGAGGACGATGCAGACGTAATTTCGGCGGGTCCCAGCGGCTCGCTCTTAGAGGACGACAACATTCAATGAAGCGAATGGGAGGCTCCATGCCCAAGACGACAGAAACCCGCCGACTGCGGCAAATCGCACGGCGCAAGCACCAGGAAGGCATGACGCTCATCGAGATCATGATCGTCATCACCATCTTCGCGATGATCGCAGGTGGTGTCGCGGTGGCCCTTCTACCACGGTTGGAAGAAGCGCGAATCAAGAGCACCAAGACCGACGCTCAAGCACTCCGTTCGGCAGTGATGCTGTACGTGGCCGACAACCCGAGAGGTTGTCCTACGGTCGAGGACCTCGTCACCGAGCGGTATTTGGATTCCAGCCGCCGAACCGCAGATGCATGGGACACACCGTTCCAGATTAGCTGCGAGGACGGAGACATCGTCGTGATCTCGGCCGGGCCCGATCTGGAGTTCAATACCGAAGACGACATTCAATGAGATCCATGCCCCGACGCGCTCCAAAGACGAACCGCGGATTCACTCTCATCGAGGTGATCCTCGTCGTGACGATCATCGCCGTGATCGTCACTGGGGCGACGTTCGGGCTCGGGGCGATCACCCGAACGCGACTGCGATCGGCTTCTTTCAAAGTCATGAGCGCCGCACAGTTCGCCTACAGCCGGGCGATCACGCAGGGCACCACCACACGTCTGCGTTTCGACTTCGAAAAGGACACCATGGCGGTGGAAGAGGCCGACACGCCGGTGACCTTGGCGACCCAAGAGCAACTCGAGTCCGAGACGGGCGAGGCCGTGGATCCGTGGGACCTCGCACGAAGCCGTCTCGAAAAGCCTTTGGAGACACCACAGCCCACCTCGCCGTTTCAGCCGATCACGAACGACCGGGGGAAGGTCCTCGAACGCTACACGGCCCAACCCCTGGGTGATGGCATCTCCGTTCACGCCTTGATCACTCCCCACGAGATCGACAAGCGTACCGATGGCGAAGGCTCGGTCTATTTCTTTCCCGGCGGCCTCGCCGAACGCGCCGTGATTCAACTGAGTGACTCGAGCGATACCGTGTACAGTGTCGAGATCCATCCGCTCACTGGCAACGCACGCATCCACAACTTCGCCTACGAGCCGCTGGATGATCTCGATGACGAAGGCGAAGTGAGGGATTCGCTATGAGCAGGCAGGGTTTCACGCTGCTAGAGGTCATGATCGCAGTAGCGATTCTCGGCTTGTCGCTGACGGCGATCTTTTCGAGCGAGGTCGGCGCCGCGAACGTCGCTCAACGCGCACGTCGTCAAAACGTCGCCGCAACGCTCGCGCGATGCAAGATGGGAGAGATCGAGGAAATCATCGCCATCGAGGGACTTCCCGCACTCGAAAAAGAGGATACCGACAACTGTTGTGAGCACGCGCCGGTGGAAGGCTTCGAATGCAAGTGGATCGTCGAACGCATCATCCTGCCGGAGTTCGGCACCCAGGAAGACGAAGACGAGTCGGCACAGGATGCGTCCAAGCGGCAACTGACCGAGGCATACGACCAAGTGAATCAACAAGGCGGGACTCCACAGGAGGTGATCGCCGGCGAGGCCGGTAATCTCGCGATGCTTGCACTACAGTTGGGCTTCCCCATCTTGAAGCCTTTCCTCGAAGAGCAGGTTCGAAGAGCGACCGTGACTGTCCAGTGGAAAGAAGGCCCTGCCGTTCGCGGCTTCGACGTCGTCCAGTACCTAGTATCCGACCAACCCGCTCCCATCGATGAAACGGCCGTCGAGGAGGGCTCATGAAGCAGGGATTCACACTCCTGGAGATCATCCTCGCGGTCACCATCCTGGCGCTGATCGGAACCATGATCTACGGCGGCTTCTCTCAAACGGCGCTGAACAAGGCGCGCGTGGAAGAGGACGCTGATCACTCGCGGATCGTTCACATGGCCCTCGAGCGAATGACGCGAGAGCTCACCATGGCGTTCGTATCGACGCACGTGAATCCCTCTTTGGACTTGCGAGTCGTCGAGACCGCATTCATCGGCAAAGATCACGGGAACGAGGACCGAATAGACTTCACCTCGTTCTCGCATCGGCGGCTCTACCGCAATGCAAAGGAGTCCGACCAAAACGAGATCAGCTACTTCGTGACCGAACACCCCGACGAGCCTCGTATGAACGTGCTCGCTCGGCGCGAACAGAATCGGATCGACGAAGACCCACGCCGCGGCGGCAAATCGCAGATCCTCGTGGAGAACGTCACCGAATTCAACATCGAGTACTTCGACCCCTTGATTACCGATTGGGTACAGACTTGGGACTCCGAGGACATGCTCGCGCAAGCGAACCGATTGCCGACCCAGATACGCATCCGGCTGTCGGTGGAAGACCCACGGCGTCCCGGCAAGACCAAGACGTTCGGAACGCGAGTTACCATTCCGCTCACATACGCCCTCAACCACGCCAACTACAACCCATGACCCGCCAAGAAAACACGAAACGCAGAGCGCGCTCGCAAGAAGGAGTCGCGCTCATCGTCGCGATCACGACGGTCGCGATTCTTGCGGTCATGCTGGCAGACATGCACGAGACCACCGGCACGGCGTTCGCGGTCTCGAGCGCACAAAGAGATGCGCTACAGGCAGAGTACATGGCCAAGAGCGCGACGAACCTGACTCGACTACTGATTGCGAAGGAACCCGAAGTTCGGCGGTTCGTCGATCCGCTCTACCGTGCGGCAACGGGCCGTCCGGCGCCGCAACTGCCCGTGTGGGACTTTGCAAACGAAATTCTGTCTCCTTTCTGCACTCCAGAGGATCAGCGGGGCACCCTGATGGAGCTCGGCATCCAGTTCGGAGACACGGAAGGTTTCGACGATTTACCTGGTGAGTGCCAGGTTCGCGTCGTCAGCGAGAACGGGAAGATCAACGTCAACGATCCGCTCTTCCTCGATGGCGAGCAGGCTCGAAACAGCGTGGCGAATCAGTTGTTTGCTCTCACCGGTGGGTATCTGCCCGAGAGCCCGTACGATGCCCTGTTTTCGAGAGAGGACGAAACCGGAACTCTGACCACGCGAGTCGATCTGGTCGCGGCCGTGATCGACTGGTGGGATCGCGACATTCAACGGACCGACTTCGATCCCGGAGCTGGTCAAACGCGGACGGGCGGCACCGGCACGGAAGACGACGCGGTCTACCAGATGCGCGATGACCCCTACCGCAACAAGAATGCTCCCTTCGATTCGATCCAGGAGCTTCGTCTCGTGCGGGGCTTCACGGACGATTTCTGGGCCACCTTCGTCGAACCCATCCCCAACGACCCCGAATCCCGAATCATGACGATCTACGCGTCCGGGCTGATCAACCTCAACGAAGCGACGGCACAAGTCCTGCTCGGCAGGGTTTGCTCGTACGTACCGGAAGCCACTCTGTGTACGGATCCCTTGGAGGGTCTGAAGTTCACGCAGCTTCTCACCACGATTCGACAGCTAATCCCGATTCCGCTCTTCAGCCGTCCGACGGATTTCGTCAACTTCATCGAAGGCAAGGGCACCGAAAAGGACCTCTACGGCATGCTGGTCGGTTTCCTAGGCCAGGACAGTCCTCTGCTTTTTGCACCAATCGTCGTTCCCGACACACAACGCACGGCGCTCGCGCGATCCTTCGCTACGTCGGCCCAAATCTTCACCATCGAAGCCACTGGCTTGGTAGGGCGCTCCCAGATACGAATCGAGTCCGTCGTGAACTTTCATGCGCGGTGGGTGCCACCGCCCCCCAACACCGGTCGAATGCCGGGGTTGGGCGTATTCCACTACTATCGGGTGAATTGAGATGTCGTTGGTCTTGGGATTGGATATTTCAGCGCGTGCGGTTCGTGGGGCTTTCCTGAGAACTGCCTTCCGCGGCTCCGAAATGGAGCAATACGCGGAAGCGGCCGTTCCTTATTCGGCAGAGACCGAGTCGGAGCAGGATCTACTCCGAGCAGCAGTGGCCCAGGTGATTGCTGCGGGAGCCAAGGCGCCCGACCGCATCATGGCGTCGATGAACGGCGATGCCGCCTCGTTGAGGTTGGTGGACCTGCCGATCGGCGTCGAAAAGAAGGCTGCAGAAGTGCTCCCCGGCGAGCTCGAGGCGGTGCTCCCTTTCCCGGTGAACGATGCCGTCGTCGACTACCAAGTGGTGAGCCGTGACGAGTCGACGGTGGAGCTGATGGCCGTGGCTGCACCGAGGCAGAACGTCACGGCCTGCTTGCGGCAGCTACAGGACCTGGGCGTGGATCCGCGGGAGCTCGCCGTGGGAGCAGCGGCTTTCGACGGTCTCGGCGCGTTGCTTCCCGAAACGTTCGACGATCGAACGGTCCTGGTCATCGACGTGGGGCCGGCCAGCACCGATTTCGCTGCCCTCACCGATGGCAAATGCACTTTCGCGAGGACGATTTCGGGCGGAATGGATCTGGTGGAGGCCGGCCGGCGCGCCGTGCTCGCTGCATCTCTTCAGCGCACGCTCGCGAGCTATCGGGCGCAGCGATCTCACGACCCCTCTCTCATCCTGCTTGCCGGAGAAACGGCGCCCATGGAGAGCGCACGTCGCTGGCTCACCGAGCAACTCGGGATCGAATGCGAGGTGGCTGCGCTGCCGGTGGCGCCTGGCGCCGACGAAGACACGCTGCCGAAGTTCGCCAAGGCCGCTGCTCTCGCAGCACGCGCGATCTCGAGAAGAAAGCAAATCGATCTCCGCCAGGGAGAGTTCGCATCGAAGGCAGCCGCCAGCGAGATTCGCAAGCACTCACGTCTCATCGCGATATCCGCCGCCGCCATCCTGCTTTCCTTCGGCGTATCGTTGGTTGCGCGCTACCGTGTCGCTCGTGCCGAGCATGCACAGCTCAGCGCGGTGCTCGCCGAGGTCAGTCAAGACCTGTTGGGTGAGGAAGTGCAGAGCGCCACGTACGCCAGGGAGCTCTTGACCGCGGGGCCGAGAGTCGATGATCCACTCCCGCGCTTCGATGCCTACGACGCGCTCGAAGCCATCTCGGAGCAAATCCCGGAAGACATCCAACACGACACTCGCCGGCTTTTGATTGAAATCGACGACGAAGGTGATACCGGCCGATTCGAAATCCAAGGAACGTTGGGGTCGATCGCCGAACGCGATCGCCTCGTCGAAGCCTTGCAGGAACATCGGTGCTTCGCGGAGATAGACAAAGGCTCCATCTCCACGGCCGTAGAGGATCGCAAGGATTACAAGATCGAGGTCAAGATCAGATGTGAAGATTCCGGCCCTCGCGGCCAACAGGAGCAATGACGTGGCGTTCGACGACGCATTCGACAACGTACGAAGTTGGATCGACTCACTCAGTAATCGTGAGCGGAACCTGCTCGGGCTGATGGCCATCATCTTCTGTGTGATGTTGGTCGTCGTACCGATCTACGTCGCCATCTCGACCATTTCGGACGTCGAGTCGGAGAACGAGGAGATCGCGCGAGTGTTGCAGGACATTCAGCGATCCGAGGCCAGGCTCCTGCAACAAAAGGCCGACCGGCGGGCTGTCGAGCGCCTGTACAGCCGCCCGGCCCCGTCGCTCGGCGGGTTCTTGGAAGAGCGGGCCCAGCAGTATGGAGTGACCGGCCTTTCAATCACCGACCAGCCCAAGCTCGACATGGGAGCCTACAGTCGTCGTTCCGTCCGCGTCTCCTTGCCAGTCGTCGAGATTCGACCTTTGATCGAGATGTTGGCTGACATCGAGAACAGCTCCTATCCCATCGCGATCGAGCAGATTCAGATGACCGGCGGACGTATGCGCACCGGCTACACGGTGAAGCTTGCAGTCAACGCATACGACCGCGAAGGCAGCGCAGCCAGGGAAGAGGAGTAGCAGTGCGGAAGATTCCCTTCAGAAAGATCCTCAGATGGGCGGGCTATCCCATCTTTTTTCTCCTCTGTTTCGTGTTCTTCGCCTACAAGACGTTTCCCTACGACCGGCTCGCAGACCGACTGGTCACAGAGGCGCAGACGCGAGGCTACGAGATCGAGATCATCGACCTCACGCACGCGGGCTTGTCGGGCTTGACGTTCGAGAACTTGCGTGTGGTGCTCCCGCCGGAGGAAGAGGGTTCGCCGCCGCTCGACATCATCTTCGAAGAGCTCACCGTGAAGGCATCCTTGTTCTCGTTGATGTCCGACTCGAAGTCGTACAGCTTCGATGCGGAGCTCGCGGGAGGAGACGCCGACGGCGACATGACCATCGGCGAGAGCAACCTCCAAGTCGAGATGGAGCTGGATGACATCGACCTAGCCGCGATTTCCGCTCTCCGGAGGTTCACCAAGATCCCGCTGGCCGGAACGCTCAATGGCGAGATCGAGCTCTACATGCCGAGCGAGGTGAACGAGTCCACAGGCGACGTGGCGATCACGGTCGACGGGTTGAAAGTGGGGGACGGCGAGTCACAACTGGAGATCCCCGGATGGGGCGGGCTCACGGTAGATCAAGCGGACGCTGGCAACTTCGAGCTGCTCGCGACGATCGAAGACGGCGTCGCCAAGGTCGAACGTGCCAGCTCCGACGGGAGCGATCTCAAATTGGGAATGTTGGGCAACATCCGGCTGGCGCGTCCGCTGAAACGATCCGAGCTCGACCTGATACTGAGAGTCAAGATCGAGGAGGCATACAAGGAGCGTAGCCCGAAAGTAGCCACCATGTTCGAGCTCGCCTCTAGTGGGCTGAAATCGGCCATGACGTCCGACGGGGCAATTCAGTACACGATTGCGGGCTCTCTTGGCGGACGGATGCGGCCTCGCCCCGCCGGGCGGCTGGCTTTCGAAGCGCCGAAGTGAGAGCCGGCACTGGACGGGACGGGTCTCTGTGCTTTAGAGATCGGTGTCCGAGGGGAACGCATGACGGAAAACGACCCAGAGTCTCCCGACGAAATCGACGAGCCTGGAGATGTCGAAGTTCTGCAGGAGCAAGACGACAAGCATGGTGGCGATTCGCAGTCCTTGTCGGTCGCGTCCTCTGCGCTGAGCCGTCGTGATCCGCTCGGCGCTTACATGAGAGACATTCAGCGCTATGCCCTCCTATCCAAAGAAGAGGAGCACGATCTCGCGGTGCGCTTCTTCGAGCACGATGATCTCGAGGCGGCGAGGCGCTTGGTGACGTCGAATCTGCGACTCGTCGTCAAGATCGCCTACGACTACCGTCAAGCCTACAAGAACATCCTCGACTTGGTTCAAGAGGGGAACATCGGTCTCATGCAGGCGGTGAAGAAATACGACCCGTACAAGGGAGTCAAGCTCTCGAGCTACGCCGCCTGGTGGATCCGCGCCTACATTCTCCGCTACATCTTGAACAACTATCGTCTCGTCAAGGTCGGCACCACGCAGGCGCAGCGCAAGCTGTTCTTCAATTTGCAAAAGGAAAAGGCCCGTCTCTCCGCCATGGGCATCGAGCCTACTGCCGAGCGGATCGCCGAGCGCCTGAACGTTCCCGAACGAGACGTCGTATCCATGGACATGCGACTCGCAGCAGGCGACGCCTCGTTGGATGCGCCAGTCGGCACTTCGGAGGGACGTTCCGTCGCGCGGGTGGAGCTCCTTCCCTCCGAGCAAGCCCGGGCCGACGACACCTTGGCCGAAGCCGAGGTGGGGGATCAGTTCACCGAGAAGATCCACGAGTTCGGAAAGTCGCTGAAAGGAAAAGAGAAGAAGATATTCGAAGACCGGCTCGTAGCCGAGGATCCGAAGACTCTGCAGACCTTGGGCGACGAGTTCGGGGTGAGCCGCGAGCGCGTGCGCCAGATCGAGAAGCGGCTGCTCCAGAAGCTCAAGGCGTTTCTCAGGGAAGAGCTCGGAGAGACGGTGGTCGAAGTCTACGAATCTCCCTAGGTCGCGGGTCGCCGCACCATCCAAATGTGGTAACGCCCAGCATGGCCGGCCGCTTGTCCGTCGTCGCGACTCCCATCGGTTGCCTGGAGGACATTACCCTCAGGGCGCTCCGCACGTTGCGCGAGGCCGACTCGATTCTCGCGGAGGACACGCGACATACACGAACCCTTTGTGCGAAACACGGAATCGACACGCCCTTGCGGTCCTTTCATGCACACAGCAGCGCGGAAAAGGTCGACCGCGTGGTCGACGAGCTGGCGAGTGGCGCGCACTACGCACTGGTCAGCGACGCGGGAACGCCATTGGTGAGCGATCCGGGCGCGTACTTGGTGGCGCGGGCGGCTGCCGCCGGCGTCGAAATCGAAGCGATCCCTGGCCCAAGCGCAGTGCTCGCGGCCCTATCCGTTTCGGGACTCTCCGTCGGACGCTTTGCGTTCGAGGGCTTCCTTCCCCGAAGTGGCGGCGATAGGAGCCGTGCCCTCGAGCGGATTGCCAGCAGCGATTGCGCAGTCGTGCTGTTCGAGTCTCCGCATCGCATTCGCGCCACGCTCCGAGACCTCGAGCATCACCTCGGCGGCGAACGGCAAGTCGCGCTGTGTCGGGAGCTGACGAAGGTTCACGAGCAAACCATTCGCGGCGCGCTTGCAGAAGCGCAGACGAAGCTCGCAGACCCCGTGAAGGGCGAGATCACGCTCGTCATCGAGGGGAAGGACACCTCTGCCCCGGCCGAGGACGTCGATCTCGAACGGCTCGTCGGCGATTGGCAACAGGAAGGTCTCACCACCAAGCAGATGGCCCAGAGGCTCCAGGAAGATTTCGGCTGGAAACGAAACGCGGCATATAGCGCGATTCTGGACACGCTCGGCCGCGGCAAGGGCTAGGTCGTCGACGAAGTCGGCAACGTCATGCAGACGCGCAGGCTTCCTGCCGTCCCCGCCTCCGTCCACATCCGCCCACCTTGCGTTTCGATGACGCGCCTGGCGATTGCAACCTCGAGCCCGAGCGCATCCGAGCGAGAGAGCGGGTGCTGCAAACGTTCCACGATGGCCAGAGTGGCGGCCGTAGAATCCCTGATGCTCGTCATGAGATCGAACTGGACGAAGCCCTTGCCCACTTGATCACGGCGCGGCGGCCCTACCCTGAACGAGACGTCGGTCTCCGACGATCGCATCACCAGCACTGCCAGGCTCACCAGGGCGTGCACCGTGCGTTGACGATCGACGAAAACACGCGGCAAGCCCTCAGAGACCGCGCCTACTACCGACGCGCCTTCCGCCCGAGAGCGCACGAACGCGATTGCCTCGGTGATGAGATCTTTGGGTGCGACCCACTGCGGTTGAAGCCGGAGCGTGCCCGCTTCGAGCTTCGCCTGGTCGACCACCGTCGAGACGAGCCGAAGCAGACGCTCCGCAGCCGACCGGATGGTACGCACGCTTCGCTCCTGCTCCTCGTTGAGCTCTCCATCCACACGGCCGAGAAGCATGTCGGAGAACCCGGTGACCGAGTTCAGGGGGTTGCGAAGCTCGTGTCCGAGGGCCCCCAAGAAACGCGCGCGTTGCCGCTCCGGGAGCTCAGGCAGGGCCGAGCTCACCTCGACTCGATCGTGACTCGGCCCGCGCCCGGTGGTCGGCTCTTTGGAATCGCTAGCCGGCTCGTAGGCTCGACCGAGAACGCCACCCCACCTGAAGACCACCGTGCCCAACAAGACTCCAGCGCCCAGCACGAAAAGGGCTCCCCGATACCGGTGCGCCTCCGCGAGCGACAACCACAACACGGCGAAGTACAGCGTCGCCACGAACGACGCCCTTCGGAGCCGAGCCACCGTGACGGGACGTCCGCGGCTCATCGACCGCTCTCCGTGGGCAGACGAATCAGAAATCGAGAAGGAGCGCTCCCATGGTAGAGAGAGCCTTCGTGCTGCGCGATGACCTCCGACGTCACCGCGACCGGCCACCGGCGAATCTTGGCGATGTCCTCGGACGCCAAGACTTCTTGCGGCGTCGGCAGCTCGTCGAGGGCCATCCCATCTGAAGGTCGAGCCGTCAGCTCGATAGCCAGATGTCCGTTGGATGGCGCGAGGCTCATCTCGATCCGTGCATGACGATGGTGGGTCGCCAAAAAGTCCGCGAGCACCAAGACGGACCGCCGCAGTCGAGGCTCATCGACGTTCGCCATGCAAGATTCGCTAGGCAGACTGCACTGCGCTGCACGTTTGTTGGACCAAAGTTGGCCGACCTCTGCGGCCGCGCGACGGACGATCTCCCGCACGTCGACGCGTTCGGTCTCGAGGCGTAGCTCTTCGTCGGCGAGCTGTGAAAGATCGAGAGCGCTGTCGAGCAGGATTCGAAGCCGGATTCCAGAGGCGCGGATGATCTCCAAATCCTCGCGCTGCGATGCATTGACGCGGCCGTCGATGCCACTGAGCAACACGTCGGAGAAGCCGAGCACCGCGTTGAGGGGAGTGCGAAACTCGTGACGGAGCGCCATGAGATAGTCGACGTCGTCCGCCGAGCGCTGCGCTGATTGGTCCACCACCGACGGCGCAGGCCTCGACGAAAGCGCCGTCTGGGGCGGCGGCGCAACTTCGAGCTCGTCGGGCGCCGCGGGATCTTCCGGGTCGAGCAGCACGGTACGACTCCAGGCGACCGCAGCGAACAACGCGACCAACGTCCCGGCCGTGAATCCGATCCACGACCACGAGCTTTCGACCTCCCCCACCAGAAACAACCCTAGCCCGGTCACCAATGCGAGCGCCGTCAGGTGCGAACCGAGCCTGAGCACCATGATTCGGCGCCCATGCGCCCCTCCCAAGTCCAAGGTCACACTCATGTCTAGCGCTCGATTGGGACCTCTGGTACGCGAGGCGATCCTTCATCACGCAGCCGCAGGGCCAGGTCGATCCTCGCGGCGGCGTTGATGAGCCCGAGATGACTGAACGCCTGAGGGAAGTTCCCCAAGAGCGCTTGGCTAGCCGGATGGATCTCCTCCGACAGGAGCCCCAGGTGATTGGATGCTTCGGCGTGCGCGACGAAAACCCGCTGGGCCTCGTCGAGCTCGCCTGCCATGGCGAGAGCCTCCGCAAGCCAGAATCCGCACAAGACGAAGGCCCCTTCTTCGCCGCCTACGCCGTCGTCCGCCCGATACCGATACACGTAGGGACCATCGCCCAACTCGTCCCGTATCCACTCCACGGTACGAAGCACGCGTTCGTCGGTCGGTGGAAGAAACCCGTGAATGGGAAGCAACAGCAGCGCTGCGTCCGGGTGCTCATGCTCATACGCAGCGACGAATCGCTTTCCGGCCCGGTCCAACCCGCGAATGCAGAGCTCGGCGTGGAGCGTCTCGGCAGCCCGATGCCATCGGTCTCGCGTTGGTTGCTCGCCGAACAGCGGCGCGAGCTGCCCGCCCCGATGGAGTGCGAGCCAGCTCATCAGCTTGGAATGAACGTTGTGCCGCTTCCCGGCTCTCGGCTCCCAGATACCATGATCGGGTTCCCTCCAGGTCACGGCCACGGTGTCCACGACCTCCCGGAGCCGGCGCCAGCCTCGCGCCGTGAGCGACCCTCCTCCTCGTTCGTAGACGTATGCGGCGTCCATGAGCGCGCCAGCCGTGTCCAACTGGAGCTGGTCGCGGGCGCCATTTCCGATGCGTATCGGCTTCGACCCGCGGTATCCATCGAGCCCGTCCAGGGTCTGTTCGTCCGGCACACGTCCGCCATCGACCGCGTACATGATGTGCAGCTTGCGGTCCCTCTCCAGGGTATCGCGCACGAAATGAAAGTATTCGCGTGCCTCGCGCGTGCATCCGAGCAAGTTCGCTGCGCGGACCGCCATTGCCGAGTCCCGCGTCCAGGTATAGCGGTAGTCCCAGTTTCGTACGCCGCCGATCCATTCCGGAATCGAGGTGGTCGGTGCAGCGACCATGGCTCCGGTCGGCGCGTACATGAGGAGCTTCAACAACAGCGCCGACCGCACGACGTGATGCCGCCATGGGCCGTCATAGTGGAGCTGCCGGACCCAGTCTCTCCAACGACGCCGCGTGTTACGAAGAGACTCGTAGGGCCGATAGGCCAAAATGGACTCGGACTCGAACGCATTCCAACCGATGACCATCCATTCGCGCTCACCCGCTTTGAGCCGCAGCACGGCCTGCACCCCCCCTTCGGGTCGCGGTTCCCAGCTTCCGATTCCTCCGAGGACTGCCACCAAGCTTTCGCCGGTGACGCTTCTTGCAACGGCAGAGCGGCCTAGCGGTGCGTCGAAGCGTGTCTCCGCACGGCCGTAATCGAATCTCGGATCGAAAACGACCTTGATGTTGGCTTCTCCCTCGACGCATTGGATGCGGCGATGCACCTCGTGCACGGCGGAGCGAGGATCGTCCGTCCAGGGCATGTAGTCGGTGAGCCGAACCGTGGCTTTGCCACCTTGCACTCGAAACAGCGTTTCGAGGACGTTGGTGTCGGGATCGTACCGTTGCAGCGTTTCGAAGGGATACTCGACGGGGCTCACCGAGGTGAGGCCCCCCCGCTTCTCGTCGAGCAATGCGGCAAACACGCTGGGACTGTCGAACCGAGGGAAGCAAAGCCAATCGATGGCGCCATCCGCACGGACCAGCGCAGCGGAGAACCCATCACCGATCAAGCCGTGGTCACCGATGGACAGAGCCCGTCTCGACGCCTCGCTGGTGAACACGAACGGCCGATTCAGCCGCCTGGCAGCGCTATAGAGGTCCATCCGTGGAAAAGGATAGCAGATCGTGCGCTTCCGAACGCACATGCTAGAGGCAGGCCGTGTCACGGCGAAAGACACGATGGGGGCTCCCGCTGCTCTTGATGGCGCTCACCTTTCTTTCGACCTTCTACGTGGGTGCGGGCATGGTGCTCGGAAAGCCGCCGACCTCGCTCGAGGAGCTCGGGGCCGGCTGGGTATTTTCAATTCCTCTGATGGCCATTCTGATGGCCCACGAGTTCGGGCATTTCTTCGCCGGCGTGTACCATCGGGTCGAGGTATCCCCCCCTTATTTCATCCCCGTTCCCTTCTTTTTGTTGGGCACGATGGGCGCGGTCATTCAGATCCGCGAGCGCATTCGATCCCGCAACGCATTGCTCGACATCGGGGCTGCGGGCCCGCTGTGCGGCATGGCGGTCGCGCTGCCAGTCGTCCTCTATGGAATCCACGGCTCGCCGGTCGAGCAACTGCCGGACGGGCCGTACATCGTCGAGGGCCGGTCGATCCTGTATCTGGGCGTCCTGTGGTTCCTGAAGGGGCCGATCCCCGAGGGCTACGACGTGATGCTCACCCCGACCGCGCTCGCGGGATGGGCTGGGTTGCTGGTCACCATGATCAACCTGCTTCCATTCGGCCAGCTCGATGGGGGGCACGTCGCCTATGCCCTGCTCGGACGCGATCAAAACCGGGTTTCGAGATGGGTCCTTCGCTTGCTGCCTCTGCTGGCTGTTCTCGTATGCGTTGCCTACGGGCTTCCCGCTTATCTACGGGGGGTCAGAGGCGACCGCCTCGTCTATGACGCCTCGGCGGGGATGCATTGGTTGGTCTGGGCGTTCGTGCTCTGGTTACTGACCCGGGCCACGGGCCCTGAGCATCCCCCGACGGAGGACTCACACCTTTCCTCCCGGCGGCGCGCCGTCGGATGGCTCACCTTGCTGTTGTTCCTGCTCTTGTTCATGCCGGCGTGGATCCGCATGCAGTAGGAAATTTCACCGAATCGACGGAATTTCTTAGGTTCGGCCCATGGTCGCTCGCCAGGTCTCTGGGCTGCTTCTCATTGCACTCGTCATCGTCCTCTCCACGTTTTCGACCGCCCACGCATGGACCCGGTCGGTGGTCGGCGGCGCTCACGCGGAGATCGACCTCGGCCGCGATGCCACCGCCGATGTTCTTCTTCGGTTGGATGTGGAAGTCCAGGCAGGATGGTTGCGTGAGCTCGAGCTCGCGGGGCTCGGAGCCGAGGTGGTGCTCGATGCGTCGCGCCCTCCGTACTTCCGTTCGGAAGATGGAGAGATCTTCAGGCCGGATGCGGAAGTCGACGCCGAAGGCCGCATTCGTCTCTCTTTCTCGCGGCGCGAGGCTCCGAAGCGTGGCGCGTATCGAGCCTTCATTCGGTACGAGTCCAAGGTCGAGGTCACGGCGGTCGAGGTCGAAGGTGAGCAGCGCGCACGCCTGGTCTGGTCCGTACCAGCATGGGAGACCGGGCTGCACGACGTATCGGTCGAAATGCGCGCGCCAAAGGGTGCTTCGATACCCACCGATGGCACGGAAACGCCTGCCGGGGTCGACTTCCAGATCTCCGAAGCGCCGAACCGCACAATCGTCAAATGGCGTCGGATTCACCTTCCGCGGATGACCCCGTGGCCCCTCACGGTCGATGTGCCGGCTCAGTCGATCGCGCTGCCGGCCGCGCCCGAGGCACCCGCGCCGACTGGATTCCGACCGCTCACAAGAGAGAAGCCACGCCCACTCGTCTGGATGCTCCTCGTCGTCGCCGTGCTCGCGCTCGTGAAACGCCGGCTGTTGCAACTCGACATGGGCACCGAGCCGCTCCTGGTCCGGGCATCCTGGGTCGTGGTGCTCCCGATCGTGGGGGTGTTCGTTGGCGCTGCTCAGTGGATGGGTGCGCACAGTCTCTTGCTTGCGCTCCCCCTCGTTGGGCTGGCCGTGCACAGACCGCTGCCGAGCGGGGACTTCGTCCCACGAGAAGATTGGCAAGCGGCTCGCTCGGCGGAGCTTCCCCGCGCGAAAACGAAGCTATCGGATTTTCTGGATGCGACGACCGGGATCGGGGCGTTCATGCTCGCCCTGAGCAGCGCATGCTGGTTCGCGGCCGGCCAACCGACCGGCGCGCTGCTGGTCCTGCCCTTGTTTTTCTCGGGAACGCGTCACCACTCGGCGCCTTCTGCCGG
>DATIUW010000090.1:0-1963 GCA_035466435.1 Polyangiales bacterium | reverse complement strand
GGCAAGGGCGGCCGGGTCCGCTATGACCTCGAAGGCCAGTTTGGCTCCAAGCCCGCGACCGTGCGCGAACGCTTCGGCTTTTACTTCGAGCGGTTTGCAGTTCGCGCCGAGCCGTGAGCACTCACCGACCGAAAACCCAATGGTTCCGAGTCGAGCGCCCATCGCTTTCTAGAGGACCTCCGCGGCGTCTGTAGTACAGTCCCGAGCACCATGACCAATGGCGCACACGCTCTGATTCAAACGCTCGTCAATGCGGGCGTCGACACGTGTTTTACCAATCCTGGCACTTCGGAGATGCACTTCGTGGCAGCGCTCGATGACGCGGACATGAGAGGCGTATTGTGCCTTTTCGAAGGAGTGGCATCTGGAGCTGCCGACGGGTACGCACGCATGGCGGGCAAGCCGGCTGCCACTTTGCTGCATCTCGGATGCGGCCTCGGCAACGCCCTCGCGAACCTACACAACGCGCGCAAGGCGCGTGTGCCCATGGTCAACATCATCGGAGATCACGCGACCTATCACACCCAATACGACGCGCAGTTGCAGTCGGACATCGAGACGGTCGCGAAGAACGTCTCCACGTGGATCAAGACCACCCCCGAAACGAGACAACTCGCCGCAGACGCAGCCGAGGCCGTGGCAGTGGCTAAAGGCCCTCCCGCGCAGATCGCGACGCTCATCTTGCCTGCGGACGTTTCTTGGAACGAAGGAGCCGAGCCGGCACGCGCGCATTCGCCTGCGCAGCCGCTTCCCGCTTCGGACGCGACCGTGCAATCTCTGGCGCAAGTGATCAAGAAGTCGGGCAAGAAGGTTGCGCTTCTGCTGGGCAACCGTGTGCTCCGCGAGCCCGGCTTGCGCGCCGCGTCCCAGATCGCCGAAAAAACCGGAGCGAAGCTCTTCTGCGAAGTCTTTCCGACACGGCTGGAGCGGGGTGCAGGGCTGCCATCCGTCGAACGCATTGCGTATCTCGCCGAGCTGGCGTCCGTACAGCTGAGCGGCTACGACCATTTGGTTCTGGTGGATGCCAAGGCGCCCGTATCGTTCTTCGCGTATCCGGGCAAGAAGAGTTACTTGGTGCCGGACGACTGTACGGTCCATACCTTGGTCCAGTCCCACGAGGATGCGCTGGCCTCGCTGCAGTCTCTGGTGGACGCCGTTGGTGCGTCCGACACCACTCCGAAGTTGCAGATCGCCGAGCGGCCGTCTTTGCCGAAAGGCAAGCTCAACGCCGCCAAGGCGTGCCAAGCGATTGGCGCCTTGTTGCCGTCCAATGCGATCATCTCGGACGAAGCACAGACGTCGGGCATCAAGCTGCCAGCGTTCACTGCAGGAGCGCCTCGACATGACCTGCTGACCTTGACCGGGGGTGCAATCGGACAAGGTCTACCGGTCGCCGTAGGCGCGGCGACGGCCTGCCCGGACCGTCCCGTGCTCGCACTCGTCGGCGACGGGTCGGCCATGTATACCATTCAGGCGTTGTGGACGATCGCCCGTGAGGGTCTCGACGTGACGACGATCATTTTCAACAACCGATCGTACGGAATTCTCAACATCGAGCTCGAGCGCGTCGGGGCCGACAAGATCGGTCCCGAGGCCAAGGCGCAGTTGGACCTGTCGGAACCCGCGATCGACTTCGTGTCGATGGCTCAAGGCATGGGGGTCCCGGCACGACGCGTTGCGCGCGCCGAGGACTTCAGCGCAGCCCTGAAGAACGCATTCGAGTCTCGCGGCCCGTTCTTGATCGACGCAATCGTGCCGAGCGAGTACGAAGGCCTGAAGCTCAAAGCGCTGCCCCACATGCTGAGCGCCCTCGGCAGCGTCCCGGCGCCCGTCGCCAAGGCGATCAAGAAAAGGATCGCACCCTGAGCGACGGCGGCAGCGGAAGGCGACTACTTCTTCGAAGACCTCGAACGCGTTCGGCGAGCTAGTTTGCGTGGGCGGCGCGAGATCGAGGGCGCTTGCG
>DATIUW010000089.1:0-1958 GCA_035466435.1 Polyangiales bacterium | reverse complement strand
CGCGAGGAGCTCCGGAATGTGGCTGGGGTCGAACTGGCCGTCGGAATCGATGTTGACCGCGTAGTCGACACGTCGCCGAACAGCCTCGTCGATTCCCGTCTGCATGGCGACTCCAAGCCCCATGTTGGCGTGATGGGATATGACGTCCGCACCAGCCTCGCGGGCGATTCGGGCCGTGTCGTCCGTCGAGCCATCATCGACGACGAGAATCTCGATGGCGTCGATTCCTTCGATCTGCTTCGGAATTTCGCGGATCACGTCGCCGATCGATGCTGCTTCGTTCAGCGCCGGCATGATGATCAACAGCCGCGTCATGACGCGCGAAGCTAGCTCGGAACCCGGGCTCGGCAACCCAGCGCGACGACTAGACCCCAAAACGCTCGTTGTAGGCCTTCAAGGTCTCCCGCACTTCTTCGTTGGTCAGTCCGAAATCCTCGATCCGATAGTCGTGCGCACCCTCCTGCGAGGTCGGATTCTCTGCAATGCGCGACTCCAGATGCCCGGCGATCTCTTCGGTCATTTCCAAGTCGAAGTAGGAGTAGATGTCTCGCAGCACCGTCATCGGCGACGCCATCATGTCGCGAAGCCGCACGTCGTAGATCTGCGACTCCGGGATCTTCTCGCGAGACGCCATGGCCCGCTCGAGCCCGACACGAGTGTACTCGAGCCAGAAACGGCCGAGCTCGTGGACGTCGAGGCTCCTTTGCACTTTGGACGACAGCCGCGCTGCCAGGCTGCAATGGGAAGCGAGCGCCTTGGCAATGTCCCGGTGTGTGAAGATGATCTGCGCATCGGGATACACCGCCATGAGCGCGTCGAGGTTCCAGATGTGCCATGGACATTTCAACACCCAGCGCTTTGCCGAGCGCTGCGCGTTCAGGATTCGTAGCTGCTCCTTGTGGAACTGGTAAGGCTCGACCATGTCCCAGTCGAGCATCGCTCGCGCGTAGTCATAGGCCGCAAAGCCCACCCAGAACGAAAGCACGGCCATGTCGTTCTCGAGCAGAAAGAAGCACTCTTCGTAGGAATCGGCGGTGACGTGGTGCGCCACGCCCTGGTCGGGAACGGCAGCCTGGTTGAAGCCGAAGGTGAACTTCGCCTGCGCACGCCGCCATGCCACATCCCCGAGGGGGTCACCAAGCCGCCCCACCGGATACGCGAGCTCCCAAGCCCGAGCAACGCGATGGTTGGGATCGGCCGCCAACACGTTGTGAAGGAAGGTCGTCCCGGTGCGGAAAAACCCCGTGATGACGAGCGGCCGTTCGATCTCGACGTCCTGCAGCTCCGGGTGCCGCTTGGCGAAGTCGATGACCCGGAGCCGGTTGGCCAGGTGCCAGTTGAGCACGTAGCGCGCGCCTAGAAGGCCGGTGGTGTTCAGGTCGAGCGCGTTGAGGCCTTCGATGGTCGCATCCAAGCGCTGCTGAAACCCTCCCCCACCCCAGTCGCTGAGCCCCGTGGTCCGCTCGGCGAGCTTCATGGCGCGCTTGACGTCGATGGGGATCATGCGCTGGCTGAGGCGGTCGAGCCTATTCACCAACGAGAAAGGAAAGCCGGGCTTCAGCTCCTCGGGCGTTTGCGACACCGAGCTAGTAGAGCCTCGGCCCAAAGCGCTGTCAAAGCCGGCTCCCGACTGAATCGTGAACGGTCACCAGGCCGGGTCGAACGGTCTAGAAGCGGCCTCGACCGGACGCGCTGAAACACTCGGCGGTCCATTTTCGCGCCTGATCGGCGCCCATGCCTTCGAATCGGCGCGGCAGAGACCGAAACCAGGTGGAATGTATCGACTATTACGATTCCCAAGTCTGGGCTTGTCAACGTCGTTCGCGGGACGGTATTGATCCCGCCGGGTCATGACATACCGACATTTGCGTGCGTTCGCCCTGCTGAGCCTCGCGCTCGTTCTGGTGAGTTGTTCCATCACGCGCATCAAATGGCGCATCAAATGGAACAAGGCGATG
>DATIUW010000088.1:0-24922 GCA_035466435.1 Polyangiales bacterium | reverse complement strand
CCTCGACACGATTCGCGGGTGCCGCCACGCGGCCGCGCAGGGCGCACACTGGGTTCACGTGATGGGGGAGCCCGGCGTCGGCAAGACGCGGCTTCTGACCGAGGCCGCGGAGATTGCAGCCAGTGAGGGCGATCTGGTGATTGGCGCAGGCGCCCATTCGACCGGCGTGCCCGTTCCCTATTCCGCGATTCAGACGATCTTGGCCGAGCTCCTCGAGGTCGACGAGTCCGAGCTCGCGAGAATGGCCCATCGTGGGGACGAGCTCGGGTCGGAGCTAGCCGGCGCAGGCATCCACGAGGTCATGAACCCAGCTGGCCTTTCCGGCAGCGACAACCGACCACGCACCGGAGCCGTCGCAGAGGCAGTTGCATGCGCGGTGCGGCGGGCGAGGGCTCGCGCGTCGAGCGGCCGCGTGATGCTCATCGTCGACGACCTGTCGCATTGTGACGGGTTGACTCAACGAACCATCACCGAGCTGTCGCGTGTGCTGGGCAACGAGCCGGTCCTCTTGGTCACGGCCGGCGACCACGACCGCGGCGTGCTCGCCGACGAGGTCGTCGTCCTGCACGGGTTGAGCTCGGAGGAGGCCGAGCGCTTCTTGGCCGGATCGTATCATCTGCGCCTGGTGTCGGGTCTCGACAAGCTGACCGAGTCCCTTGGCGGCAACGTTCTTCCGTTGCACCTGGAGCAACTGGAGGCTCTCGGGATCTCGCCCGAGGAAGGGCCGCCCCCACGAATGGCCGATGCCATCGGACAGCGCATCGAACGTCTCGAAGTCGACGCCCAGCGGCTGCTGCAAGCGGCTGCAGTGCTCGGTCGGACCTGCGAGCTCGACACGCTGCGCCTGGTGTCGGGCAATCAGGAGCTGTCCGGGCTCGACGAGCTCGCCGGCAATTCCCTCGTGCAGCTAAACGGCTCGCGAATCAGCCTCACGCACCCGTTCATTGCCGAGCTGGTGGCTGCGTCGATTCCGGCCGAAGCTCGCCGCGCTCTACATAGGCAGGCGTACGGCGTGTTGAGTGAGCAGCGGGCGCCGCAGGAGGTTCGTGCGCTACATGCGTTCCAGGGAGTCGATCCGGTCACCAGCTTGGTCGTCCTCGAGAAGGCAGGCGATTCGGCGATGGCTCGTGGAGACCATCTCGGCGCGGTGTTGCAATATCAGCGAGCACTCGAGCTCGCCCGCCGCGAGACGTTGGAAAGCGGAGATACCGTGTACGACTCGGCGATTGCGACGTTCAGCCGGAAGCTCGCCGAAGCGTTGGCACGCTCGGGGGATACGGCTGGCGCCGATGGTGTCTTGCGCGAGGCTCTCGACTTGACTGCCCCGAGGAGCGCGGCGCGCGCGAAGATGCTCTTGTCGCTCGGTCGCATCGCAGCGCGACGAGATCGGCCCCGAGATGCGATGCGCCACTTCGGGCGCGCACTCGAGCTCGTCGCCGGGGTCGAGCCTTCCGTCGAATCGCATCTTCAGGTGGCGATCGGCCGCATCCGACGGATCGACGGTGACCCCCGACATGCGGCCAACGCGTATCGTCGCGCGCTGGAGCTCTTCGCGGAGATCGGCGCGACCGAAGACACCGTGGCGCGAACGAGACTGGAGCTGGCGGATGCGCTGATCTCCACGGGCGATCACGAGGGGGCCGCTCACGAGCTTCAGAGCGTGGAGCAGATGAGCCGAAAGAACGGGAGCACCAGCCTGGTTGCCCGTGCCGTGGGCATGCTCGGCTCGATCGACGAGCTCGCCGGGCGGGCGCGTGATGCGCAACGCCGCTACGAGGAGGCGGCCTCGCTCGCGGCGAAAGCCGGTGATGCCCCCGGATATCGGCGCTGGCTTTCCGCGAGCAAGACCCTCCGAGCCAGCCTGTAGCTCTCTGCTATGCTTCGCCGCATGCGGTGCTGCTGGTGGGCTTGCATTCTGATTGCACTCTGGGGCTGTGACACCCTGGGTGAGTTCCGCACGGACGAAGACGAGGTCTACCGCGGCGAAATCGCCGGGGTGAATGACCCCCTCAATTGCCCCGAAGGGATCGACTGCTCGTTCATCCGCCGCGGCTTTGCTTCGGGTGTCACGCTCGACCTCACGTTCGATCCAGATCGCCAATACGCCGAGCCCGGCGACATCTCGACTAGCGGGGAGGAGTGTGGGCCTACCTTCTCACGAACCGAGCTACTGCCGATCGCGCCCCTGGCGCACGATCAACTCGGGCTCTACGACTTTCCGGGAGGCGGCAGGGTTCGCAACTTCATGTTCGTCGCACGACCCGAATCCGGGCCTCTGGCCGGCCGCGATGCGATGGTGTTCATCTCGCTCATCCGTGGGGGCAACATCGAGGTGAGGGTGATTGCCGGTCCGGGGTCCGTCATTTGTGATCCCGCAGACTGCGCCGAGCTCGACTCCGGACAGTGCGACTATTTCGGAGTTTTCACCTTGCAGCGGGAGCAGCTCTGATGCGTGTCCTCGGCATCGAGAGCTCGTGCGACGAGACCGCTGCGGCGTTGGTTACCGACGAGGGCGAGGTTCTGACTGACGTGGTCGCGAGTCAGATCGCCGTGCATAGCCCCTACGGGGGCATCGTCCCGGAGCTCGCATCTAGAGCTCACATGCAGGCGATCATTCCCGTCTTGCGCAAAGCGCTCGACGAGCTTCCGGGCGGCCTCGAAAGCGTGGACGCGATTGCGGTGACCCGAGGGCCCGGTTTGGTCGGGTCTCTACTGGTAGGCGTGCAGGTCGCCAAAGCGTTGGCATGGAGCCTCGATAAGCCATTGGTCGGCGTGAACCACTTGGATGGTCATCTTTTCGCCATCTACCTCCGGCGCCCGGGCAAAGAAGCAGTGACCTCGCCTTCCATGCCATTCGTCGGCCTTTTGGTGAGCGGCGGCCACACGGCGCTCTATCGCGTCCAAGGCTTCGACGACATCGCGCTCTTGGCGCAAACCCGCGACGACGCAGCGGGCGAAGCGTTCGACAAGGTTGCCAAGCTGTTGGGGCTCGGATACCCGGGCGGTCCCATCATCGACAAGCTCGCGGCTCGCGGCCGTGCCGATGCCATCGCGTTTCCCATGCCGATGGCTTCTCGCAAGACTCTCGATTTTAGCTTCTCGGGTCTCAAGACCGCGCTTGCGCGACACGTCCAGAGCGAAGGCGTTCCCGAAGACGATGAAGCGCTTGCCGATTTGTGCGCCTCCTTTCAGGCCGTGATCGTGGAAAGCTTGGTCCGCAAGTCGATCCTCGCCTGCCAGCAAGAGGAGATAGACCAGCTCGTGATCACCGGCGGGGTTGCCGCCAACCGAGGCCTGCGCGCACGGGCCGAAGAGGTGTGCGCGGACAACGGCATCCGCCTTTTCATTCCACCGCCGATCTCGTGCACCGACAACGCGGCGATGATTGCCATGGCCGGCGCCTACCGACTGGCCGCCGGCGAACGAGACGATCTGTCGTTTGCGGTGTACTCGCGGGATCCGGAGCGTAGGCGCGGCAGGTTTCGTCCTGATGGAACGCTGATCGAGCGTACCTAGGGCCATGACTTCGGAGCCATCCGCGTCGATTGTTTCGCCGTACGTCGAGGTCGCGCTCCCCGTGCCACTTCGCAAGGTATTCACCTACGGCGTTCCGTCCGGTATGCATGGCGACCTCAGGCCGGGGAGCAGAGTGGCCGTGTCGTTCAGCCGTCGAAAGCTCGCCGGCTTCGTCGTCGGTGGGCGCAATGACCTTCCCGATGGGGTGACTCGGGCGCTTCCCGTCGCCGGGCTTCTCGAACCAGAGCCGGTGTTCACGCCCGAGCTTCTGCGATTCTTGGAGCAGGCTGCCAAGTACTACATGCATCCGCTTGGCGAGGTGCTGCGGGCCGCGGCGCCGGCGCTGCCTACCGGGGCGATGCGAAGGCTGCGGGCCGATGGTTTTCTCGAAGCGGAGGAGAGCCTCCCCGGGCAACGCGTCGCGCGTCAAACGACTTGGAAGATCACGGCGACCGGCAAGGACACGGCGGGCATTCGGTTGGGCGCCCGGCAGAGCAGGCTCATGGATCGCCTGAAGCTCGGGCCCGTGTCGTTGGAAGAGCTGCGGGGCGAGGTAGGCGACCCGCGGGCAGTGGTGCGATCGCTGGCGGACAAGGGGCTCGTCTCGTTCGAGGAGGTGGAAGCGATTCGCGATCCCTTTTTTCGGACGCCGGTCGACCGCGACCGGCCGCCACCGCCGAGCGCGGCACAGCAGCTTGCCCTCGATGCGATCTGCGGTGCTATCGACGAGAAGACCGGCGACGCGTTTCTGCTGCACGGGGTGACGGGGTCGGGCAAGACCGAGGTGTACCTCCGCGCGATCGATCGGGCTCGATCGGCAGGACATGGGGCGCTTCTGCTGGTGCCCGAGATTGCGCTGACGCCGCAGTTGGTGGCGCGATTTCGCGCGAGGTTCGGCGACGAGATCGCGGTGCTTCACAGCGGCCTCACGATGCGGCGCCGAGATGATGCTTGGCAGGCCCTGCGCCAGGGTAGAGTGCAGGTCGCGATCGGCGCGCGATCGGCGCTATTCGCACCGGTATCGGATCTCGGGTTGATCGTCGTCGACGAGGAGCACGACCCGTCCTTCAAGCAGGACGAAGGCTTTCGCTATCATGCGAGAGACATGGCGCTGCTGCGGGCCAAGTACGCTGGGTCCGTGTGTGTCCTCGGCAGCGCGACGCCCTCCATCGAAACGTATCACCGCGCAACGAACGGCCGGATTCGCTTGCTTTCACTACCAACCCGCGCGACCGGCGCGACGCTGCCCGAAGTCGAGATCGTCGATCTGAGACGACACCGGAAGGGGCCGACTGGTCACCCGCTGGTTTCCGGGCCGCTCTACTCGGCGTTGCAGGCGTGTCTCGCCGGAGGGCATCAAGCGATTCTGTTCTTGAATCGACGCGGCTTCTCGCCAAGCGTACGGTGCATCGCTTGCGGTGAGATTGCCGCCTGCCCCGCGTGTAGCGTCGCGCTGACCGAGCATCGGGGCCAGGGGACGCTTCGTTGCCACTACTGCGATTTCCACAAGGCAGCTTCTGCTCCCTGCGCGTCTTGCGGGTCGCAAGACTATCAGCGTCTCGGGGTGGGGACCGAGCAGCTCGAGCAGGCGCTCGGCGAGTGCTTCCCGAAGGCGCAGGTCGCGCGCCTCGATCGCGATACGGCGTCGGCCGACGGCGTCGAGGCCGTGCTCGATCGATTGCGGGACGGTGAGGTGGACGTATTGGTCGGCACGCAGATGGTCACGAAGGGTCATGACATCCCACGGGTGACGCTCGTGGGGGTGGTGCTCGCCGATCAGAGCCTCGCCTTTCCCGACTTTCGTGCGTCCGAGCGAACGTTTCAGTTGCTGGCGCAGGTAGCGGGCAGGGCAGGGCGGGCAGATCACCCCGGCAAGGTGATCTTGCAGACCTTCCAGCCGGATCACCCAGCCGTGCGGCTTGCTGCCCAGCACGACTACGAGCGCTTCTACGCAGAAGAGATCCGAGCTCGGAAAGAGGTGGGCTATCCGCCTTTTGCTCGCCTGGTTTCGGTCCGGGTCCACGCCGGCGCGGAGGCGGAGGCTCGCCGTGCCACGCAGTTGCTGGCCGACGTGGCCCACCGTCACGTCGCAGTGCGAGAAGGGGCCATCCAGGTCCTCGGTCCGGCGCCCGCTCCGCTTTCGCGTCTCCGGGGTCGCTACCACTACCGGCTTCTTCTCAAGTCCTCCGACCGAAAGCTCCTCCGGCAAGTGACGGCTCTACTCGCCGCCCGCATCGACCAGGGCCTTCCCCCCGCCCACGCGACCTTGGACCTAGACCCGCTATGACCGGGACACTCTCCACGCCTCTAACTCACTGAAAATAAACAGTTGCTGCCACAAAGATCGCAGCTACCTGATTAGGGGATCTGACGTGTCCCAAAGAAGCTCAATAATTCGTCGCTGCGATCTTTGGTCCAGAGTTCCCATGATCACGATGGGTTAGGCAGGTGTAGAGTGTCCCTCTAGAATCACGAGTGGGATCGGGCGGTTGACGGTTTGGGCGTAGTCGCGCCAGTGGGGGTTGTAGCGCTCGGCCTCGGGCCACAATCGTTCGTATTCTGCGTCGGTGGCTTTGCGGGCCCGCACCTCGCGAATCGATCGGCCGATCTGCACCTTGGCGGTCGCGTGGGTCTGGAGGTTGAGCCACCAAGCAGGCGGTGTCTCCTTCCCGCCATTCGAAGGATAGACGATCAGATCGTCGCCGTGCGGCATGTAGACCAGCGGCGTGGTTCGCTCGAGGCCACTCTTGCGTCCCGTCGTCGTCAAGAGCAGCACCTTCCGCCCCATCCCGACGCTCCCGACCAGGCGGCCGCCCAAGCATCGATATAGCTTGGCGTGCAATCGCCCAAAGCCGCGCCAATCACGGCCGCTCACTCGGCAGCCTCGCGGCTTCGCTCGGTCTCCGGCTGCAGCTCCGCCGCGTGCTCTGCTGCCAGAACCCCGAATGTGAGCGCGGGTCCGATGGTACCACCCGCGCCCGGGTACGTGCGGCCCATCACCGAGGCGGAAGAGTTGCCCGCCGCATACAGACCGGCGATCGGCTGGCCGTCCCTCAGGACCCGGCCGTGGTTGTCGGTGACCAACCCACCCTTGGTGCCGAGGTCGCCTGGATAGATCTGCACCGCGTAGAAAGGCGGCGTCTCGACCGGTCCGAGCGCGCAGTTGGGCTTCACGCGAGGGTCTCCGTAGTAGCGATCTTGTGCGCTCCAGCCCCGATTGAAATCCGGATCCTCGCCCTCGACCGCGTGCTCGTTGAAGCGCGCCAACGTCGCTTGGAGGTTGTCCGCGGGGACCCCGAGCTGCTTGCAGAGATCTTCGAGGGTGTCGGCTTTGTACAAGTAACGACCGTCTCGATAGCGTCGCGGAAGTTGCTTGTCCGGCATGACTTTGCCCGGCGCGATCGGCCCCGCGATCGACGATCTGCGATAGGTCGCGTCGAAGACGTGGAACCAGCGGGGCTCGGCCGCGCCCGTGCTACGGGCGTCGTCGTACATGCCGTTGACCACGTCGATGTACGGCGCGGCCTCGTTGGTGAATCGTCTGCCTTCCTGGTTGATGAACACGCCATGGGGCAGGCTCTTTTCGACCACCAACACCCAGGAAAACGGCGATTTCGGCACCAAAGAAACCGGCGTCCACCACGCCTCGTCCATCAGATCGAGCGCTGCCCCCGCGTCTCGTCCGAGACGAATCGCATCGCCCGTGTTCGAGGGGCTGCCTGCCGTCCATTCGGTCGTGATGGGCTGTCGTTGATACTGCTGTCGCATCTCGAGATTCCGAGAGAACCCGCCTGCCGCCAACACCACTCCGCGGCGCGTCGCGATCCGGAGCCGCTTCCCATCCGCGTCGAGCACGGCTCCAACCACGCGCCCATCCTCGAACACCAGCTCGGTCACGCTGGTCTTCAGCCACATCGGAACACCGCGCTCTTTGAGAGACAAGAGCAGCCGACCCATCAACGAGTTTCCGGCACACAGCTTGGTATCCCGCCCCCAGCGCCTGCGCTTGAAATATCGCAGCGTGTACAGAAGCATCTGCCACGCCATGAACAGCATGGTCTTGAAGCCGACACCGATCGCCGCTTGCGCTTCCTTCGCCGTGATTCCGAACTTTCCGAGAATCTGAGATTGCGGATGAGGACGCCGCAATCGAATCAAATCTTCGCGCAAATTCGCCCCGTCGAAGGGCACCGGGTCCATCGAACGCCCGCCCGGGCGGCCTCCCGGCGCTTCGGGATAGTAGTCGGTGTACTTCGCGAGAGGGACGTATCGAACATGTGTGTTTTCATGGAGATAGGCGAGGACCCTCTTGCTTTCCCGGATGTAGAGCCACAACTTGTCGTCGGGCACTTCCCCCTTGGTGATGTGCTTGAGATACGTAAAGCCGTCTTCGTCGGAATCTCTGATGCCTTCTCTCGCCATTCCCGGGTTGTTCGCGACCCAGCACACGCCTCCGGACATCGCGGTGTTGCCCCCATAGAGCTCGCTCTTTTCGACGAGCAAGACGTCGAGCCCGAGATCGTGTGCGCGCACTGCGGCAGCCATGCCAGCGGCGCCGCTTCCCATCACGAGTAAATCGACTGTTCGGTCCCACTCCGCCATCCCGGCGCTCCTTTGCTGCTGCGCTTCCGTTTTGGAAAATAGAACATGTTCTAGCCTCACGGACCTGTCAAACGCCCCAGATCTTGCGGCGCGAGGTAGCGGGCGCTAGGAAAAGGAAATCGTTTCGAGGTCTTGAGCGGCTAGCCGCTCGGAGGTCACACCGTGATTCTGCCCATTCTCTCTTACCCAGACAAACGTCTTCGCGAGCCCGGCAAAGAGGTCGACACGTTCGATGCAGAGCTGCATCGGCTGATCGACGACATGGCCGAAACGATGTACGCGGCCCCCGGGGTCGGGCTGGCCGCGCCACAAGTCGGCATCTCGAAGAGGCTCTTCATCGTGGATGTCGCGACGGACGACGACGAGCCGAGCGACCTGCGGGTGTTCATCAATCCACAAATCATTTCGACCGACGGAGAGACGACCTTCAACGAGGGGTGTCTTTCGTTCCCGGGCATTCGGGAGGACATCGATAGGGCGGCCCGGGTCACAGTGCGGGCGCTCGACAAAAACGGCACTCCTTTCGAGCTCGAGGCGGACGGCCTGCTGGCGATTGCCATTCAACACGAAAACGATCATCTCGACGGCAAGTTGATGATCGACCACTTGAGCGTGTTGCGTCGCCGCCTGGTGCATCGCTCGATGACCAAGCGTGCCGCGCTCGACGCCGCGCAGTGAACGCGCCGTGCGCACGATCTTCTTTGGCAGCCCCGACTTCGCGGTGCCCTGTCTCGAAGCGCTTCATGAGATCAGCGACGTCGTCGTCGTGATCTGCCAGCCCGACCGGCCTGCAGGTCGCGGCCTCGCCATGAAACCCCCGGCGGTCAAGAAGCGCGCTCTCGAGCTGGGGCTCACCGTCTGGCAGCCCGCGAAGGTCCGAACACGGGAGTTTGCCGAGGAGCTCCGCGCACTCGATGCCGAGGTGGGGGTCGTCGTCGCTTACGGGCGAATTCTGCCACGAGCCGTGCTGGACGCGCCTCGTGCAGGCTGCGTGAACGTGCACGCCTCGCTCTTGCCACGCTGGCGAGGAGCCGCCCCAATTCAGTGGTCGATCGTCCGCGGGGACGAAGAGACCGGCGTTACCTTGATGCAGATGGACGAGGGCATGGACACCGGTCCGATCCTCGCGACTGCAACGACCTCCATTCGACCCGACGACGATGCTGCCACGCTGAGCCACCGGCTTTCGAAAATGGGCGCTGCGCTCTTGCGGACCGAGCTGCCCAAGTACCTGAAGGGCGAGCTGAGCCCCCGCCCTCAGAACGATGGCGAGGCGACTTTGGCACCCCTCCTCACCAAGGACCATGGGCGGATCGATTGGAATCAGTCCGCGCGGGCCGTGCATGATCACATCCGCGGTATGAGCCCTTGGCCCGGAGCGCATACCAGGCTCGGGGAACGGATCATCAAGGTGCACCGATCCGCTCCGTCGACGCTCGATCCCGAGGGCGCCGCGCCTGGATCGGTGATAGCCCTGGATCGTGACGGCATCATCGTCGCATGCGCGGAGGGCAGTCTGGTGATCGAGGAGCTTCAAGAGAGCGGAAGAAAACGTGTCGACGCCCGCGCATTCATCAGTGGGCGTGGAGTCGCCATCGGAGATCGGTTTTCGAGTGAAGGGACCGTTGCATGAAGATCTACACGAAGACGGGAGATGCTGGTGAGACCGGCCTCTTCGGAGGAGCACGAGTGTCCAAAGCATCACTTCGCGTCGATGCGTATGGGCAAGTCGACGAGCTGAACAGCGCCATTGGATGGGCGCGGGTGCAGGTGCCGAGCCCCGACGTCGATTCCTTGCTCAACCGAATCCAGAACGAGCTTTTCGAGGTCGGCGCAGAGCTCGGCTCGACCGCCGAGCGCAAGCAGAAAAGTGCGATTCCCTCGATCGAAGAAGGCCATGTTCAGGCTCTCGAGCAAGCGATCGACCAATACGAGCAGGGCCCTCCGCCGCTGACCACGTTCGTGCTTCCGGGCGGTAGTGAAGCCGCAGCCCGATTCCACCTCGCCCGGTGCATATGCCGTCGTGCAGAGCGCTCGCTCGTTGCCCTCGGCGCCGAGGACGAGGTGCGCGGTGAGCTTTTGCGTTATCTAAACCGGCTGAGCGACCTGTTGTTCGTCCTGGCGCGCCACAGCAACCACGTCGTCGGCGTGACTGACATTCCGTGGAAGGGCCGACAGGGGTAGAAGTACCTCGTGATGCGGCTCGTACTGCGTGTAGCGGGGTTCTTCGTGCTCGCGGCCTGTGTTGGGGCGTGTAGTAAGGAGCCCGAGCAGGTGGCCGGCGAGCAATCGTCGAAGCCGATGCCGGTCACTTCTCCTGCGCCCGCTACGTATGTCGGGTCTGCGGTCTGCGCGCGTTGCCACGAAGAGGCCGACGAAAAGTGGCGAGGATCGCATCACGACCTCGCCATGCAGGAAGCCACCCCGGAGACGGTGCTCGGCGATTTCGACGCGAAGGTGCGGTACCATGGGGAAGTCGTTCGCTTCTCGCGGGAGGGGGATGCGTTTTTCGTGGAGGCGCTCGACGCCGAGGGAACACGCCGCCGCTTTCCCGCTCTCTACACGTTCGGCGTAGCGCCCCTTCAGCAATACTTGCTCGAAGTCGAGCCCGGCCGTCTGCAAGCCTTCCCTGTCGCATGGGATACACGTCCCAAAGACGAGGGCGGGCAACGTTGGTTTCACCTTCAACCCGACGAGCGGATCGAGCCCGGTGATCCACTGCACTGGACGGGCCCCAGCTACAACTGGAACCATGCCTGCGCCGACTGTCATTCCACTGCGGTACAGAAGAGTTACGATCGGGCCACGAAGCGTTATTCCACCGCGTATGTCGAGATCGACGTCGGATGCGAGGCGTGTCACGGCCCCGGCTCGCGCCACGTGGACATCGCCGAGACTGGCGCGGAATCAGTCCCGAAGGGAGCGGGTCTCGAGCGGCATTTCGCGGGCTCCGAGGACCGGATGTGGAGCTTCGTCGAGGGCCGCGACATCGCCGTGCTCTCGGCCTCACGACCGACCGAAGAGCCCGAAGCCTGTGCCCCTTGCCACTCGCGACGAGCCGACCTCGGCGGCATGCACCTCGGCTATCACGATCGCTATCGCCTCGCTCTTTTAGACGAGCTTCTCTACTTCGACGACGGCCAGATCAAAGACGAGGTCTACGTCTACGGCTCGTTCCTGCAGAGCAAGATGCACGCCGCCGGCGTAATCTGTACCGACTGCCACGATGCGCACGGCACCGACTTGCGCGCGAAGGGCAACGCGTTGTGCACGCGTTGCCATCGGGCCGACGCCTTCGATCGTCCGGAGCATCATTTCCACGAGGCCGGAGGCCCAGGAAGCCTTTGTACCGATTGTCACATGCCACAGCGAACGTACATGGTCGTCGACGACCGTGCCGACCATCGGTTTGGTCTCCCGCGACCCGCCTTGGCGGAGCGAGTGGGCGCGCCCGACGCATGCACGAGCTGTCACCGCGACGAGTCGGCGCGCTGGGCTGACCGGGAGATCGCAAAGCGCTTTGGAGCCCGGGCCACCGATGGCTTTGCCGAGGCTTTTCACGCGGCGAGACGGCATCAGCCTCATGCAGAGCAAGGGTTGATCGAGCTCGTTGCCGCAGGCACGGCGCCCGCGATCGTACGCGCCACGGCGCTCGTCGAGCTTCGGAATCTGGCTTCTCCCGCGCTGCCCACCATGCTGATGCGCGCCTCGAACGATCCGAGCCCGCTCATCCGCCGCGCGGTCGCGGCCGCGGCCAGGGACCTGCCTCCCGATCAGCGCGTCGAGCTGGTTCGCCCCTTGCTTCGCGATCGCGCCCGAACGGTGCGGGTCGAGGCGGTGGCGGCGTCGTTGGGTATGGACGTGCGCCCCTGGAGCGAGCGGGACCGTGAAGCGCTGAAGAAAGCCACGGTCGAGTATCTCGAAGCTCGCTCCCACAATGCAGACCGAGCGGAAGGGCTCGTAGACCTGGCTCACGTGGCCATCTTGGCCGGGGACTTCGAGCACGCCGAAGAAAACCTCCGAGAGGCTCTGGATCTCGACCCGACGTTCACCGCCGCATACGTCAATCTAGCCGACCTCTATCGAAGTCAGGGTCGCGAACAGGAAGCGGAAACCCTCTTGCGCCGCGGTCTGGCGCAAGCTGCGGATCAGGCGACGGTAGAGCTCGCGCTCGGCCTGACCTTGGTTCGGCTCGGTCGGCACGCCGATGCAGTGAAGCACCTGCAACGCGCTCACGTGCTGCGCCCCGAATCGATCCGCTTCGGCTACGTGTACGCCGTCGCGCTCTATGATCAAGGCCGTCGTCGGGCCGCGCTGCGGACGCTCGAAGAGATGCAGCGCCGATACCCGGGCAATCGAGACATTCTCCGGTTGCTCGTCGCCTACAATCGTCAGATGGACCGCACGGCGGACGCAGAACGGTATGCGAGCTTGCTCGAAGAGCTCGCGGGGGAGCCATGAAGCGCGCGACACTCGCCGTCGGTCTCTCGCTCGTCATCGTCGCGTCTACGTCGGCCTCGTCGTCGAGCGCGCAATACGACGATGCCTCGGAAACGGGATACCCGCACATCGAGCTCGGCTTCGACGTGGGCGTGATGCTCTGGAACGGCGTCGACCGCGATGTGGTGCGGCCGGGTGGAACCGTCGATTTCCGATTCGGATGGGATTACAAGTGGTGGGTGCCGATGTTCGCGCTCGGCTTCCGGGGCAGCGGCGTGGATCTCGCCACCACATACAGGGAGACGCTCACCAACTTCTTCTTCGCGCTGGGCGCACGCTTCGTGGCACCGAATCGAAGCCGGGTCGCTCCATTCGCAGAGGGATGGTTCGATTTCAACTGGTGGCACCTCGACGAGACTCTGTTGGCTTGCGACGACTGGTACTGCGCAGGCACCGCCAGCTATCGCTTCACGCCCGGCTTCCACGGACGCATCGGGATTCAGATCCGCGTGGCGCCCCGCGCCGACTTGGAAGTGAGCTTCGGGGCGGGATATAGCTTTCGAGGTCAATTCTTCTTCGACAACGAGTCCTGGCTCGAGCCAGCGGTAGGCTTCACCTATTCCTTCCCGGCCGGATACGAGAATCGGACCTCGATGCATGGTTTCTGACGACGGCGCTTCGCGCTCCCAACCGAAGGGAAGAATGATGGTCACCGCGGTTCTAGTCGTCTTGTTTCACGTCGTTGGATTGGCATCGTCCATCCATGCTGTGATGAGCACGCGCACGTCCCAGGGCGCGATCGCCTGGGCGGTCAGCCTCAATACGTTTCCCTATCTCGCCGTGCCTGCCTATTGGGTGCTCGGTCGCAGCAAGTTCCAAGGCTATGTGACTGCGCGACGCACCATGGACCTTCGCAGCGACGACGTGGAGAACGACGTCATCGACGCCATCGGCGCTCATCGACTTCATGCTTCCGAGGAAACGGAGGCTCTCAGCGCCGCCGAAGCTCTCGCAGAAATGCCCACGCTCCGTGGCAATCGCGTCGATCTATTAATCGACGGAGATGCGACGTTCGCGAGCATCTTTGGGGGAATCGACCAAGCGAAGCAGTACGTCCTTGTTCAGTTCTTCATCGTGCACGACGACGGCCTCGGCCGCGAGCTGAAGCGACGGTTGATCCAGAAGGCCGCGGAGGGCGTTCGCGTCTACTTTCTGTACGACGAGATCGGCTGTCACGATCTGCCGGAGCGCTACATGCGTGAGCTTCGGAATGCAGGGGTGGAGATCTTCGAGTTCAATACCCGCAAAGGACGCCGGAATCGCTTCCAGCTCAACTTCCGCAACCACCGCAAGATCGTCGTCGTCGACGGCCGGGTTGCTTGGATCGGTGGGCACAACGTGGGCGACGAGTACCTCGGAAAGGACCCCGAGCTAGGTCACTGGCGTGACACCCACGTCCGGATCGAAGGCCCAGCGGTGCTCAAGGCGCAGCTCTCCTTCCTCGAGGACTGGCGCTGGGCAACCGACCGTGTTCCCGAGCTCGACTGGTCTCCCACTGCCGCAACGGATGGAAGCAACGTGCCGGTGCTGATCATCCCCACGGGTCCAGCGGACGACTTGGAGACGGCCAATCTGATGTTCGTGCATGCCATCAACTCGGCTCGCAAGCGGATCTGGATAGCAAGCCCGTACTTCGTGCCGGACCCTTCGGTGATCGTGGCGCTTCAGCTCGCCGGTCTCCGTGGCGTCGATGTCCGCATTCTGATTCCGGACGAGCCCGACCATCTGTTGGTCTACTTGGCTGCCTATTCCTACTTCGATGAAGCAGGTCAGACCGGAGCCAGGTTCTACCGGTACGAGAACGGGTTTCTTCACGAGAAAGCCATGCTCATCGACGACCGTGTGGCGACGGTCGGAACCGCCAACTTCGACAACCGATCGTTCCGCCTCAACTTCGAGATCACTGCCGCAGTGACCGATGCAGCGTTCGTCGGGGAGGTCGAGCAAATGTTCGAGCGGGACTTCGAGCGCTCGCGTCTGATGGAGGCCGGGGAATACGATCGAAAGCCCTGGTGGTTTCGTCTCGGCGTGCGCCTCGCGCGGCTCACGGCGCCCATTCAGTAGCAGAAAAACAGAAGAGCCGACTCTTGCGAGTCGGCCCCCCAGATAGTCCTTACCGTCGTTGCCGTGGGATCAATATCGAGTCGAATCCCTACTTGCTAGTAGGTGGGAGCCGATGTCGTACGCTTCAGGCCCCCCGATGACGCTAGCCGGGTCCGCACACCACGCACGTTGAAGCACCCAATTCGACCTAGTCAGGGATTCTCTACTCCTTCCTCACCTGCAACGACAGAGGGACCATCGCAAAATCTAGGGCGCAGCCTGGTGCCGGTCAACTCATTGCTTGACCGGGCTCGCTTTGAGCGCGGCACGTCCCTCTTTGACGTATACGGTGAAGCGGACCTCGGAGGCCTTGTGCCGTTTGATCACCTGATCGCGGGCGGCATGAAGCTTGCGTACGAACTTGTCGAAGGTGAGGCCGCTCACCGAAATGCCACATTCGCGCTGCGCGGCGACGAACTGCTCGAACACCTCGCGAAAATGCGTTTCCTCTCCCTGCTCCACCGGAGCGGAGGCCTCGATGAGCTCCTGCGGGACGTGCTTGATCTGCGTCGAGTCCTCTGCGTCGTCGTACTCATCGTATTCGTTCACGATTGCCCGTGGTCGTGTTGGCGGATCGTCCGGAAGCGGAGTCGCGTGATCGTAGCCGTGCCGCACCGTAGCCGCGACCGGCTGACGGACGGAAGGAGGCCGGCTCGGCCACGAGGATGGCGCGCGTTTGGGTCTCGACGAAGGCGGGCGCTCCGGACGAGCCGTCGGGGTCCGGTCGGATCGGGACGTAGCAGTCTCGGCGGGTTTCTCCGGGGGCGGAGGCGCCCGGTTCGGCTCCGGTTCGACGGCGGTCTGCTTGGCTGTCGGAGCTTCGGCAGGGAATCCGAAATAACCGGTGTCCGCCTTGTCCCGGGTCGCGCTCAGGATCTGGTCGAGATCCACGGACGCCCTTTGCTTGGCGTCCTCCTTGAACCCCACACCTGCCCGAAGGGCGGTGTTGAGGTTCTCCGCGATGTTGCGGTAATGGCGCCGAAGGTCGCCCGCCGGCAGACCGCTGAGCTCGTTCTTTGCGAGGCTCGCGCTGCTCTTGCGGAGAATCGAGACCGCTTTGTCGTGCTCCATGTACAACAGGAACAAGCCGAGCAGCAGCAGCGCGAGCGGGATTCCGACCACGATGGGCCAGGGAAGAGACGCGACGTCTTCTTGGAAGGTATTTGCAAACAGTCCCCCGAGGCCGACGGGGCTTCCCTTGCGGCCGATGACGTATCCCACGTCGGCATGCGCGGCTCCGCCCCGAATGGGAGACATGATGGCGCGGGTGCGCTCACCGATCTCGACCGACTGGTCGATATCTCGCGCGTTGATGATGGCCACCAGGCTGTTCTTCAGGGCGGTGCTGCTAGGCGCCGTCACTCCTCCGGTGTGCGCAGCGATCACGCGGTCACGGAAGAAGAACACGATGGAAGCGTTCGGCAGCTTCGCGCCCAACCGGCTCGCCAAATCATCGCCCACGGTCATGCCGTGAATGATCGCGCCCACGTATCGGCCCCCGTCGAAAACGGGCCGCGCAGCCATGCGGTGAACCTCACCGTTGTAGACCCACACGTCGTCTCGCATGAAGCCACGGAGAGCGTCTTGCACCAGTGGCATCTTGTCGAGCCGCTCCGAGCCGAGCGCGTTCCTGTCGAGCGTGGCCACGACCTCGCCCTCCGTGTCCACCGCAAAAAGCAGGTCTCCCTTGCCCTCTTCCAGCTTCGCATTCAGCTCGTTCAGGGTCTGACTGAGGCGCCTGCGGGCCCCACTGCTCGTCGTGCCGGCGCTCCCGGATGCGCTGCGCAGGGTCTGCCGGACCTCTGGATCGACTGCAATCGTGGCGAGCGCATCCAGGCGCAAGCGTGCATCCAGTCGCATCCAGAGCTCTGCTTCGATTCGGTCTCGTCGCAACTGATCTTCGAGTTGGAATTCGGCCTCTCGGCTCGCCGCTGATTTGTTGAGAAATGCGCCCGCGAGCGCTCCCCCAACGGCAAGCGCGAGAACCAAGTACCAGAGCCGCGACAACATGGCCTACTCCTTCCCACTTTCTTTCAAGGTGAGTGGATTGACTTGCAAGGACTTGCCGGGAGGGACGGTCACGCGGAGGACCGCGACTTGCTCGGCTCCGCGCAGAATCCGCAACGAGTACGGACCCGGAGGAACGTCGCTGAAACGAAAGCTCCCGTCCGAGGTTACCGTGGCGCACGCCACGAGCCCGCGCATCGAATGAAGGTACCCGTGCACGTGCCCATAGAACCGGTCACCGAGCTCCCAGGGACCCCCTGCTGGCACCGGGATCGCTCGCACCTTGCCGGGGCCTGACTCGAGCGGCGTGAAGCCGGGTAGCCCGTGGACCATCAGCTCGTGGGCAAATCCGTCTCGATTCTCGACCGACACGGTCGTGCCTGACCGCGCGGCGATCGTCGACGGCTCGAGCCCACCGCCGCTGAAGCCAAAGTCACATCCGATCGGCGGTCCGGTGAACTTCCCCGTCAGCACGGCCAGCGTGTCGTTGTAGTCACCGGTCTCCGGCTGCTCGGGAAGCGCCCCATTCCAGACCTTCCAATAAAAGGTGTCGTCTTCGGATTCGGACTGCGCCTGCGCGGCCTTCGTTCCGCGCACCGATCCTTCGATCGACTCTGCCGAGACGCCGCCGATTGCGATCAGCATTGCGCCGACGCAACCGGCCCCCACCATGATCCAAGTCTTGCGTATTCGCATCGTTATGAATGTATTATTACAGCTACACTGAGAGACAGGTAACAAAAAAACGCCCTCTAGGAGCCTTTTCTGGCTCGAGGTCGTCGTGACGGTTCCGGCTCCTGCCAAGCCGGTCAGGTGCTTGGATACTCGATGAGCTTGACCGGATCCGGATGCAGACGCGCCCGCATCGAGTCGGTCATGCCCGCGGGATCACCACCGATTTCGATTGCGGTCGGCTCTTCGAACTCGAGCTTCACGTCGTCGGCATAGAGGTCGATCAAATCTTCGTGCCTGAAGGTGCCCTTCCAGATGCTGCGCATGTGTATAGCGAGCTGAAGGGGCGGTGCAGCCACGATGCGTAGGCAGAATCGATCGGGCGGCCGGTCTTCGGCAAACGGAAAGACCCGGGCCCCGAAGCCCCAATAAGGGATGGTCGACACCAGGCTTGCGATGCACGGCCCCTCGAAGATGGTGTCCCCGCGCGCGATCGGTGAGCCGGCTGGATGTCCCTTTCGATCGAGGCGATGGGCATCGGCGCCGAGGTTGATGATGCGTACTTTCATCCGCGGACGGAATGCGACTTCGGGAAAGGTCAGCACCGGGATGGAGATCGCATAAGAGACCGCACCCATCGCGTGCGTCCCGATCCAAGGCAGATGACGCACGATGGACCGCACCCGGTGGAAATGCTCGAGGCCTATCGCATCGACTCCCGCGCCCGCGAATGGAGTGAGCAAGTCCTGCACTTCGATGAGTCGAAACTCGCGATAGTCGGCGTCATCGCGAAGCCGCGCCAGATCCGCGAGAACGCCCCTTCGCGACGTACCTGCGCCAAGCGCCCAGGCGAGTGAATTGCCGGTTCCGAGCTTGAGCAGCCCGAAACGCGGCGGCTCTTGATTTCTGCTCTTCGCTTCTTTGGTGATCGTGGTGACCATCTGGACGAAGGTTCCGTCGCCCCCTCCCGTCAGGACCACCGGGTATCCAGCCTCCACGATGCTGAGCGCGATCCCGTGGGCCTCGTCGAGGTTTCGCGACAGGAAGAGATCCCCGCGGCCCACGACGCGATCGAAGCTCTCGACGAGCTGGTCGGTCACCTGTCTTGCATTGCCGTTGAGCACCACGGCGACGCGATCGGTCTTTGCGGGCACCGCTACAACCGTACGAGCGCCGCACCCCAGGTGAACCCAGAGCCGAAGGCCGGCATCAAGATCAAGTCGCCCTTTTTTGCGCGGCCTTCTTGGATTGCTTCGCTCAATGCGAGTGGAATCGAAGCTGCGGTCGTGTTGCCGTACTTCTCGATGTTGTGCACCACCTTTTCCGGTGGCACGCCGAGCTTCTGTCCGACGAATTCGTTGATGCGCTTGTTGGCTTGGTGCGGAACCACCAGGTCGAGGTCCTCCACCGAGACACCATTGCGCTGCAGCACGGATTGACTGACCTCCGGCATCTTGGCGGTGGCCCAACGGAAGACCTGCCGGCCGTTCATCGACGGCCACACGCTGCGATTGTCGATCATCTCGTGGGTGATGCGTGGGATGTACGCGCTCGCCGGCGCCTCGAGCCAGAGCTCTTTCGCGCCGCTGCCATCTGCGTGAATCTCGACGTCGATCACGCCTCGCGAGTCGTCGTCCGTGGGCCCGAGAATCGCGCACGCCGCGCCGTCTCCAAATAGGACCGTGACATCGCGTCCCTCGTCACTGAAATCGATGCCGGTCGAGTGCACTTCGCCGCCCACGAGAGCCACGCGCTCGTACATCCCGCATCGGATCCACGCGTCGGCGACCTGTAGCCCGTATAGGAATCCGCTGCACTGGTTGCGGACGTCCAGGGCCGGAACGCCTCCGAGCCCGAGCTTGTCGCCGAGAAACACACCGCTTCCCGGGAACGTGTAGTCGGGAGAAAGCGTGGCGAAAATGATCGCGTCGATCTCCGACACGTCGATGCCTGCATTCTTGCAAGCCATCTGGACCGCCGGGACGGCCAGGTCACTCGGACCGGTGCCGTTCTTGTCGATGTACCGCCGCTGCTTGATCCCCGTCCGCTGCTGGATCCACTCATCGCTCGTATCGAACATCTTGGCGAGGTCGTCGTTGGTCACGACCTTCTCCGGCACGTAGTGCCCCAGCCCCAAAATTGCGGTCCTTGTCATGAATCGAGCCCCTTCCCGGTTTCGGGCGAGCCTAGCGAACCCACCGATCTACGACAAGGACATGCAGGGAGGGGCTGCAACCTTGCCCGAGCCTGCTATAAGGGCTGCTTCCAAGGCCGAGTGGCGGAATTGGCAGACGCGCCGGACTCAAAATCCGGTGTCCGCAAGGACGTGTCGGTTCGAGTCCGACCTCGGCTACCAGGCACCCGCGTGGGGGCGCCCCGTGTCAGTGACAGCGCCAGTGTCAGCGGCAGTGGCAGCGTCAGTGGCGGCTCCGCCTCCCTTCACACGAACGCCTGCCTCGGCCGGCGCCAATCGGAGCTGATGGCACGCATGCCGATTGGCACTTCGTTCGAGGATCGGGGTGCGTGCGCCGGGTGCCGCGGTCCGCTGGCGCTGACACTGACGTCTACGGAGGAGGACGGGGCGGGATGGGCAGCACAGCGAACGGGCCGTCGCCTCGTCGTAGGTGGACTTGAGGCGCCGGGGGCGACGGGGCGCCCGAGCGCGAGCACGCCCGTCGCGACCCGTTCTCCGGGATTGAGTCGACGACACGTCAAGTCGACAGTCAACGCGCTGCGACGTGTCGTTCCATCAGCTCTTGCAGCTCCGACGGCTTTTCGTCCGGATCTTTGCCGTTGCGGCTCTTGTCGATGTCCTCGAGGAGCTCGCGGCACTCGGCCTTGTCGCGCAGGTGGTCGAGCAGCACGTCCGATGCATCGCCAAACGCCTTCTCGTATTCGAGCGCTTCTCGGACCCTGTTCGCGATCCGTTCGCGACCCACCTGGAGGTCCGCTTCGAGCGCTTCGCTGTACCGCTTCAACTGAGCGCGTAGCTCCTCGATCTGCTTGCGCCGCTCCGTGGCCACGTCTTCTTTCGAGCGTGCGCGTCGTTCGTAGTCGCGAGCGACGCTCTCGAGGACGTCGACCTGTGCGCGTGCCGCGCCGAGGACTTCGTGCCCTCTGCGGATCCGCTCGAGGTTGCTGCCCGCAGCCTGCACCTCGGCTTGTGCCGCCAAGTACTCACGCTGTGCACGCTTTCGCTTGAGGATCAACTGACTCAGCATGTCTCGCTCGGACGAGGCGTCCCGCAACGCGCGCGACTCTTCGCCCGCCAGCTCCTCGACCTTACGGCCGATCTCGGCGCGAAGCGCTCGACCCCGCTTCTCGATCGTCTCGAGCTTCTTCGAGTGGCTCTCGAGCTCGCCTTCGAGCCGTGAAGCTCTGGAAGCGAGCTCCCAAATCTGGTCCGACGCGCCTTGCACTTCGGCCGGGGCGTTCCCGTCGGGATACGCGCGTGCAACCGCGCGCAAGAAGTTCGCTGCCGTTCGGCTCCACTCGACGACGCCCGGCGCCTTGGCAGCCCGCGGTGGCGGTGGAGCAACCGGAGCGGTCTCCGTCGGCGTGTCCCATTCACGCGAGGGAAGGGCGCGTTGCAGCTCCTTGAGCTCTTCCTTGAGATGATGTCCGTCGCGGAAACGATTGGCCGGATCTTTTTCGAGAAGCTTGAGGATGACCCGCTCCGCCTGCTCCGGAATCTCCGGTCGATACTTGCGGGGGCTCGGCGCCGTGGCCTTTCGCTGCATCTCGAGCAGCTCGTCGCGATCGCCCGACCGGAACGGGAGCCGTCCGGTGAGCATCTCGAAGAATAGGATGCCGAGGGCATAAAGGTCACTCGCTGCGATGGCGTCTTCACCGCGCGCCTGTTCCGGAGACATGTACTCGGGGGTCCCGAAGACGGCCCCCTTGGGCGCCAGACGCGGATCGCGCGTCAGGGCGGCGAGGCCGAAGTCCAAGATCTTCACGAAGTCTTTTCGGCCGCCTCGCGAGGTCAGCATGATGTTGTCGCTCTTGAGATCCCGATGCACGACACCGAGGTCGTGGGCACGTGCGAGCGCCGCCGTCATTTGCTCCAGGATGTCGACCGCACGTGGGATCGGCATCGGTCCTTGCGAGATCTGCGACGAGAGCGAATCGCCCATCAGATACTCCATCACGAGATAGAGCTCCCCATCTTCCGTCTCGCCGACGTCGTGGATGTCCACGATGTGGGCGTGATCGACGCGATTGGCGGCTCGTGCCTCGCGAACCATCCAGGCGCGGAGGTGAGTCTCTCCGCGCAAGTCGGGCCGAATCAGCTTCAGCGCGACGACGCGATCGATCAGTACGTGTCGTGCTCTATAGACGACACCCATTCCGCCTTCGCCGAGCTGCGATTCGAGTCGATATCGGCCGGCGATGACCTGGCCGAGCAGCGGATCCTTGGTTCTCTTGGAGCGCGTAGCTTTCCGAACAATCCCCATGCTTCCCCCGTCCCGAACGGACAATCGCATGATAAACAGGAACGAAGGCTGCCCCCAACTGTTCCGCTCCGGCTGAAACGGGGACTAACCTGACAGCGGGTGCGTCGCGAGCGTATGATGAAGGGGTCGGTCACCAACGGAGGGGATGAGTGAGCGAAGAACGGCCGCTGCTCGGGCCGTACCGCATCGAGCGCCGCCTGGCGGCGGGAGGCATGGCTGAGGTTTTCGTCGCGCGACGCGAAGGTCCGCACGGATTCTTCAAGCGTGTCGCCCTCAAACGAATTCTGCCGCAATTTTCGAGCGATCCGGATTTCGTTTCGATGTTCATCGACGAGGCGCGTCTCGCCGCGATGCTCGAGCACCCCAACATTGTTCAGGTGTTCGACTTCGGGACGCATGGTGAGGACCTCGTTCTGGTGATGGAGTTGGTCGACGGGTCGAACGTGAGCCGGGTCCTCCGAGCGGCTCCTCTAGAGGCGCCGATTCCCTGGGACGTGGCGCTCCACATCGCTTATCAGACGGCGCAGGCCCTCGACTACGCCCATCACGCGGTCGATGACCGAGGACAATCTCTGGAATTCGTCCACCGCGACGTCAGCCCGGCGAACCTCCTGCTCACGCGCACCGGGCACGTCAAGTTGACCGACTTCGGCATCGCCACCGTTCGAAGCCGCGCGCCGACCACCGAGGATGGTCAGGTACGAGGCAAGCTCGGATACATGTCACCCGAGCAGGTGCTGGGTAAGGAGCTGGACGGCAAGAGTGACGTGTTCACCCTGTCCACCGTCCTCGCCGAGATGCTGATTGGGGAGCCACTGTTTCAGGGAGAGAGCGAGCTGAACGTCTTGCTTCAGATCAGGGACGCCGACCTTCGAGTGCTGGCGCGCTGCGAGCGTCGCATTCCTCAGGACATTCGGACGCTCGTGCTTCGAGGCTTGCAACGCGATCCGGCGGAGCGTCCGACGGCCGGCGCCTTCGCAGAGGCGTGCGCCGAGGTCATGCGGCGTCGTGGGATGGCGCACGGGCCGGACCGGCTGGCCAGGCTCTTGAGCCAGCTCGGTTTAGTCGAGGGCGAAGGGCCCGAGATCCACCTGCCCGACGCCGAGGTTCCGGCGTTGGTCGATAGCGACCTCATGCACCACGCGGGACAAGAGCTCATCGGTCCGCAGGCGGTCACGTCCCCCACGATTTACCGTGTGCAGCTTCCGGATGGCAGCGTGATGGGCCCGATGAGCTATCCCCGGCTCATCCAATTGCTGACTACCGGCGTCATCGACAGCCGGAGCTGCAAGATTTCCAAGACCGACGGCACCTATCTCGATCCTTCTCAGCTTCCCGAGCTCACGCGCTTCGTGACGTCCCCTGGCTTGCAGTGGAAGCTCGAGGAGCTGGCGCAGGCCGAGAAGCAAGGACAACTGCGAGCAGCGACCCTGCTGCCGGTTTTCTTCGACATCATCTCCAAGCGACAGACCGGTGTCTTGCATCTGTGGCAACGCAACCGACGAAAGAAGATCTACTTCGTCGACGGTAAGCCCGAGTTCGTAGCGTCGACCGACAAGTCGGAGCTCCTCGGCGAATACCTGGTTGCGACCGGACAATGTCTCCGCATGGAGGTCGAGATGGCGCTCGCGCTGCTGCCCAAGTACGGCGGCCGTTTGGGCGATGCGCTCGTGGGCCTCGGTATCCTCAGGCCCGTCGAGCTCTTTCGCGCGATCAGCGAGCAAGTTCGGGGCCGGCTGATGGAAGCTTTCCGTTGGCGTCGGGGCGAGTGGGCGTTCGTGCGCGGCGCGCGGAGCCACGAAGAAACCTTTCCCATGGGCCAGGACCCTTACGAGCTCCTGCGTGATGCCGCGAGCGAGGCACACCTCGAAGAAATCGAATCGGTTTTGGATCCGCTTCGCGAGCGGGTCGTGGAGCGGTGTCACCAGGGTCCCCCGCTTAGTGCGTTCCATCTCGATCCCTCGTGGATCCGCGCGCTCGACGCCGTGTCGGGCGACACGACCCTGGGCGGGCTGCTGGCTCGGCAGAGCGCTTCGGGCGGGGATCTCGAGCCAGCCTACCGGGCCCTCTATCTAGGGCTTGCGTGTGGGCTGGTTCGGACCAAGGTGAGTCCTTCCGAGATGCCCCTCCGAGAATCGTTCAGCGCTTGAACCCACCCCCGTGTCTTACGTCGAGCTCACTCCCCCAGAAACGACTCCGACGCCGGTCCTCGTCGAGGTTCCGCACTCGGGCTTGCAGGTCCCTCCGGAGGTCGAACCCGAGATTCGGGCCAACCCGCTCGCAGTCTTGCGTGATTCGGACATCTTCGTCGACCAGCTCTATCAACATGCTCCGCGCTATGGAGCTACGTTGGTCGTCGCCCGGGTCTCGAGATACGTCGTGGATCTGAATCGAGGTCCCGACGAAGTGGACATGGCGGCAGTGCCGAAGCATCCACGGGCCCGGCACATTCCGGCGCGCGGCGTGGTGTGGCGCGCCGGAACGGACGGGACGCCGCTGTTGCGCGCCCCGCTCACCGTCGAACAGTTCGCGCGCCGCCTGGAGCGCTACTACGAGCCTTACCATCAGACTTTGCGGCAAGCGGCAGCGGACCTGCACGCGCGCCACGGAAAGGTCGTGATCCTCGCCGCACATTCGATGCCTTCTGCGGGACGTCGCACGCTCGGAGGCCGTGAGATCCGGCGGGCCGACGTCGTGCCCGGCACGCGCGGTCGCTCGACCGCGGATGGCCGCATCATCGATCTGATCGACTCCCACTTTCGTGCGGCGGGACTGAGTGTCAAACACGACGACCCCTATCGTGGCGGTTGGACTACCTCGAGATACGGTGCGCCCAAGCGCGGGCAACATGCCGTGCAGATCGAGTTGAATCGGGCGCTCTACGTCGACGAGCAGACGAGCGAGATCAAAAAGCAGGACTTCGCGCAACTACAGACGGTGCTCGAAGCCCTCGTCGACAAGCTGGGCAAGCTGATGACGGACGCTGCTCAGTTCGCGACGGGCTGATCGACGACGCTGGACTCGGCCGAACGTACTTCGAGCCGGTATCGGCTGTTGGCGGTCTG
>DATIUW010000087.1:0-45276 GCA_035466435.1 Polyangiales bacterium | reverse complement strand
GCAAACCGCGCCGCCCGAGCCGACGACGGGCAAGCGGCCTCGTCCTGCAGCGGATGGCGCCATCCTGGTGACCGGCATCTGCGGACGGCTGGGCAAGCTGCTCGCGCGTGAGCTTCACCGCACCGACCGGGTCGTCGGCGTCGACCGACGTCCGTTCTCCGACCGACCCAAGGACATCGAGCATCACCAGATCGACATGCGCCGAAAGAAGATGAAGGACATCTTCCGCACCCGGAACATCGCCGCGGTGGTGCACCTCGGCGTTCTTCACGATCCTCGGCGCAGCGAGCGGGAGCGCCATTCGTGGAACATCGTCGGCTTTCAGAAGCTGCTCGACTACATGTCGCAATACGAGGTCGCCAAGCTGGTCGTCCTGTCGGGCGCCAACGTGTACGGACCGCAGCCCAACAATCCGCAGTTCCTCACCGAGGAGGCGCCGCTTCTCGGTGCACAGCACTTCGGGGCAATGCGCGACCTGGTCGAGCTCGACATGCTCGCGCAGAGCTTCTTCTGGAAGCATCCCGGGACCGAAACGGTCGTGTTGCGGCCGTGCCACATCGTGGGGCGTGTCCACAACGCAGCGAGCAACTACCTGCGCCTCGAACGCCCAGTGATGGTGATGGGATTCGATCCCATGATGCAGGTCGTCCACGAAAAGGACGTCGTGCGAGCCATCGGACTCGCGCTTCGGCCCGGTGTCCGAGGCATTTACAACATCCGCGGCCCCGGCGAGATGCCGCTTTCCCACCTGGTGCGCAAGGCTGGTGGGCGTCCGCGTGTGGTGCCCTCGTTTCTCGCGCGCACCGCCCTCGACCAGCTTTGGAAGCTTCGCTTGAGCTCTTTTCCTTCCGAGGAGCTCGACCATCTGCGCTACGTGTGCATGGTCGACGACTCACGCGCCCGCACCGAGCTCGGCTACGAGCCTCAGTATTCGATCGACCGCATCCTTCGGGACGTGCGTCGGCTGCGCTACCAGGCGGCCTAGCGGCACCGGCCGTTCACGCAGCTTTGCCCCTCGGCGCAGTCGGCCTGGACGCGGCAGTCGCTCACCAGCTCGCTTTGTGCGTAGCAGAGGTTGTCGGGGCCGCAGAGCGGAACCTGGCCGTCGTGGGAGGCGCAGATGTCGTCCGGCTCCGGGGCAGCGATGTCGCACGGGGTTCGACACACGCCCTCGACGCAGACGGTCCCGTCGCAGTCTTGGTCGGCGCGGCAAAAGGGCATGGGGGCGTTGGGGTCGGGGCTCGTCCGCGGACGGCAGAATCCCTCTGGGCCGCAGACCTCGATGCTGGTGTCGCAGCCCGCGTCGCAGCGCCGTAGGCAAGCGCCCTCGACGCAATGGGTGGTCAGGTCGGGGCAGTCGCTGCTATCGATGCACTCGCCGACGACCGGCTGGCACAGTGAGCTCTGGCACGCCGTTCCGGTGGGACACTTCGTTTCGGGACCGCACAGCAACCGGCAGCGGTTGTTCGTGCAGGTGAAGCCGGCCGCGCACTGGAAGTCGAACTGGCACGTCTCTTCGAGTGGGGTGCAGAGATTCTCGACGCAGATCCGACCCGGGTTGCAGTCGGTGTCCGCAAGGCAGGTGCCTTGGGTTTCGGGCCGACAGCTATCGCGGAAGTCGCACTCGAAGCCCGACGCACATTCCACGTCGGCTCCGCATTCGGCGATCGCCGGGACGTAACAGCCTCCGTCGGACAGGTCGCAGTAGCTGCCGACCGGACAATCGCCGTGGGTGAGGCAAATCCCAAAATCGTAGGCTACACAACTATTTGTCGTCGAATCGCAGAAAGCTTCGGAGGGGCAGTCCCCGTCGTGCTGGCACGAGACCAACACGTCTCGCTGAACCGGGTCCGGCCCATAGACGGGACAGCCGGCGAGGAGCATCACCAATGGGAGAAGGGACCATGCGCGTGAGTGGGCCATGCGACTGCGACGAGACCGCCACGTCCGGTATTCAAGACCCGCGGCTCAGCCTGAAAACGTGTCCCGGAGCACCTGGTTTTGACGCAGTGCCTCGTACAAAACGATGGCCACGGCGTTGCTCAGATTCAGGCTCCGCACCGCTCCGAGGGTCGGGATGCCCCAGACCAGGTCGCGCCCGACCAGAAGCTCGGGGGGCAAGCCGACCGACTCGCGTCCGAAAACCAGTGCATCGCCCGGCGCGAATCCCGCCTCGAGATAAGACTTCGTGGCTCCGGCAGAAAAGAAATGATTTCGGCGCCCTGGGTTCGATTTCTCGAACGCCTCGAACGATTCGTGCCGGTGGACCTCCACCAGGTGCCAGTAATCGAGACCCGCCCGGCGCACGGCCTGCTCGTCGATGCGAAAACCGAGCGGGCCGACCAAGTGAAGCGGGGATTGGGTCGCGCCGCAGGTTCGGGCGACGGCGCCGGTGTTGGGCGGGATTTCGGGCTCGACCAGCACTACGTGGAATGGGTGTGCGAGCGGACGCGCCCGGAGCTTGGGGCCTTGGGGCATGGCGGTTCTTACGATAGAGGGTGGGGATGGCAAAGTGGGTGTGGCTCGTGGCGGCGCTGGCGGCCGCGGTCGGTGTCGTCGGCGCGCTGGCGATTTGGAACGCAGGGGACCCGGCCCCTTCGACTCGCGTACTCCAACGGACGGACGTGGTGGCGGTCGCGCCGGCGCCGCGCGGCGTGGAGTGGACCGGGATCGAGGCCCATCCTGCGATTGGAGAAGCCCTCTCGGGAACCGATCCCGCCCGCTTGCGTTCCGCGCTTCGGGATGCGGGTCTCTCGGCGCTGTGGGTGGAAGTCATGCCGAGGCAGGCGTGGGATCCGGAGATCCCGCTCGGTCGCCGCTTTTCTGCTGGGGGCGTGGTGCGGGGGTTTCGAGGCGAGTCTCTGACGGCCGCGGGACTGCTCTACGTCGTCGATGACACCGAATGGCCCGTCGTCATGACCGACCGGGTGCTGGGCCGTGCGGCCCGGAGCATCCTCGAGGGAAGCCCACCGCCCGCGCTCGAAGACTTTCCCCCGGCGCTCACCAAGCCGCAAGCGGTGGAGGTACTCGTCCTGCTCAGCAGCGGCCGAGGCCCGCGGCTCTGGCGTTCTGCGCGGGCGGCGTCGATTGCAGAAGGACTGATCACCGCTTCGCTCGCGGCACGGGAACGATGGGAAGAGCGCTCCGACACGATGGGTGGGCCGCTCGGCGGGCGGCTCGACGAGCTCGATGTCGAGGTCGCGCTGCTCTTCGACGACGGAACCTTCGATCGAAGCGCACGCTCGCTCATCGATGTGCTGGTCAAACCGGTGCATGGGGTGGCCTACGAGCAGCCATCCCGGTGGCGCTATCTGCTTCCTCGCGCCACGCTCGCAGCCGGCTCACCGACGGAAGCGTTTGAAAAGCTGTTCCGCGACAACGGCTTGCCGGAAGACAGCTTCGAGCGGCGCGATCTCCGTCTCTACCGCATCAGGATGGAAACCGTGTCGATCGATCAGGGCTCGACGGGCTCGAGACGCACTGCCGGACCTTCCGATCCACGCGAGTGATCGCCGTGCGGCTCGGCCCCGAGGTCATCGAGGGATTCGGGCTCCGACGGCAGCGAAACGACGAAGGTCGTTCCAAACCCTTGGCGACTTCGCACGTCGATGCGCCCCCCTGCCTCGGACACGATTCGCTGGGAGATTGCCAATCCGAGCCCGGTGCCTTGCTGCTTGGTCGTCACGAACGGGACGAAAAGATTCGGCAAGAGCCCCGGCGCGATCCCAGGGCCCGTATCGCGGACGCTTATCTGGACCCAGCGGCTCGGGCCCATGCCCGGGCGAACCCGGTCCTGGGTGCGCGTCTCGACGTGGATCTCTCCTCCGTCCGTCATGGCTTGCACTGCGTTTTGCACGAGGTTTATCAAGACCTGCCGAAGGTGCTCGATGTCGATGCGCACCTTGGGGAGATCGGAGTCCGTCGTGACGTGCAAAGCCACGTTGGCGGCGTCGCATTCCGGACGAAGGAGCTGAAGGGTGAGCTGCACGGCCGCGCTGACGTCGATGGGTATGGGGTTGACTTGGCTCGGCCGCGCGTAGTCGAGGAACGAGCTCACGACTCGATTCAAGCGATCGACCTCGTCGACGATGATGTCGAAAAACTCACTTCGGTCGTCCGACTGTTCGGACGTCTCCGACAGATATTGCGCGCTGGCCTTGATCGAGCCGAGGGGGTTTCGGATTTCATGGGCAAGTCCCGCCGCCATCTCACCGAGCGCGGCGAGTCGGTCGCGCTCCTTCAGCTGCAGGTAAAGCTGCGAGTTTTCGACGGTTACGGCGACCTGATTGGCGAGGCCTGCCAGAAGCTGCACTTCTTCCTTCGAAAACGCGTCGCGTAATCGGTCGTCGCGCACGGTGAGGAAGCCGTACAGATGATCGGATTCGCCGCGGAGCCCGAGACACACCGAGGCTTGCAGCGCGCGCATGGTGACCGCGATGTCGTGTGCCGTCTCGGCCTCGCGGTCGTCTCCGATCGCTCTTTTTTCTTCGAGCTCGCGCTCTGCGTTCTCGAGGACGGCCATTCCCGTCTTGGAAAGCCGGTCGAGGAGCGGCCTGGCGGGCGCCATCTCCACGCGCTCCGGGGGCTTTGGCCCGAAGTGCTCCTTGAGAAGAAAGGCTCGTGCGTCGGGCCCGAGCAGGTAGAGCGCGCCTTGCGTGAAGCGGGGAGACGCGTCGAGACCTTCCATCAGCACGCGTCCAACTTCGTCGACGTCCAGAATGTGGGTCACGGACCTGCGAAGCGCGAGCACCGTCTGCTCGAGCTCGAAACGTTCGTGGAAGAACACCTGGGAGATCGATTGACGCACCTTCGTGCGGATCGGGTCGAACAAGATCAGCACGACGAACGCGGAAACCACGACGTGAAGGAAAAGCTGCTCACCCGACACCAGACGCATGAGCCAGAGCATGAAGGCCAACAAGAAGGCGAGGACGGTGAGAACTCCGAGACGCCCCGACAGCTCGTAGAGGTCGATCAACCGGTAGCGGGTGATCGACTGAGACAGAGCATACAAAAAGATGAGAATCAGGATCGTGCCAACGGGGGGGATGTCGACGCCCGCATAGGGGAGATACTCGACCAAGGTGAAGAGCCCGCCGAACCCACCCACCAGAGCGATGTACCGGAGCCGGGCGCCTTCGATGCGCGAGTCGGTTTCGAAGCCATGCTTGTACAAGGAGCCGAGCGCGAGCGACAAGAAGACGGTGACATAGAGCAAGAGACCGCCCACCACGACCGCGTGATCGTAGAAGGGAGTCAGCATCGCGCCGAGCAGCACGACGGCCGCCACGGCCGAGGCTCGGCGCAGGAATCTCGAGAGCTTGGTTTCGGACGGAATCAGAACGCCGAAGAAGCGCACGGCCGAGAGCGGCAGAAGCACGCCGCATATCAAGTTGAACCGCTCCCACGAGGGAACACGGCCCACGACGCCGAGCATGAATGCGCTGACGTACCAGAGGCCCGTATTGACGGCGAGGATGCCGAACAGCCAGCGATCGCGCTGACGATGCGTGCGAAGCAAGACGCTAGCCGCGAGCGCAAAGCAAAGCAGCGCGGCGATGAAGGAGGTCTGCGTCCTCGCATCCACCGAGCCATCGTAACAGCTCCCCCCGACCGGGTCAGTTGCTAGAGTGTCGGTGCGGATGGCCACCGAGATTCTAGACGGCGCGATCGGTACGGAGCTCGTTTTGCGCGGGGTAGCCCTCGACGGTCCGGACTGGAGCGCGCGCGCCATCGCCGAGGCCCCCGAGATCCTCGCGCGCATCCATTCGGACTACGCGCGGGCTGGGGCCACGCTTCACACCGCCAATACGTTTCGCACGCAGCCCCGGGTTTTCGGCGATGGCTGGGAGGAGGCGTTGCGCTCGGCGGTCCACATCACGCGTGCGGCGATTGCAGCGGATTGCCGAGTGCTCGGCAGCATGGCGCCGGTCGAGGATTGCTATCGCCCCGACCTGAGCCCCGGCACGGCGGCCCGCCCCGAGCACCGGGAGATTGCCGAAGCGCTCGCACATGCCGGGTGCGATGTCCTCTTGTGTGAGACGTTTGCCGATCGAGACGAAGCGTTGGCGGCCGCCGAGGAAGCCGTCCGAACTGGACTGCCGGCGTGGTTGTCACTCACGGCAGGACCGTTCGCCGAGCTCATGACGCCGGCACGGCTCGGTGAAATCGCGCGCGACGCGGCCTCACTGGGCATCGAGCGCCTGCTCGTGAACTGCATCGCTGCCACGAAGATGCAGCCCTACGTCGAAGCCATCGCATCCATAGGACTTCCCATCGGTGTGTACGCAAACGCCGGGGCCGAGCAAGAAGGATTGGGATGGGCCGCAACGGGGCCCGAGGCAGCGGACGCCTATGCCGACCTGGCGGAAGGGTGGGTCGCCGCCGGTGCGACTGTGGTCGGTGGGTGCTGCGGCACCGGACCCGCGCACATCGAGGCGCTTGCCGAGCGGTTTGGCTAGTCAGGAGCTCGCTACGTTTCGCGTGGCTTGGGTCGGCTCGATAAGCTCGCGAATGGTCACCATGAGGTCCGAGGGATCGAAGGGTTTACGAAGCCACCGCTGCGGCTGTCCGTCGGGGTCTCCATCGGCAGGCGGCGGCGCCCCGCTCATGATGGCGGCGCGCGCGACGAGGCCCTGGTGACGTAGCTGGCCGAGCAAGATGTCGCCCCTCTCGTCAGGCAGAGTGAGATCGATCAACGCGGCGGAGAAGGGTCCCTGGCTTTGACGCGCTTCCTCGGCGCTCGCGACGCAAGTCGATGCGACTCCGCTCAGTGCCAACGTCGTTTCGATGAGCCCACGAACGCCCTCGTCGTCTTCGACCACCAGCACGTGGGCCTGCTCGGCCTGTTCTGGCTTCATCACGTGGCTGATGCGGGTGGTCTTCGGAACCAGCTCGGACTCTCGCGTCGTTCCCGCTTCGGGAAGCTGAATTCGAAATCTCGCGCCTTTGCCCGGTGAGGTGTCGAGACGGATCCGTCCGCCCAGGGACTCGACGGTGCCGCGAACGATCGCCAGGCCCAGGCCCGTCCCTTCGGTTCGCGTCGTGTAGTAGGGCTCGAACGCACGCGCCTTTTGGGCTTGCGACATTCCCGGGCCGTCATCGCGAACCTCGAGCTCGACCAGCGTTCCATGCGGACGAACGGAGATCGAGACGGTACCGCCCGCAGGAACCATCTGCACGGCGTTGTGCGCCAGGTTCCAAACGATCGAAAAGAGCTGCGAGCGCTTGGCTTCCACCCAATGCGAGTCTTCCACCTCGGCGCGCACACGAACCCGCTTGCGCTGCGCCTCCGGCCGAAGAAGCCGCACGGCATCCCGAATCACCAACGACAGATTGGTGCGCGAGCGTTCGTGATTGGCGCTTCGGACCATGCGCAACAAGTCCTGCGTCGCGTCGCGCGCCACCTGTGCGCTTTTCTCGATCAGCGTCAAGGCCTCTTCTGGCGGCGCCTTGTCGGGGCGCTCACGGGAGACCTGCGCCCAGCCGATGATCGCGCTGAGGGCGTTGGCCACCTCGTGGGACACGCCAGCCGCTAGATCGGCCGCTGCGGCCTTCACCTGAATGCTCTCCGCGACCGCGCTGTGTCGTGACGTCATCAAGATCGCTGCGCGATGGGCACCGGCCGGCAACGCCAGTAGCTGGACCCCGGGCCGAGGATTCAACGCGGCGGGCGTACCGCCGCGCGCACCGGCGAGGGCTTCTTCGAGCGGCGCGCCTTGCGTCTCGCCGAGCAGCCGCTCCGCACCGGCGCGAAGGCTTGCCGGCGCCTCGCCTCCCAGGGCCTCGAGCGCATGTACGTTGGCCGCAACCGTCCCGCTCTCCTCCTCCTCGAGAAATGCGAGCCGAAGCTCGTGAGCCAGCCAACGAATTAGTTCTAATGCCACCGCAAACGTCCGTTTAAGCCAAAATGTACGGGCTCTCGGGGGTATTCGTCAATCTAAAGCCATGTTTTGGTGAGTGAATACGCACTCCTCGCGTTGCAGGTCGGATCTGCTACCTTCGGCGCCCCATGACGGACGCGAGAATCTCCCTCGAGCAGGTCTTGCACGTCGCGAAGCTGGCCAGGCTGACGCTCTCCGACGAAGAGGCGCGCGAGATGCAGCAGCAGCTCGACGCGATCCTCGGATACATGGAGGGGCTCGACACGCTGGACGTGTCCGAGGTGCCACCGACGTTTCATTCGATTCCGATGCTCGCGCCCCTACGGCCGGACGTTCCCACGCCGTGTAGCGACCGATCGGAGATCCTGGCGCAAGCGCCCGACAGCCAGTGGGGTGGGTTCGCCGTACCGCTGGTCCTCGAGGTCGAATGATGGGCGCGTTTCCCTGGCAGAGCGCCTTCCAGATTCGCGAGCAGGTGGCGAGCGGCGCTGTGAGCGCAGTCGAGGTCGCACGCGCCTATCTGAATCGCGCCGAGACGCTCAATCCGACGCTGCGTTGTTTTCTCACGCTCGATTACGAGGGTGCGCTCGCCGCAGCCGCCCAGGTGGACCGTGCACGTCGCGCAGGAGAAGCGCTTGGGTCTTTGGCGGGCGTCCCCATTGCGCTCAAGGACAATCTCTGCACCCGAGGCGTACCCACGACTTGTGCATCGAAGATTTTAGAAGGGTACATCCCGCCTTACGACGCGCACGTGGTCGAGGCCCTGCGGGCCGCCGGCGCGATCATCCTCGGGAAGACGAACCTCGACGAGTTTGCCATGGGGTCGTCGAATGAGAACTCCGCGTTCGGCAACGTGCACAATCCTTGGGACTTGGCCCGCGCGCCGGGGGGCTCTTCGGGAGGCTCGGCGTGTGCCACCGCCGCAGGGTTGACGGCGCTTGCGCTCGGTAGCGATACGGGCGGCTCCGTACGGCAACCAGCTGCTTTTTGTGGGATCACGGCCATCAAGCCCACGTATGGTCGGGTGTCCCGTTATGGCCTGGTCGCATTTGCGTCTTCGCTCGATCAGGTGGGCCCCATGGCGCGCTCGGTGCGAGAAGCTGCACAGCTCCTCGAGGTCGTGGCAGGCCATGATCCCCGCGATGCGACGTCGGCTGAGCGAGAGACGGGCGCGTATTTGGCCGCGTGCGACAGGGACGTTCGGGGGCTTCGAATCGGGGTCGTTCGCGACCTTCTCGAAGGGCTGCAAGACACGGACGTGCGCAGTAGCGTGCAAGCCGCGCTCGGGGCGCTGGAAAACGCGGGCGCCGAATTGGTGGACGTATCGCTGCCGCACGCCGATCACGCGGTGTCGGTGTACTATCTGATCGCGACCGCCGAGGCGTCGAGCAATCTGGCCCGATTCGATGGCATTCGATACGGCCTTCGGGTCGAGGGCGAGGATCTGGCCGAGACGTACACGAAGACGCGGGCGCAAGGTTTCGGTCCGGAGGTTCGCCGCCGCATCATGCTCGGGACGTACGCGCTTTCGGCGGGCTATTACGACGCGTTCTACTTGAAGGCGCAACGCGTGCGCACCTTGATTCGCCGCGATTACGATGCGGCATTCGAACGATGCGACGTCGTGTGTACGCCTACCACGCCCACCCCCGCATTCGCGCTCGGCGAAAAGACGAGTGACCCGCTCGAGATGTATCTCGCCGACATCTTCACGCTGCCTCCGAGCCTCGCGGGCGTCGCGGCGCTCAGCACGCCATGCGGTCTTTCCGGCGACGGGCTTCCAATCGGCCTTCAATTGGTGGCGCCGCCCTTCGAAGAAGAGCTGCTCTGTACCGTGGCCCAGGCGGTCGAAGACACTTCGGGCTTGAGAGACGCGCGCCCTCGCGCGGTCGCCTGACCCCGATCACTTTCCGTCCGTGTTTCCGTCGACGTGTGGCAACGTTTGATCGTCGCGCTCGGAGGCTCGGCTCTTGTGCATGATCGACGAAGGCTTGCTGCGACGCTCTTCGCCTGCGACCTCGACGCGATTGCGTCCCCGTGCCTTGGCTCGATAGAGGGCCTGGTCGGCTTGCTCGATCAGCGCGTCCGCGTCGGTTCCTGGGCCGAGCATGGCAAGCCCGATGCTGACGCTGATGTTCTCCGGGCCGCCCTCTACCTGGGGCGTGTTCGCGAGACGGCCCCGAAGCCGTTCGGCGACGATCCGCGCCGCGGTGAGCTTGATCTCGCAAAAGATCACCAAAAACTCCTCGCCGCCCCAGCGGGCCACGATGTCGTTTCGGCGGACGTACTCGGTCAACGAGTCGGCGATCTGTTGCAGGACGCGGTCGCCGGCGCTGTGACCGAACTCGTCGTTGATCGCCTTGAAGTGGTCGACATCGCACATGGCGACGCAAAGCCCCGTGTTGTTTCGGCGAGCTCGTGCGATCTCTTCGGCGAGACGCTTGCTGGCGTGGCGGCGGTTGTAGAGCCCGGTCAGGCCGTCGGTCAGTGCGAGCAACTGGGTTTCCTCGACGAGAAACAGTGACTTGACGACGATTCCCATCGCGTCGGTGACCAGCTCCGCGCTTCGGATGTCGGTCTCGGCACATGCGCCGGGACCCGCGAAGATCTGCAACGTGCCGAGTGTCTCGCCGGCCACACGGATGTCGAAGGTGTGTCCGCGGCCCGCGACGACGTCCTCGCCGGGCCCGAACTTCGGGTCCCTGGCAACGGTCGTGTACACCGAGCCCAGGCTCTGCTCGGGAATTCCGAGCGCAGCGATGCCTGCGGTCGAGCCGCGTTCAGGCCAGGGTCCCCGGGCGAGAATCGAAAAGCTCGGACCGCCCGGACCGAGAAGCTGCAACACGAGGTAAGGGCAGCCGATGACCTCGGCGGCGAGCTCGAGGGCCTTGTCCGCAAACTCGACGCGATTGTGCACGTGGTCCATCAGGCGGCGGACTTCGGACTGCAGCACGACGTCGAACAAATGATGGTCGAGCACGGCGCTCACGCGCTCGAGCGGTGTGCCGGTCAGCTCCGGGCGGACGCTATCGCGCGGGGTGCGCCCCTTCATGAGCTTCTCGACGGCCGGCAGCAGCTGCTCGTCCATGTCCTCTTTGGCGATGTAGACGTCGGCTCCGGCGTTGCGGCCCCAAAAGCGTGTCTTGGCGTCCTGCGCGGCGGTCAGAAGCACGAACGCAATGTCGGACATGTTGGGGTCGCCACGAAAGACCCGGCAGAGCTGGACGCCGGTAATGGTGCCCATCTCGATGTCACTCACCACCAGGTCGAACGTGTGCTCGAGGGTGAGAGCCAAGGCCTCCTCCCCCGAGCTTGCCTCGGTGACGGCAAAACCCCGGGTCGCGAGCCTGTCCACCACGCGGCGGCGGATCGACGGGCTGTCGTCCACCACCAACGCCCTGAATCGCTCGGACGCGTCGCTCCCCTGCCTGTCTGAAGGCATTTTCACCCGTCTTCATGATGGGGAATCGTCCGGGGGAATGCCAACGTATCTCCGGTTCGGGCGCCGTGGCCTTCGCTGGCTGGTGCGCTATAAGCCCTCGGCATGACTGCGTACGAGCCCGTGATTGGTCTCGAGGTGCACGCCCAGATGCGCTCCCGGACCAAGCTCTTTTGCGGTTGCCCTACCGACTACGGGGCCCCGCCAAACGAGCACACGTGTCCGGTATGCCTCGCGCTCCCGGGCGCGCTCCCGGTGCCCAACCGGGCCGCCATCGAGCTTGCCGTCCAGGCGGGTCTGGCGCTCGAATGTGAGATTGCCTCATATAGTGTCTTCGCGCGCAAGAATTACTTCTATCCCGACTTGCCCAAGGGGTACCAGATCTCGCAGTTCGAGCTTCCCCTCAACGGGAAGGGTCACCTCGACATCGAGGTCGATGGGGAGACCAAGCGCATCGGCATCACCCGTATCCACGTCGAAGAGGATGCGGCGAAGAACATCCACGGCACGGGGTCCGCGGCGGTCACGGTGGTCGACTTCAATCGCGGCGGTACACCGCTCATCGAAATCGTCAGCGAGCCGGACCTCCGAAGCGCCGACGAGGCCGAGGCGTACCTGCGAAAGCTTCGGGACATCTTGATGTTCATCGGCGTCAACGACGGCAACCTCGAGGAGGGCTCGTTCCGGTGCGACGCCAACGTGTCGATACGCCCGGTGGGCCAAGTCGAGCTCGGAACGCGCACCGAGCTCAAGAACATCAACTCCTTCCGGTTCGTGAAGAAGGCCATCGAGCACGAAATCGCCCGCCAAGAGGGAGTCGTGCAGAGCGGCGGCACGATCGTGCAGGAAACACGCACCTGGAACGAGCCACAAGGCAAGACGATTTCGATGCGCGGGAAGGAAGAGGCGCACGACTACCGCTACTTCCCCGACCCCGACCTGCCACCGGTCGTCATCGACGACACGCGCATCGAAGAGCTGCGCGCCGCCATGCCGGAGCTTCCGGCGGCGAAGCGCGCTCGCTGGCAACGGGAGCTCGGTCTCACCGAATACGACGCAGGCGTGCTCTGCAGCCATCCAAAGGTCGCTGCATACTTCGAGGAAGCTGCCCGATCCTTTGCAGATCGGTGCAAAAAGGGCGGGGCGGAGGCGGGCAAGAAAGTCGGCAACTTCGTGCAAGCAGAGGTCTTGCGGCACGTCAACACCGACGGCCTGGAAGCCTCCTTTCCAGTCGCGGCAACGGCGATCGCAGAGCTCCTCGCGTCGGTCGAGGATGGAACGATCAACGGGAAGATAGCCAAGAAGGTGTTCGCGAGCATGGTAGAGACGGGAAGGGCGCCCAAAGCCATCATCGAGGAGCAGGGCTTGGCGCAGGTCACCGATACGAGCGCCATCGAGGAAGCGGTGCGCAGCGTCATCGAGTCCAACCCCTCGCAGGTTTCTCAGTACAAGAGCGGCAAGGTGAGCCTGATCGGCTACTTCGTGGGCCAGGTCATGAAAGCGACGCAGGGCGCGGCCAATCCCAAGGTAGTGAACGAGACCCTGCGCCGACTGTTGGACGAGTCATGAGCACCGCGCTCTCGCGTGAGCCCTTGAGCGGAGCGGACTGGTTCGCGGTGGAGTTCGATCCTGCCACCCGCGAGGTGGTCATGCTCGACCAGAGACTACTCCCCGGCGAGGTGCGATATCACCGGTACCGCACGGCCGACGAGGTCGCGGACGCAATTCGCCACATGGTGGTGCGCGGAGCGCCGGCGATCGGGATCGCGGCGGCGTACGCGCTGGCGCTCGTCGCCCGTGACATCTCGAGCGATGCCAAGATGTTTTTGGTCGCCAACGGCACTGCCGGACGGATCCTCAACGCGACGCGACCGACCGCGGTCAATCTGGCATGGGCAATTGCACGCATGTCCCGCAGGGCCGGGAAGGTTGCCGAGCAAGCGCAGGAGGAGCGCTTTCAGTCGATGCTCGAGGAAGCGGAAGCGATTCATCGTCAGGACGTGGAGTCCTGCAGGCGAATCGGGCAGATCGGGGCGGCCGACGTTCCGTATGGCGCCGTGATCCTGACCCATTGCAACGCAGGCGCGCTCGCCACGGGCGGCTACGGAACCGCTCTCGGTGTGATCCGCGCAGCGCACGCACAAGGCAAGCAGGTGCGGGTCTTGGCCGGCGAGACCCGTCCTTATCTGCAGGGCGCGCGGCTTACTGCATGGGAGCTCCATCAGGATGGCATTCCCGTGGAGGTGATCACCGACAACATGGCGGGGCACTACTTCCAAAAAGGCGAGATCCAGCTCGTGGTCGTCGGCAGCGATCGGATCGCTGCAAACGCGGATGTCGCAAACAAGATCGGGACGTACACCCTGGCAGTCCTCGCGAACGAGCATCGGATTCCGTTCACGGTGGCTGCGCCATGGAGCACGGTCGATCTCCGAACGCCCTCCGGTGCGGACATTCCGATCGAGGAGCGCTCCCCTCTCGAAGTGGCCCGCATCGGCACCACGACGCTGGTGGCCGAGGGGATTTCGTGCCGGCATCCTGCATTCGACGTGACGCCGGCGCGGTTGATCGACGCGATCTACACCGAGCGCGGCGTGGTGAGGCCGAAGATCGGAGAGCGGCCCGACGTGCTGATCGGCTGAGCCGAGCTCACTCGAGGATCTCGCCCTGCCACAGTGCCTCCGGGCCGCTTCGCCGCCGGACCAGACGAGAGCGGATGCCGTCGACCAGCACCTCGGGGGGCAGCGGGCGGGCGTTGTACATGCTTTGCATCTCGCGCCCGTACGCCCCGGCTCCCCGGATCGCCAGCAAATCGCCTGGTGCGACTTCCGGCAGCGGTCGGTCTCTGGCCACGAAGTCCCCCGACTCACACACCGGCCCGACCACGTCCACGGGCATGAGCTCGGCGCCGGACGCGGGCTCCACCACGGGCATGATCGCATGGTAGGCGCCGTAGAGTGCGGGGCGAATCAGCTCGGTCATGGCTGCATCGACGATGACGAATCGCCGCGCACCTTGTGTCTTGGTGTACAAAACGCGCGTCAGCAGGATGCCCGCATCCCCGACCAGGGCCCGGCCCGGCTCGGTGATGATCTCGATCCCCGGGCGCAACACGTCCGCTGCTTCGAGGCCCTCGCGGATGGCGTTTCCAAAGGCGCTTGCCGCGGGATAGGGGTCCACCTCTTGCCCGTAGTGCATCGGCCAACCGCCGCCGACGTCGACGGCCCGAAGATGGGCTCCCTTTTCGATGCAGTGCACGGCGAAACGGCCGAGAATTTCGATCGCCTCGCGTAGCGGTTGCGGCGACGAAAGCTGGGAGCCGATGTGACACGCCACCGCCTCGAGCAAGAGATGGTCGCTTCGCAGGATGCGTGGGACGAGCTCCTCGGCTACGGGGATGGACAGGCCGAACTTCGACTCGCGGAGACCCGTGGCGATGTACGGATGTGTCTTGGGATCGACGTCGGGGTTGACGCGCAGCCCAATCGACAGAGGCCGGCCGAGCTCTCGGGCGACGCTCTCGACCACGTCGAGCTCCTGGATGTTCTCGACGTGCAGCGCCCGAATCCCCGCTCGTGCTGCGGCGGCGATTTCTTCTCGGCGCTTCCCGACGCCGCTATAGATGATGTGCTCGGGAGGAAATCCCGCCTTGAGCGCGCGCTGCATTTCGCCGACCGAGACGATGTCCGCGCCGCAACCCTGCGATGCGAGCCGAGCGAGCACCGACAAGTTGCCGTTCGCCTTCACCGCGTACGCGATGAGGTGTGGAGCAAAGGACAGCGCGTCGTCGATCGACTGATAAGCATGGTCGATTGCAGCGCCCGAATAGACGAAGGCAGGTGTGTCCACCTCGTCCGCAATCGACGCGAGTGGCACTTGCTCGCAAGCGAGCACGCCGTCTCGATAGGAGAACCAAGGCGACTCGGGAATGTGCGCGTTCGACATGGCGGCTTCTCATGCTCCACGACGGGCTCGAAGTCGACCCCGCAGCTCGGCGAGAGCCTCCTCTACGCGTGCCCGGGCCGGCCCTCCGGCCACGCTGCGGCGTTCGACGGCGGTCTCCATGTCGAGCGCGCGAAACACGCTTTCGTCGAACGCCTCGTGCGCCGCTTTGAACGCCTCGAGCGGCAACTCCGAAAGCGTCGCGCCGCGCTCAGCCGCTTGCTGAACCAGCTTGCCTGCCACGTGATGCGCTTCCCGGAACGGAACTCCGTGCGATGCGAGCCAATCGGCTACTTCCGTCGCGTCGAGAAAACCCTCCTTCAACGCCGCCGCCATGCGCTCTCGATCGAATGTCGCTGACGAGATGGCTCCGCTCAGCACCGCGAGGCAGTCGTGGACCGTGTCGAACGCTTCGAACACGGGCGCCTTGTCCTCTTGCAAGTCGCGATTGTAGGCGAGTGGCAATCCCTTGAGCATCACCAACAGGTTGACGAGCGAGCCCACGACCCGGCCTGTCTTGCCGCGCACGAGCTCCGGCATGTCGGGGTTCTTCTTTTGCGGCATGATCGACGAGCCCGTGGTGAACGCATCGCTCATCTGCATGAAGCCGAACTCTTGACTCGACCACAGCACGAGCTCCTCTGCGATTCGGGACAAATGGACGGAACAAATCGCAAGCGCGCTCACCGCTTCGAGCAAGAAGTCGCGACTGCTCACGGCATCGAGCGAGTTTCGCATCGGTCGGTCGAAGCCGAGCGCGCGAGCGGTGGCGTCTCGATCGAGCGGAAAGGTCGTTCCGGCGAGCGCTGCGCTGCCGAGCGGAGACTCGTTCATGCGTGCGGCTGCGTCGGCGAGCCTTCCCCGATCCCGCTCGAGCATCTCGGCCCAGGCCAGTAGATGGTGGGCGAGGCGCACGGGTTGGGCGCGCTGCAGGTGCGTGTAACCCGGCATGAGAAAATCCACGTGGGCGTCGGCTTTGTCGACCAGCACCTCGAGGAGGGCGTCGATGTCCGCGATGGTCGAGTGGCAAGCCTGGCGGGTCCAAAGGCGCATGTCCGTGGCTACCTGGTCGTTCCGGCTCCGACCGGTGTGCAGGCGTCCACCTGCCTCGCCGATGGCCTCGATCAGCGCGGACTCGATGTTCATGTGAACGTCTTCCTTGCCAGGATCCCAGGTGAGCTCCCCACGCTCGATCGACGTCCGGATGCGCTCCAGACCGGTGACGACTTGGTCCACGTCTTGCTCGGACAAGATGTTCTGCTCACCAAGCATGCGCACGTGCGCGATCGAGCCGTCGATGTCCTGCGGCCAGAGGCGGCCGTCGACATCCACGCTCGCGCTGAATCGCGCTGCGATGGCGTCCAGCTCCTCTTCGAAGCGCCCGCCCCATGGCTTGTCACTCATCGTTCGATCTCCGCTATTTCTGCATCGGCACTCGAAGGTCTACACGGCGAAGCAGGCGGGAGCCAGCCCGAAGCGCCCAAGCCTCCGTTCCAAGCGCGATCAGCGCTGCCGCCACCGGCGTCATCCAGCCGAGGATGGCGCCCGCCGCGACCACGAGCCCGAGGGCCGCGCACGCACCGATGCTACGCCAGATGGAGCGTCGAACGGCCCGCGCGATCCACAGTGCGTCGGCCGCATCGCGCACGTCGCGGCTCGCGATTGCCACGCCGCGCTCTTCGAGTGCTGCACCGGTGACGCGAAGCGAGATCGGTACGTCCGATGCAGCCAACACCGCATCGTCGTCGCCGCCGCGTCCGATGGCCGCGGTGATCCCGCCGGTCTCTCGAAGGGTTCGGACCTCGGCCACCCGCTCGTCGGGCAAGAGCGGAGCCTTGACCTGCGAGGTGCCGAGATGGGAGGCGATGCGCTCTACGGTCCGCCGGTCATCACCGGACAAGATCACTACCTCGCAGGGGAGGTCGGCGATTCGTTGGACGGCATCCCGCGCCCCGACGTGGGTGGGATCCAAGATCGCCAGCAGCAACTCCACGCGCCCGTCGACTGCGACGAAAATCGGCGTGAGCCCTTCGTTCTCCATGTGGACGGCGTCGCTGTCGGCGGCAGCGACGCTGATGCCCTCGTCGAGCAAGAGTTGACGCCGTCCGACGACGATGGGGATCCCGTTGGTGGTGACGGCAGTGACTCCCAGCCCGGAGAGGACTCGCTCCTTGCGTACCGTCGCGCTCGTGTAGCCGTGCTCCTGCGCGTAGCGCTGAATCGCACGCGCGATGGGGTGGTCTTCGGCTGCTCTCTCCGCAGCGGCAGCTAGACCGACGACCCAGCCCGGGTCTCCGATGCCCACGCGGTACACTTGCTGGACGATGGGCTCACCCGCCGTGAGCGCGCCTCGCAGCAAGATGGCTGCGATCTCGGTCCGGCCGGCCTCTCGCAGCGCGTGGGGGCTTCCGAAGAAGATGCCCCGGCGCGCCGACGCCAACGCACCAGCCTCGGGAGGTCCATCCAAGGACGCGACGATTGCGAGGATGGGCAATCCGAGCAGCAACGTTCCGGCAGCATCGGGTCCTGCCCACGCGAGGACCGCGAGAGCTGCGAGGGCGAGCGCCAGCCAGCTCCAATTCGCAAGGGCGAAACGCAGCCTAGGCGCAGCGCCGATCTGCTGTTTTCGGTCGGCAAGCTCGATCCCACGCGCCATCGCCCGCTCTTGTCCTGTTCGCCGGACTCGAATGGTCAACGCGCCTTCGAGCACGCGTGTGCCGGCAAGGATGAAGTCGCCTCGGGCGTAGGGCTTCGAATGGAGCGCCTTCGGGTAACGAAGCGCGAGCCCCGCGCCTTCTTCGATCATGCCGTCGGCAGGCGCGCTCTCGCCTTCGAGCACTACCGCCACGTCTCCTTGATGGAGATGCGCCGCGGGCACCTCCTCGTACACGGAGGCTCCCCGTGACGGCACGCGGGCTTTGTGCGGCAGCGTATCGCGAAGCTCGCTCGCAACGGCTCGAACCGGAACGAACATCGATGCGTGAATCCAGTTGCGGCTCGAGAGGACGAGCGCAGCAGCCGAGGCGCCGGCCAATGCCCAGCGGCGTGCCTCGGGATCACCGACGGAGGCAGCAGCCACGGCCGCGAGCACGAGCCCGGCGGGTCCGACCGTACGAAGGGATTCGGGGGCCCGAACGGTGCGCAGCGGGATGCGTGCGTTGAGCGCGGCAGACACGGTGATCAGCGCGGCAGTGAGCCATCCGAGCGCTTGGTTGGTGCTCAGGCCGACGATGAGCAGAGAAACAACGCCGAGACCGAGAGCGAGGGCGGGGTCGTGCGGGTGGGTCACCGCGGCTTGGCCGTCGGCGGCGGACGCCTGATCTCGGACCACCGTGGCCTCGCGCACCAGATCGGGAATCGATGGTCTCTCGACCCGAGGGCTCTTCGAAGGGGGACGGCTGGGCGCGTCGAACTCGCGCTCGCCCCGAAGGAATCGGGCGCGGCACTGATCGCTGCAGAGAAAACGGACCCCGTCCTCGAGCCAACACACTCGCGGCGCGCGAAGGGCGTCCACCTTTCGCCCGCAGACGGGGCACGGACGAAACTCACCCACGGGTCGCGCCGGAAGCATGGCACAAACCTCCTACGAGGAATCGACATCCGGTCAAGGACGCGGTAAGGCTCCGGCCGGAGGTCAGATGACGACGCGTGTCGAAACCGATTCGATGGGCCCCGTCGAGGTGCCCGCCGACAAGTACTACGGCGCACAGACCATGAGGTCGCGCATGAACTTCCGTATCGGCACCGAGCAGATGCCGATCGAGATCATCCGTGCGTTTGGAATCCTGAAAAAGGCTGCGGCCATCACCAATCACGAGCTGGACAACCTCGAAAAAGACGTCTGCGATCTCATCGTTCGCGCGGCCGAAGAGGTGATCGACGGCAAGCTCGACGATCACTTTCCGCTGGTGGTTTGGCAGACCGGCTCCGGAACGCAGTCCAACATGAACGTCAACGAGGTGATCTCCAACCGAGCGATCGAGCTCGCGGGTGGCGAGATGGGGAGCAAGAAACCCGTCCACCCGAACGATCACGTCAATCGGTCACAGTCGTCCAACGATACGTTTCCGACGGCAATGCACATCGCTGCGGTGATGGCAGTCGAGTCCATGCTGCCGAAGGTCCGGGTGCTTCGCGATACGCTCGACGCCAAGGCCAAGGCCTTTGCGGACATCGTGAAAATCGGACGAACGCACCTCCAGGATGCGACGCCGCTGACGCTCGGCCAGGAGATCAGTGGCTGGGTCTCGCAGCTCGATCACGCAATGGCTGCGGTCGAAGCCACCATGCCTGCGCTCCGCGAGCTGGCGCTCGGGGGAACTGCGGTCGGAACCGGGCTCAACACCCATCCGAAGTATGCCGAGCGCGTCGCTGCAAAGATCAGCGAGATCAGCGGGACTCGACTCGTATCGGCGCCGAACAAGTTTGCGGCGCTCGCCGCTCACGATGCCTTCGTCGGCACCAGTGGCGCGCTCAAGCAATTGGCGGTCGCTCTCATGAAGATCGCAAACGACGTGCGGTGGTTGTCATCGGGTCCGCGTTCGGGGATCGGCGAGATTCGCATACCCGAAAACGAACCGGGCAGCTCCATCATGCCCGGCAAGGTCAACCCCACGCAGTGCGAGGCGATGACCATGGTGTGCACCCAGGTCATGGGAAACGACGTGGCCATTGGAATTGCCGGGTCTCAGGGCAATTTCGAGCTCAACGTCTACAAGCCGGTGATGGCCTACAACCTGCTTCAGTCGATTCGGTTGCTGGGCGATGCGTGTCAGAGCTTCAACGACAACTGTGCCGTGGGAATCGAGCCGAACCTCGAAACGATCGACGACAAGCTCCGGCGTTCGCTCATGCTGGTGACGGCGCTCAATCCGATCATCGGATACGACAACGCGGCCAAGGTCGCCAAGCATGCTTACAAGAAACATACGACCCTGCGTGAGGCAGCGATCGAGCTCGGGTTGTTGACCGGCGAGCAGTTCGACGAGGCAGTCAAGCCCGAAGAGATGGTCGGGCCTCTGAAGGTATGAGCGTCGAGATCAAGCAGCATGTGCCCGGTAGAGACCTCGACGATTTCATTCAGGTCGCGTTCGAGGTGTACCGGGACGACCCGGCGTGGGTGCCACCCCTTCAGATGGAGATTCGGGACCGCCTCACGCCCAAGAAGAACCCATTTTTCGAGCACGCCGAGGTCACGCTCTTCACGGCTTGGAAGGGTGGCAAGGCCGTCGGTCGGATCTCCGCCCAGATCGATCACGAGCATCTTCGCATTCATCGGGACAACGCCGGCTTCTTCGGATTCTTCGACACGGTAGATGACCAGGAGGTCGCTTCGGCGTTGGTCGACGCTGCCGCCGCATGGCTGGCGGAACGAGGCATGACCACGATGCGTGGGCCTTTTTCGTTGTCGATCAACGAGGAAACCGGGATGTTGGTCGAGGGATTCGACACCCCGCCGACGATCATGTCGCCGCACCATCGGCCGCACCAGGGCGCGCTCGCCGAGGGTGCGGGGCTCGGGAAGGCCAAAGACTGCTACGGGTGGAAGTACCTCGTCGTACCCGCACCGGCACGCGCCCAAAGGGCGCTGGCTGCGATGAACAGCTTACCCGAGGTGCGATTTCGCTCGGTGAGTCCGCGCAAGCTCAAGACCGAGGTCCACGACATCCTCGCCGTCTTCAACGACGCTTGGCAGCACAACTGGGGCTTCGTTCCGGCCACCGATTCGGAAGCGAAGAAGATGGCCGCGGACTTGCAGCTCATCCTGGACAAACAGCTTTCGTTCTTCGCCGAGATCGACGGCCGGCCGGTCGGCATCTGCATTTGCCTTCCCAATCTCAACGAGGTGATCCGCGACTTCGACGGGAAGCTGAGCCCGGTCAACATCGCGAAGCTCGTTTGGCGCCTGAAGATCCGGCGACCGAAGTCGGCGCGTTTGATGCTGCTCGGGATACGGACGGAGCTTCGGGCCAAGAGGCGCTATGCGCCCTTGGCCACAGCCATCATCGCCGAGCTCGTCCGTCGTGGGCTCGAGGAGGGCTACGAGTGGGCGGAGCTCGGTTGGACGCTCGAAGACAATCGGTTGATCAATGCAGCGATTCGCAGCATGGGTGCGACGATCTACAAACGCTATCGCTTGTTCGAAAAGCCGATCGGCGCCTAGCGCACGACCTCGAGGCGCTCGCCATCGGTGCGTATGATGACACCGCCGTGAACGTCGGTGCGTACGACCCGTGCCCCCGCGGCCTGCAGCCGTGCGACCACGGCCGGGCTCGGGTGCCCGTAGCGGTTGCTCGCGCCGCTGCTCATGACGGCGATCGAAGGGCGGACGGCCTGGAGAAACGAGGGCGAGGTCGATGTTTTCGAGCCGTGGTGAGCCACTTTGAGCACGTCGGCGGCCTCGATGCGATTGGCGTCTAGCAACCGGCGCTCGGACTCGGCTTCGAGGTCGCCGGTGAGCAAGAACGAGCGGCTGCCGAGCGCCACTCGAATCGTGAGCGAGTTGTCGTTCAGGTCGAGCTCGGGGTCGTAGCGGGGGCAGGGCCACAACAGATCGACGCGCGCATCCCCGAAACGATGGGGCTGCTCGCAGAGCTCTGGCGGAAAACGAACACGCGTGCCGCGCGAGAGCGCCGACGACACCAGGTGGTTCATCGTTCCGTCTCGCTCTTCGACGAGGAGCTGACCGTTGAGCCAGAGCTCGTCGACCCGCATTTCATCGAGCAGCGTGGCCAGGCCGCCGTAGTGATCCGGGTGTCCGTGCGTGATCACCACCAGGTCGAGACGGTTGCGGCGGCGGGCCGCCAGCAGCGATCGAAGCTCGCGAGTCGCAGGGTGCCGGCCTCCCTGGCCCGTGTCCACGAGCGCGACGCGCCCGTCTGGGAAGTCGATCAACGTGGCGTCCCCTTGGCCGACGTCGACGAAGGTCACCCGAAGCCCGTCCCGGGGCTGTTCTCGCGCCACCAAGGCGCGGTCCGCGCCGAGCCACAAGACGGCTGCGAATGCCACGACCTGAATACGCCGACGCCAGCCGCGCAAGACCAATAGGAGCACACACGCGAAAACGACGACGAGTCCCTGCGGCACATCGAGCGGTGGCAGACGCCGCGTGAGCGCCAGGGGGGCGAAGACGTCGCAGATCGAGAGCAGCCAATTGACGGCAGAGGTCAACGCAGCGGCGCCCCATCGAGTGGTGTCGGGAAGCCAGACGGTGAGCGCGAACAGATGTGCGAGCGGCACGACGACCCAGCTCCCGAAGGGCAAGACGAGGATGTTGGTGAGCCAACCGATCAGCGGAACGCCCCCAAACCACCACCAGACCATGGGCGTGGTGGCGATGAGCGTGCGAGCGCTGATGGCGGCGGACGCGCGGAGTCGCGCCCAACGCACGGGACGCGAGATCGGGGGCGCGCTGAGGATTGCGGACGTGGCCACGATGGAGAGTAGGAACGCCGGTCGCAGCGCCATCGCCGGGTCGGGCACGGACAAGATCAAGGCGGCAGCGGCCGTCGCGGCGGCCGAGGACGGACGACGCCCGACCATCACCATGGTCCAACCGAGAGCGGCCGTGATGGCGGCCCTCCATGCGCTCGGCGACCCGCCAGCAAAGAGCGCATGGAGCAAGGTCAGCGGAATGCCGAGCGCTGCGGCGAGCCGGCGCGTATCGAATCCAATCGCCCAGCCCCGCAGCATCCAAGAGAGCGCGCGCACCAGTGTGCCGCTGACCAGCGCCACGTGAAGCCCCGACACGGCAAACAAATGCGCCAACCCGACCGCGGCGATGGTCCGTCGCTGCTCGTACTCGAGAGCGGCGCCGTCGCCCAAGACCAACGCACGCGCGACGCCGGCCGCGTCCTGCGGCAAATTGGCATCCATGTGCTCGCGAAGCTTGGTCCGCGCTTCGTGGATGGTGCGCCCGAGTGGCGATACGTCGGCGATCGCCAACGGCGTCTGCGCATCCCAGCGGGCCCAACACGCGCCAGGCTTGCCCCGCGACAACTCCCGATGCGGCGATGGGTTGTGGAGCTCGGTGCGCGGACGGAGCTCGGCTCGAAGCCGAACGAGGCTCCCCCACGGCGGGGCGCGGCGGCTCGGCATGCGGGTCTCGACCAGGAGGCCCGCAGGGACCTTTCGCCGGGAAGCAGACAGGCGGCCTTCGACCGTGCGCAGTCGAACCCGCGCATCGCCGATCCCATGCCGCACGGATTCGACGCGAGCCGTGAGCGACGCCGCGCCACGGGCGTCGCATCGGGAGGGGGCGGGCTGTGAGACTCCGAGACCGCACAGCAGCGCCAGCAGCGAAAGCGGAGCCACCCAGAGCCTCGCGCCGAGCTCCTTGCCGTGCAGCACGATGCTGAGCGCCGCGAGCAGAGCGACACCCGCGAGCATCGGTCCCGTTTCTGACTGCCACTGCGCCCCGATGAAGAGGCCGCTCAGCCAGGCCCCGGCAATCCACGGAAGCACGCGATTGGTGGAGCAAAGGTCATGCCTGACGTTTCGAGCAAGAAACGAAGGGCCTCGCGCAATCCCAACGAGGCGGGCGCCGGCGGAGCCAAGCGTCTCGCCGATGACGAGACGCTGCGCAGATCCTAGCTCTTTTTGACCACGCGATAGAGCCAGAGAGCCAGCAGGGCCCCGGCGATGGCGATGACGAAGCTTCGGATGTTGAAGCCTGTAACCTTGCCGAAACCGAGGAACGTACCGAGAAACCCGCCGCCGACGGCGCCGACGATGCCCAGCGCCGTGGTTTTCAAGATGCCGCTGGCCTCCTCACCCGGCATCAAGACCTTAGCGAGCGCCCCCGCGACCAATCCGAAAATCACCCACGAGACGATCCCCATGGCTCCTCCTCGGGCCGTAGTGTTGACGAAGCTCCAGCGAAGGTAAAGAGAACGGCTTCGCATCGTTGCGTGTGCGCGGCCCGTTGGCTAAAGCCCTCCGGTGATACCGCGCGCGCAGCAAAAAGGGGACTGAGATGACGACAAAGTGGGTGTACACGCTCGACGAGCTCGACCAAGCCGAGGCTGCCGTCGGAGGCGACTGGGATGGGGTACGCGGTTTGCTCGGCGGCAAGGGTGCGAACCTCGCCGAGATGAACCGCCTGGGTGTTCCCGTCCCGCCCGGCTTCACGATCACCACCGAGGCTTGCAATACCTATCTCGCCGCCGGCGGCGAGCTGCCCGCGGGCCTTTGGGAGCAGGTCCTGACGGCGTTGCGGACCATGGAGCGAAAGACGGGCAAGCGCTTTGGCGATCCCTCGAATCCCCTACTGGTTTCCTGCCGATCGGGAGCGAAGTTTTCGATGCCGGGCATGATGGACACCGTTCTCGACATCGGACTGAACGACGAGGTGACCGAGGGCATGATCGCGCTCACGGGCAACCCGCACTTCGCATTCGATTCCTATCGGCGACTGATCCAGATGTTCGGCACCGTCGTGCTCGGTATCCGTGACGAGCCGTTCGAAGACGTGCTCGCACACCACCGCGAGCGCCGTGGGGTGGCCAGTGACGCCGATCTGACCAGCGACGACTTTCGTTCCATCGTCGGGGACTTCAAAGAGATCGTTCGTCGCAACGCGCGCCTCGAGTTTCCGACCAATGCGGAAGACCAGCTTCGCATGGCGGTTCAGGCCGTGTTCGACAGTTGGAACGGCAAGCGCGCGCGCGACTACCGGAACGCCGCCAAGATTGCGCACGACCTCGGGACCGGCGTCAACGTCATCACGATGGTCTACGGGAACCTCGGCGAGGGGTCCGGCACCGGTGTGGCGATGTCGCGCAATGCGACCACCGGCGAAAACGTCCTCGAAGGCGACTACTTGATCAACGCACAGGGCGAAGACGTCGTGGCAGGGACCCGTCCGACCAAGCCGCTCGAAGAGCTGAAGGTGGAGATGCCGGAGGTCTACGGGCAGTTCGAAGAGATCGCACGGCGGCTGGAGCGGCACTACCGCGACATGCAGGACATGGAATTCACCGTCGAGCGGGGAGTCCTGTGGATTCTTCAGACCCGCACCGGCAAGCGGACGGCGCAGGCGGCGGTGCGAATTGCAATCGAGCTCGCCGACGAGGGGTTGATCACTCGCGAGGAAGCCGTGTTGCGCGTCCAGCCCGAGCAAATCGAATTCTTTTTGCATCCGCAGTTCTCGCTCGAGGCCAAGGCCGGGCATGCCGTGCTGGCGCGGGGCTTGAACGTCTCTCCGGGCGCCGCCACCGGCGTGGTCGCGCTCGACGCCGACCTTGCCGAGCGCTGGGCCCAAGAGGGCCGGCAGGTCTTATTGGTCCGCCCCGAAACCAAGCCCGACGACGTGCATGGAATGCTCGCGGCCAGAGGGATCTTGACCTCGAGCGGTGGGCGAACGAGCCATGCCGCGCTGGTTGCTCGCCAGTTCGGCAAGCCGGCGGTCGTCGGGGCGTCGGAGATCAGCATCGATCTGCGAGCCCGTCTGATGTGGGTAGGGGACCTCGAGATCCGCGAGGGAGAATGGATCTCGATCGATGGCACCACGGGCGAGGTCTTCGAAGGCCAGCTCGACACGGTGGTGCCCGACATGGAGGACCAATGGCTGTCCCGGCTCATGAGCTGGGCAGACGACTTCCGGCGTTTGGGGGTTCGCGCCAATGCCGACTACCCACACGACGCCACCAGAGCGCGAAAATACGGGGCCGAGGGGATCGGCCTGTGCCGCACCGAGCACATGTTCTTCGAGGCGGACCGACTCCCCACGGTGCAACACATGATCACCACCCGCTCCCTGGCCGAGCGACGCGAGGCGGTCGACGCCCTGCTTCCCTTCCAACGCGCCGACTTCGCGGGGCTCTTTCGCGCCATGGATGGTCTTCCGGTCATCATCCGATTGATCGACCCGCCACTGCACGAGTTCCTGCCGAGCTTCGAGGAGCTGACCCGGGAGATGGCCGACCTCCAGATCCGCATCACCAGCGCCCGAACCCTCCACGAGGTCGAAGAAATCACCGGTAAGCTCTCGGAAACACGAGCAATGCTGGACAAGGTCTCGTCGCTTCGGGAGGCGAATCCGATGCTCGGTCTGCGGGGCGTTCGTCTCGGCATTCTCATCCCCGAGCTCACGCGGATGCAGGTGCGTGCGATTTTCGAGGCGGCCTGTGAGGTGACCCGGGAGGGCATCAAGCCCATCCCCGAGATCATGATCCCTCTGACCAGCCACGTGAACGAGCTCAAGCGTCAGCGGGCGGTGCTCGAGGCCGAGGCCCGAGACGTGATGTCCGAGCAGGGCGTCGAGGTGAGCTATCAGTTCGGGACGATGGTGGAGGTGCCTCGCGCGGCGTTGACCGCGGAGCAAATAGCCGAGTACGCCGAGTTCCTCTCCTTTGGAACCAACGATCTCACCCAGACCACGTTCGCGATGAGCCGGGACGACGCCGAGTCGGGCTTTTTGATGCGATACCTCGCCGACGGGATTCTGCCCGCCAACCCGTTTGCCACCCTGGACGAGGATGGCGTTGCCAAGATCATGCAAATGGCCGTCACCGACGCGCGAAAGACTCGGCCCGACATCGAAACCGGCGTTTGCGGCGAGCACGGAGGCGACCCGGCCTCGATCGCGATTTGCGACCGGCTTGGTCTCGACTACGTGAGCTGCTCGCCGTACCGGGTGCCCATTGCCCGGCTCTCGGCGGCGCAGTCGGCGCTGCGCGCGCGATCTCAGGCGTGACCACGCCTCAACTGTAGATCGCAATGAGCGTCATCGTAATCGCGTAGGCGATCAACAGAACGATCGCGTCGGGCTCGAGCTTCCTGATGCGCGTCTGCTCTGATTCGCCGACGATTGCGGCCACCGCGACGGCCATCAGCAGGATCGCTCCGAGCCCCGTCATCGCGTGCGTGGGGGACACCGACGACAGGATCGGGCCCTCCGTGTATGCGATGTCGGCGAACACCAGAATGCTCATGTTCCCCACGTTGCTCCCGAAGAGATTGCCGACGGCCATGTCGTACGCGCCGATTCGAACCGACGCGATCGATGCAACGAGCTCGGGAAGCGATGTCGTCACGCCGAGTATCGCGGCACCCAAAAACGTCTGGGCGATGCCGGTTTCATCGGCGATCGCCTTCACGCTGAGCGTGACGATGGGCGCGCTCGCCAAAATCAACAAAGCCGAACCGCCGAAGCGGGCCCAAAGGCTCGCGAGTGAGCGCTCCGCTGCTTCTGCGCTCCAGCCGGTAGGCTTCTGCAGATTGATTTTCGGCGCTTCCAGCCCCGGCCGCGAAACCAGAGGCATGCGACGAAACCATGCCATCGCGAGAACGTAGAGCACGATGATCGCAATGGGCGTCAGACCCACGCCCAAGATCTGCGGTCTCGTCGGCATGAGGATGCTCAGCGCAACGATGGCGGTCATCGCGATCGCGACGGCCGCCACTCGTGCATGCCCGAGCTCGACGGAAGGCCAGACCTTGCCTCGATACATCAAGTCGATGATCGCGAGGATGGCCATGTTGGCCATCGAGGAGCCGAACAAATCACCCACGGCAAGGTCGGGCGCGCCCGCCTGTGCGGCCGTGACCTCCGCCACGAGCTCGGGAAGCGAGGTCGCAAACGCCAGCAGCAACGTCCCGACGAATAGCCGGCTCATCTTCGTGCGGTCGGCGATCTGGTCCGCATACCCGGCCAACGCCGATCCCGCCCGCACCAGCACCGCCGCGCTCACCACGAACACTACGATTGCCTGCCAGAGACTCACGCCGCTCTCATAGCACGGGGACACTCTCCGGGCCTACAACCGCCCGAAGTTACACATCCTTTCAGATGAAGATCGCAGCGGCCTGTCTGCTGCTTGCGAGCTATGGCACCTGGACAGGAAAGGCGCGGAGGAGGGCGTCGGGAGTGGGGCTGGCGTCTTGGGGAAAGCCGTCCGCTAAATCGCCGTAGTAGACACCCTGGACGCAATCGAGCTGAATCGCCAATCCCGCCGCATTCACGGCAAACCCGATCGGTCCGGACACACCGGTGTAGACAGGTTGTTGCACGTTGTAGGTGCCGTCTGGGTCGATCGGGGGCGTGCCGACGAACTGCGTTGCGTCGGCGGGCGTGTCGTACCAACCGAAGAGGGCCGTGGTCTGGCCTGGCGAGACCCCGTCGCCCGCGGTGAACGTCGCATACGTTGAGGTCAGCTGCAGGAACAAGGGACTGTCGACGCAGAACCCGTTTGCGGCGCACTGCGATGCTTTGCCAAGTGTGTCACACACGCCTCCCGGGGCACAGTCAGAGCTGATCGGCAGCTCGACGATTCGCCCGCACGGGTTGAACCCACCCGTCGGCACACAGTCCGTGTTTCCCCGTAGGCCGGGTATGCTCGCAAGATCATTGACGGGGTTACAGAACTGCTGAACGCCGGGACCTGTGTCATCGAGTAGACATTCATGAGAAGGGAGGGACCCCTCGAGTGTCACGTTCGGTCCGGTGGCGCCGCCGCCTCGCGTTTGAACGGTAGCTTTGACATCGACTACCAATGCCTTGGTCACGCCCCCCGCAATCGCTCCTTGCGCCGCATCGAGGAAACTCTCGTCGAAGGTCGCCACGCCCGCGAGAAAGACGTCGAATGGTTGGTTGGCGATGATCGGCTCTGGATCCGAGATCAGCCAGTACCCGAGCAGAGACACGTCGGAGGTGATGTTGTTTCCGCAGACCACGCCGATGTAGCCTTCACAGGTGCTGAATGGTGTGTCCTGACATGGGTCGACGGGATCAAACACACAGATGCCGCCAGAGCAGATCCCGTTGGAGCAGGTTGTGCCGTTCGGAGCGACCGTACGAGCTTGGCACGTGTTGCCCGCGCACTGCGAGGGCAGCAAGCAGTCCACCGGCGTGCTGTCGCAGCTTGGGTTGCTCTGCGGAAAACCCGTGTTCTCGCCGTCGAGACATTCGACGCAGCTTCCCGCGCCGTCGCAGACGTTGCCGCCGCCCTCGGCGCAGGGGCGTCCAGCCGGTTGGGGGTCATCTTGGCCGACGCACCGATCGCAGCTCGTGTTCGGATCGCACGTGAAGTCACAAACCCCATCCGTCAGGCATTCCCCGGAGCTGCTGCAGTCGACTGGATCACCGATGCACCAGTCGGGAACACCGCAGGTGATTCGGACCTCTTTCTGCTGGTTGCACTCGAGGTCGCCGTCCGAGCACACGAGACTGATGATTACGGGGCCCGGAAGCGTCGGGGCACACTGGTAGATCAGTGGGGGGAGCGAGCCGTTCACGTTCGGAAGGCCTGGATACGCGGGGCTGTCCTCGGCCCCGGTGCCGGCTGGGCCGCCAAGGCCTGGCAGGATGACGCCTGGCACACCCGACGCGGTATTGAGGTTGACTGACAGAACCGGGCCGACCGGGGTGGTGCCATCCGCGGGGCTGATGAACGTGCCGCCAAGAGCCCCCAGTGGCAGTGCGAGTGGGAAAGCCGCGATGGTACAGACGAGGCCTGCGTGGTCCCCGGCCAAGCAAGCGGCGCTGTTGGGATCGCCACCGGCCGCCGAATTGCAGTTCGGGTCCTGAATGTTCGAGGGGTACGGCGTGCAGACCGGGGGATTGTCGGTCGTGCAGCTCTGCGGGTCGCAATTGTTGCCGCAGCTGTTGTCCGGGTCCTTGGCGCGGTACTGGATCTCGGCGCCGGACTCGAAGCCCGGCGCAGTGAACGGAGCGAACTCCAATGCATTGAGCACATACACCTTCGGACACACGTTCCCTGTGATGAATTCGAACGTGCCGTCGACGTCGGCCATGCCGTCCGGCGTGTCGATGCTCAGCGAGCAAACGAGCACGATGTCATACTTGGTCGTCGCATCTTCGGCGATGGCGAGGGTCTGCGAGCCTACGCACACGATCTCGTCATCTTCCCACACCGACAGGGTGACGGTGCAGGCGCCGGGCGGAAGGTCCATGACGGCCTGCCAAACCGGGGGTACACGGGTGTCGACCACCTCGAACGCGCCGGAGATGTCTACAGAGTCGTCGTACTGGTAGTCTGCGCCATTGGTGTCAGCCGGCGGAATGGGTTGTGAACCCGGTGCGGTGCCCGCACAGGTGATGCGGTAATCCACACGGTCGACCGAGAACCCGAGCTCACCACTGGTGCCGCCGGGATTCACGATGTCCAAGTTGAGCTCGGTGTTGCCAGTCGAAACCATCGAGCTCTCCGTGCAGGCTGCTGCGAGCAAGGCCAGGAGCAGTGCGGCAGTACGGACCCTGCGTACGGGGAGCAAGGGAGGCATGGGGTCTCAGACCGTACGGACGGCGGCGTTCTTTCGTCAATCCAAAACTGTCCTGGACAGCATTTAACAACTGTGAGGCAGCGCACATTGCCTGCCTGCGTCCATCCGGGGTCAGCGGCGCTTCCCTATTTCGGGTTGCGGCAGGACTCTACGTCCTCGGTCGAGAGGCCGAGCGCCTTGGCGGCCTCTTCGACGTCTTTGCCGGTCGCGTCGACTTTGTAGGCCTCTTGGGACGCTTTTTCGACCTCTCTAGAAACCTCGGCGCCGCCGTATCGTGAAGCGGTGTTGGCAGCAGCTCTGATCACGCTACCAAAGGCCCGCTTTTTCTTCTTCGCCGCGTCGATCTTCTGCTGGAGGCAGGCCGTTTGCGCTTCCTCCAAGGCCTCGTCGTTGGTCGTGGCCGGAGCCGCCGAGGGCGGAGCGGAAGATCCCGGCCTGGTGGGCCCCGCGGCCGAGGCGGTCGGCTGGCGGGGTGGGGCGTTCGTGAAAGCACCGGACAGACCCGTATTGACTCGAATCGCTCGCACCGTCGTCACGACGGTCATGTCGCCGCTGTCGACCATCTTTCGCAGCATCTCGATTTGCGACCCCGCGGTGTTCTCGACCATCGCTCGCTGCTCGGGCGACATCGACGCCAACTGCTTGTCGAAGTCTTCGAGCTGCTTGCGTGCTTCCTCCATTTCTTTTCTTTCTTTCGGCCCGAGAAGACCCGCCACGCGCATGACGTTGCGGTAGGGCATGTAGAGCTTGCTGTCGGGTACGTTTCGGTAGTCGTCGTCCAGCCGCTCGATGAATATATCTTGCGACTCCCGCCCCTGGGTCACCACCCCGTCCATACGCATCTTCAGCGGGACGTATTTCTCCCCGTCGATCCAGAGACTGATCACGTCGATCGTGATCTCTTGGCCATCCGCCTCCTCGGTGACGTCGAGGTCCTCTGCGCGCACATGGACGGCCGTCCTCTTTCCGATACGCTCCTTGCCGACGATCTTGGCCTGCTTTCTAAACCGCATCATGCTTTCGGCCGTCGCAGAGTCCTCGGCGGCCGCGTTCCCTTTGGCCGACGCACTGCCGGCCGCTTCGGTGAAGACCGCCATGCTGCTCATCATCGTGCTGGGGTTCGGCGATGCCCAAGGCTCCGCTTCGGCGCCGTCGAGCATTCCCGGCGGAAGGCCCGCCTCCTTCATCCCGCGATTCATCTCATCGCTCATCGCAGAGCCGGTCTGCCTCAGCCCGTCGGAATAGGCCTGCCAGGCGTCCGGGGACATGCCTTGCCCCGCTTCTTGCCGCTTCTTCATCTCATCGAACGACACGAGACGAAACGTCGCGATCGGCTTTCCGCCAGCCGCGGGAATGGAGACGCGCTCGTAGAAGAGCGTCGTGTCGTGTCCCATCGTCGTGATGTCCATCGCGTAGTCGGAGACCCCTTGGGCGCGTTTGGCTTCGGCCTCCAGCATTTTGTCGAGGAGGGCTTCGGCGCTCTGGGAATCGGCGGCCGCAGGAACGGCCGAGATGAGAGCGAAACAAGCGATGGCGAGTGGCCAATCGAAGATGCGATTCATGAGCACAGTCCTCCGGCGAGGCCGGCCAATGAACGCGAGGATGGCCGATACGCCTCGACGTGTTCGGGTGAGGTTGAATCGACTATACATCCAGAACCACGGCGGTGATAGCGACAACCGCGAGACGGGGCCAATCGCTGCTATCGTCTGGTCGATTATGCGTAATTCGGGAGCGCGGCCAATGCACGAACCAATTACGTATAGACGAACCCCCCAACACTCGTAAGCAATTCTTTGCGCTAGTGGGACGGAACACCTTCAGGTGCCTGGTACGTCGGACTGGCGTGCTCGCCATTGCCCCATGGAAGAATGGAGAGAAGCTGCGATCGAGATGACGGAGGCGGCCTACGACCTCGAGGTCGCCGACTCGGAGTGGTTTCCCCAAATCCTGACTCGCGGCTTGCCGTTGATTGATCGTGGATTCGGCGTTGCGGGATTCGTAGGTAAGAGGAGTCCACCGTCGGGGGCCGTCGAGATCGAGACCATGCACGTCGCATCGGGTCCGGTCGACTTCCCCTCGCACTTGCTTCGCGTGCTGGCCGAGCTTCCACCGGAACGCCTGTCCAAGCAGGTCAAAGCCGGAGTGCAGCTACTGTCAGAGCGCATCGAGTACGATCCCACACTCCTCGATGCCTGGAAACGTCACATCGATTACGCGAAAGACGCGCTGGGAATCACCGCGCTCGACACGGACGGTCGAGGCGTACAAATCGTTTCGCTACTCCCTGATGCCACCCAGATCCGCCCCCGGACTCGACGGCAGTGGCGGATGATCACGGCTCACCTGAGCGCAGGGCTACGTCTACGAAGAGCTCTTCATCAAGCCGATTCGCAGACCGAGCATGGTGATCTCCCGTTCGGTGCCGACGCCCTCATCGATCCCAGCGTGTTCGAAGTCACGGATGCGTCACCAGCAGCACAAACGCCAAACGCGCGAGAGGTCTTGCGAGACGCTGCCATGAGGATCGATCGAGCCCGGGCACGACTGAGAAAGCACGACGCGGCCGAGGCCCTTGCCATTTGGTGCGCGCTCATCCGCGGACGATGGTCCCTCGTGGATTGGTTCGATACGGACGGTCGTCGCTACATGATTGCCTTGCAGAATGCTCCGACGATCTCGGACTCCCGAGGCCTAACCGAGCGTGAAGCTCAGGTGACGGGCTATGCGGCGCTCGGTGAGTCCCACAAGATGATCGCCTATCGCCTCGGTATCTCGCGATCGAGGGTCACCACGCTGCTTCGCTCCGCCATGCGCAAGCTCTCAGTCAGAACACAAGCGGAGCTCGTGGCCAAGATGCAACTGTTCGCGACACATGAGGATCGCGCACCTTGATGCCATTTTCCGAGCACGCGATTTCGATGATGGCGGCCGTTCGTTCGGGGCCCAGGCGGCGATTCCGGGTGGATAAATCGTCGACTCATTCGACTCGGATAGCTCAGCTCTTCGAGAAGGTTGAGCCACTCTAGGTAGCTGAGCGACCGGAGTCGCACTGACCGACCGACAGCTTGAAAGCGGTCGAATAACTGGCACCATAACGGGCACCAGGCTTTCCGGACGGTCAGCCGAAATCATTGTGCCCCGGAAAAACCGGGATGGACGCGTAGCTCAGTTGGATAGAGCGCTGCCCTCCGGAGGCAGAAGTCATAGGTTCGAATCCTATCGCGTCCGCTGCGGAAAAAACGGGTCAAAGTCACTCCTTGGCAGTTGGCCCAAAATCGAAAAAGGACCCAAAAGGACCTTAAAATAGCCCCCTGTAGTCGGCTGCCTTCATCCCGGCGACCTTGAGAACCTCGCGCGCCACTTGAACCGGATCGCCGAGGTGCTCGTCGAGCTCGCGGGCGAGCTTCGCCACGAGCTCGGCCGAGGCTTTGGGGCTCCGCCAATGTCGACTTCGTGATGATGATGACGCTCGCGGCCGCACTCGCCTCCCTGGGGCTCATGCAGGGCTCGACGGCGGTCGTGATAGGCGCGATGCTCGTTGCCCCTCTAACGGGACCTTTGCTCGGTGCCGGGCTCGCAGTCACGCAGGGCAACCTCAAGCTATTTCGCGATTCCTTTAGCGCCATCGCAATCGGCGTGGGGATTGGCTTCGGTGTGTCTCTCCTCGTAGGGCTTCTCAATCCAGGCTACGAGCCGTTGCTCGAGGTCGAAGCTCGCGGCAACCCCGACTTGGTTGACCTAGCGATTGCGTTCGCGTCCGGCATGGCTGGCACAGAAGCAGAAAGGTCAGGATCGGCCCCTGATCTATCCGGTAAGCCCCGACGTTCGAGACGCCGTCTACAGCTATCTCGAAGGTCATCCTGGACTGGAGATCATCACCATGGCGCGTTCGAGCGTCGAGCCGGACCGCGGGATTGCAGTCCTCTGGGAAAGCGATACCGACATCGGTTCGTCCGTCGTCCGTGAAGTGCAGATTTTGGTGCAGCAGGCACGGGGCGAGATGGTTCCGGTTCAAGTCCACGTCTTGCGGTCTGCGAAGACCAAGCAGGTGGCCGCCAGCCTGGTTGGCACCGATCAGAGGTTTTTGAAGTAGAGACGCTTGATCTTGCCGTTGAACTCGAACGGGCCCTGATCAAAGTAGTCGTCCGCGACCGGGGAGTTGGTGTCGGTGCCCACGTCGAACGTCTCCGATGCAGTGAAGGTACCGGGGATCGTTCGCTCGACGGTGCCCGTCGCTACTTGCTCGCCGTTGATCCAGAAGACGAGCTCGGCCGGGGCGGCCCGCTCCGCTGGCGTCCGCATTTCGAGCGCGATCTTCACGTTCCCTGCCGGAAGTTTCCCGACCTTGATCTTGGTGCGCCTGAGAAGCAGCGAGCTGTATTCGTAGCGAAGCTCGCCCTCGTAGGCGTAGAGCGTCACCCCGCCGGCGTAGCCCCCCATGGCGAAGAGCACGCCGTTCGCGTTGCGTGGTACCTCGGCCTCGATGTCGACTCGGAGGTTCCCGTTTCTCACGTTGGGTGCCTGGCTTTCGGGTATTCGAGTCATTCCGTCGTAGAGCGTCCATTCGGTGTTCGTGCTTCGCTTCATCTGGCTTGGATTGAGTGGGCTGAATAGCCCTCCTCCAATCGGTAGCGCTTTGTTCGTCTCAGCCTCACGCATGAACAGGGCTTTTAGCTCCTCGAGCTTTTGCGGATGCTCATCCGCCAAGTCGTGGGTTAGCGTAAAGTCTGCGCCCATATCGAACAGCTCCCACTTGTCCTTCCGCGGGTCCCAGTTGCTGATGTCCGGGACTGTCGCCACCCACGGGACGCGCGGTCCGAAGGTGCTCGCAAACCATCCGTTGCGGTAAACGCCGCGGCTTCCCATGATGTCGAAGTACTGCGTTTGTTTTCGTCCGGGAGCATCGGCCGAGGCGAATGTATACGCGAAGCTTGTTCCGTCGATCGGAATCTGCTCGTGGCCATCCACGATGCGCGGGTGGCGAATGGCGAGGATCTCGTAGAGGGTAGGAACGACGTCGTTGACGTGATGGAACTGGCTGCGGGGGATCTCGTCCGGCTCGATGCGCTTGGGCCACGAGATCACCATCGGGGTGCGGGTGCCCCCGAAATCGGAGGCGATTAGCTTGGTGTAGCGAAAAGGAGCATCTCCCGCCCAGGCCCACGCAGAGTGGTACATGTTGTCCATCCTGGGCCCACCGATCGCCGACAGTCCGCCCAGGGTCCGAGCGACGGCAATGTGTTCGCTGACGGTGCTCGGTATCCCGTTTTGCGCATTGAGCTCTGCGATGCTGCCCTGCATCCCTTCCGCCGAAGCACCGTTGTCCGAAAAGATGTAGATGAACAGCGTGTTGTCGCGAATGCCTTGCGCCTCGAGCTCATCCACGAGTTTGCCCACCTGGACGTCGGTGTGCTCGAGAAAGCCCGCGTACACCTCCATGAGGCGCTCCTGGAATACGCGCTCGTTCTCGGGAACGTCGTCCCATGCGGGCATGCCCTCTGGGCGCGGCGCCAACGTAGCGTCGGCGGGGATCCAGCCCATGGCCTTCTGTCGCTCGAACACCCGCACCTGATACGCGTCCCAACCGTCCTTGAACTTACCCTCGTACTTCTTGGCCCATGCCTTCGCGACGTGGTGCGGGCCGTGAACCGCACCCGGTGTCCAGTACAACAAAAACGGGCGATTGGGATTGATCGTGCGGTGCCGACGCATCCAAGCGATCGCCTGGTCCGCCATGTCTTCCGTCAAGTGATAATCCTCGTAGTTCTTGACGTGAGGAGCGGAAATCGGGGTAGTATTATCCCACAGCACGGGCTCCCATTGGGAGGTCTCCCCCGCGATGAATCCGTAGAAATGATCGAACCCTTGCCCGGTGGGGAACCGATCGTACGGCCCGTTCCCAAGCACATCGACCGGCGTGTTGTGCCACTTGCCAAACGCCGCCGTCGCATAACCGTGATAGCGGAGCACTTCGGCCATCGTGGCCGCGGACTTGGGGATGACCCCAGTATACCCATCCCAGTCATTGGCGAGCTCGGCGATTTGGCCGGCCCCAACGCGGTGGTGATTGCGGCCCGTCAACAGGGCCGCGCGAGTGGGTGAGCACATGGCCGTCGTGTGGAAGGCGTTGTAGGCGATGCCTTCGTCGGCCAGCCGCGAGAGCGTCGGCGTTTGGATGTCGCCGCCGAACGTGCTTGGGTGGCCGAAGCCGGCATCATCGAGCATCACGATCACGATGTTGGGAGCATCTTTGGCGAGGTGCCGGGGCTCCTCGCGCCACTTGTGCACGGACTCTTGCATCGTGACCGCAACGGTGCCGCCCATCGGTGGCGCGGGAAACGGCAGTACGTCACCAGGCTCGGTTTCCGAGGACCCTGCCATGACTTCGGTCGGCTGGCTTGCGGCAGGTTCAGCCGACCGCGCTTCGTGTCTGTCTTTGCATCCCCAAGACGAAACGACCAACACAGTTACCAAGAACTGACAAGTAGTCGATGCTCGCATTATCTTCTCCCGACGCAGTGGCACCGTTTATGGTGCGATGCGAGTGCTTACCACCTCAGTCGCCTCAACGCCCAGTGGACGTGGAATCCTCCGGAGAAGGGCCGCGTGGCCAGGCGGCTCTGTCCTAACTCGTGGTCCGAAGAAACAGGGCAGGTCATCGGACCATTTCCAGAGGAAGCGCCTTGGCGCCTGGCGTCCCGCCTCGTCTCAGGCCATGTCCCCGCCGGTCTCCGTGGAAGCTTGGGTGACGAGGGATGAGAGAGATCATGTACGACAAGAACAGCGCGTTGATCGCGGTGATCGTCTACGCGTCGATCGCTGTTGGCATCGAGGTGGGTCACTTCCTCGGTCGCCGAATGCAGGGCCGGGTCACCGAGCCGTCCAAGGCACACGTAAATGCAATCCAAGCGTCCCTACTCGGTGTGCTCGCGTTGCTTCTCGGCTTTACGTTTTCTCTGGCCCTGCAGCGCTTCAGCGACCGGAGTGAAGCGGTGGTCGCAGAAGCGAATGCAATCGGAACTGCCTATCTCCGTGCTCGACTTCTCCCCGGCACCGTGCAGAGCGAGGTCAAAGCCGCTTTGCAACGACATGCCGATCTTCGCGTTCGGGCCGGCGCCGTAACGCTCGACGACGAGCGCGACCGTCGGGCTCTGCTTGCCAAGACCAATGAAAACCTCGACTCTTTGTGGCGTATCGCTTCACGGGCTGCAAAAGAGGACCCCAACCCGGTGACGTCTGGACTGTTCGTCCAAGCGTTGAATGATCTCATCGACGCCTATGGAACACGGGACGCCGCCCTCGAACGACATGTGCCGGAAGTCGTTCTGTTTCTGCTGTATGGCACGTTTATCCTGACGGGGATCGTCCTTGGCTACGGGGCCAGGGTTTCCGGTCACCGTTCTTCGTTCGCGACATACATCTTGATAGGGCTCGTGGTCGTACTGGCCTTCGTGATTGTCGATTTGGACCGTCCGAGGCGCGGCATGATCAAGGTCGACCAGGGCAGCCTGCACGGGCTCAAGACGGCTATCGACCTCGCACAACGGGAGGAGAACCACGAGGACGTTACGCAGCTTCCGCGCCCCGCAGTGACAGGGCGCCAATGAAGCTCGGCGCGACCGGGCGAAATGCCCGAGGTGCGACGGCGTTGGCTTTCGTCTTCGATGCGATGTAGGTTGATGGTTTAGCGCAGAGCGAACCGTGCGAAGTGCTCCAACTCGGCAAGAACTTCAAAAACGACGACGAGAAGCAAGTACGATCGCCCGGAGACACGACGCGCTATTCAGGGGCGAAGCCCATCAGCTGGAGAGAGGGCGTGTGCGTGGCACACGCCGCGAACGAGTCTCCTAGGAGCCGATGTGATCGCGGATGAAGAGAAGGGCGTAATCATGAGCGAGGCAGGGCATTGTTCGTATTCGCGAGCGATGAAAAGAGTCATTCCTTTCGCGACGCTTACTCTGGCTTTCGGGTGCAGCAGCCCGTCTACGCAGAGCGAGCCTTCGGCGTCGGCGAGCTCGAGCGCCAGCGCAGGCGGTGAGCAAGCGCTGGCGTCCGTGCGAGGCGGCTCCGTCCAAGCGCTGGAAGCGGTCGTTGCGGGCGAGCACCGTTCGCCCGAGAACAAAGCGCGGGATGTCTATCGGCATCCGGTCGAAACGCTCACCTTTTTTGGGCTGGAGCCCGACATGCACGTGCTCGAGATCCGTCCCGGCGGGGGTTGGTACACGGAGATCTTGGCGCCGTATTTGAGGGAGGCGGGAAAGCTCACGGTGGGCGTTCCGAGCGCCGAGGGGCGACGCGCCCAGTACCGCGAGCGTTTCATGGAAATGAAGGCCGCGCGCCCTGAGGTCTTCTCCGAGGTGAATGTCGTGACGTTCGATCCGCCCGCTCCAATAGAGCTCGGCCCCGACGCATCCCTCGACATGGTGCTCACCTTTCGGAACACGCACAATTGGATCAGCGACGGCGGTGAAAAAGAGGCCTATGCCGCCTTTTTCGATGTGTTGCGGCCGGGCGGCGTGTTGGGCGTGGTCCAGCACCGTGCCGAGGCCGGAAGCGACGCAGCCGTGACAGCCAAGACCGGCTACGTACCCGAGGCGTATGTCATCCAGGTGGCCGAAGCAGCCGGCTTCGAGTTGGTCGGGCGCTCGGACATCAACCGCAATCCCATGGACACCCATGATCATCCGGAGGGTGTATGGACGCTGCCGCCAGTGCTTCGTCTCGGAACGACGGACCAAGCTCGGTACCTCGAGATCGGCGAAAGCGACCGCATGACCCTGAAGTTTCGAAAGCCGGCTGCACCGTAGTCGAGGCGCCGGACGGCCAATTGGCTGCGCCGGGGCGATCTTCGACTATCCTACATCCCATGATTCGATCTACGGTCATCACCATCGTGCCACTGCTGCTTGCGTCGTGCGCCACCACGGTAGGCGCCGGAAAGCGAGCAAGCGTTCCCGAAGATGCCACGGAGACCTGCACGTCTCAGTGCGAGGCGCTCGGCCTCGAGCTCGACGCGCTGGCCATCGGAGACCGGCACGTGAGCTGCATTTGTGAGCCCACGGAGGACTAGGTCGCTGTACCCGCGGTGCGGGTGAGCGATTCGCTTCGAAGAGGAACGAGGGCGTCTTCGAGACCGGAACAACCGCGACGATCAGGTCGCGTGCAGCTCTCGGTACACGTCTAGGATCGACGGATCGTCCTCGCTCGGGGCGGACTCGAAGCCCAGAAAGCCCATCAACTTGAGCATCGCGGCGTTTTCTTTGAGAACTTGTCCTTGGATTCGCGCGATCCCCTTGTTCTTGGCCGCGTTCATCAACTGACGCATGACTTCCGAGCCGACCCCTCGGCCCTGCCACTCGTCGGCGACCACCACGGCAAACTCGCAGGTCTCCCCGTCGGGATTCATCGCGTAGCGCGCCACTGCGATCTCGCGCTCCTCACCGTCCTCTTGCACGACGGCGATGAGCGCAAGCTCCCGGTCGTAGTCGAGCTGAGTGAAACGAACGAGCATTTCCGGGGTGAGCTCGCGCACGCCCTGCATGAACCGGAAGTGTTTGGCCTTGGGCGACAGCTTGCGCACGAAGGCTTGCTCGATTTCGGCGTCTTCGGGGCGGATGGGCCGGATCGTGATGTCCTGTCCTTCGGCGGTCTGCCAGTGGCGCACGAGGTCGTTGGGGTAGGGGTGGACGGCCATGTGCTGATAGCGATTGACGGCCGGCTCTTCCGGTTCGACCACGATGCGAGCGTCCGCGGCAACCACTCCGTGCTCGTCCACGAGAAGAGGATTGATGTCCAGCTCCTTCAGACGCGGCAGCTCGCAGGCCATCTCCGAGACTCGTCCGAGGACTTGCTCTAGCGCCGTCATGTCCGCTGCGGGCATCCCGCGGTACTCCCCGAGCATGCGAGAGACCCGGGTGCGCGAGATGAGGCTGCTGGCGATCACCCCATTGATGGGGGGCAACGCGATGGCGCGGTCCCTGTGGATTTCGACTGCCATGCCACCTGCGCCAAAGCTGATGACCGGCCCGAAGACCGGGTCGCGCGCGACTCCGACCAACAGCTCGCGACTGCTCGCGCTGACATGCATGCGCTCGATCGCGACGGATCGGTACTCCTTGCCGGTCTTGCTTGCCACGGACGACACCAGCTCCTTGTAGGTGCTACGCACGGCCTGCGCATTGGCGATGTTGAGACGGACGCCACCGACGTCCGTTTTGTGGGTGAGATCGGTCGCGATGATCTTCATGGCCACGGGAAAACCGAGCGACTCGGCCGCGACCAGCGCTTCGTTGGCGGACTGGACCTCGATCGACATGGTCACTGGGATGCCGAATGCGCTCAGTACGGCCTTGGACTCGGTCATGGTCAGCAAGGTTCTGCGCTCCGCGAGCGCAGCGTCGATGATCAGGTCGGCCCCGGCGATGTCGGGCTCGCTCAGCTCGCCGAGGGGCGGCGGCACCTGCAGCAGCAGCCGCTGGTTTCGATGGTACGAAGTGAGGTAACCGAACGCTTCCACCGACCCCTCCGGGTTGGCGAAGCTCGGAATGCCTTTTTGGCGTAGCAGCTCGCGCGAATCGCGGACGTGGCTGTCGCCCATCCAACAAGCGAGAACCGGCTTGTCGCTCTTCTGTGCGATTTCGGCGACGACGCGGGCGCTTTCCAACGGGTCGGTCATCGCTTGGGGCGTGAGCATGACGAGCAGGCCGTCGACGTTCGGGTCGGCCAAGCAGGCTTTGGTCGCCAGCTCGTAGTCCGCCGGCGCTGCGTCTCCCAGAATGTCCACGGGATTGCCGCCGGACCAGTGCTCGGGCAACGCAGCATGCAGGCGCTCGAGGGTTTCCTCGCCGAGCTCCGCGACCTTCACGCCGAGGTCCACCGCCCGGTCGGTGGCCATGACACCCGGGCCGCCGGCGTTGGTCACCATGGCCAGGCGGTCACCCTTCACGTGCCGCCGCTTCGACAAGAGCTGCGCTGCCGCAAAGAGTTGGTCGATGGTCATCGCCCGCACGGCGCCCGCACGGCGGATGGCCGCATCGAAGACATCGTCGCTACCCACGAGCGCGCCCGTATGGGAGACGGCTGCCTTCAGCCCTTCGCTATGCCGGCCGGCCTTGACGATGACTACCGGTTTGAGCCGGGCGGCAGCACGCAACCCGCTCATGAAGCTGCGCGCATCTCCGACCCCTTCGACGTAGAGCAAGATCGCCTGGGTCTTCGCGTCGAGCGCCAGGTAGTCGAGCATGTCGCCGAAGTCGACGTCGCTCGCGTCTCCCATGGACACTAGGGCGGAGAAGCCGATCCGTCGTGAATTGGCCCAGTCCAAAATCGCGGTGCAAATGGCGCCCGACTGCGAGACCAACGCAAGGCCGCCCGGCAAGGCGTCGTCCTTGCTGAAGGTCGCGTTGAGCTTCACCGACGGACGCACCACCCCGAGACAGTTCGGCCCGATCAAACGCATGCGGTAGCGTCGAGCCTCGGCGAGCATTTCTCGTTCGAGCTTGCGGCCTCGAGGTCCGCTTTCGCGAAAACCGGCGGTGAGCACGATCGCTGCGCTCACCCCGTGCTCGCCACAGCGATGAATGATCTCGGGGACGGTTCGTGCTGGAGTGGCGACGACCGCGAGGTCGACCGAAGCCCCGATGCTCTCGATGTCCGGATAGCAGCGGTGCCCGAGCACGGTTTCGTGCTTTGGGTTGATCGGATAGAGCTCGCCCTCGAAGTCGGCTCTGTGGAGGTTTTCGAAGACGCGCGCGGCCACCGCGTCCGGACGCTCACTCGCGCCGAAGACGGCCACGCTGCGGGGGTCGAACAGTCGCTCGAGGTCGTGGGAACGCATCTCTTACTCTCCGTGACGGAAGTTTTACAAACGCCTGGCCGAAGAGACCCTAGGCTATCGTCGTGACCGCGCCAGTCATACCCCGAAGATCGTCGAACCGCTTGGTGGATCGCTTGGTCCACCATGGTGAAGTGCCGACGTTTCGCGAGCTTTGTGCGCAGGTTCTCACCCCACAGACCCGCTATCTCGTGCTCGACCTCGACCGGACCACGCATCTAGGTCGCGATCTCGGTGAGGAGCTCGGCTGGGAGCTTTGCGCGTACCAGGGTTATGGGCATGAGCACTTCGGTCGAATCGGGCACCTGCAACGAAGCAAAGGCTTCCTGCTAGACTGGAGCCATCCACTCAAGACCGGCCGCTACCTCGCCCTCGGTCTGCGGATCTGGGCGTATCCGGGCGCGTACTATGGTCTTTGGGGCAAGGCCACGGGACGTATCGATTGGCTTCGGCGCCGAGGTTTTCGGCGTTTCGTCGGCGACCCAGCCCGCGCAGCGCAGCGCGTGCCCCAGCTAGCCCTCTTGCGTCATCTCGAGACTGCCTCCGAGGACGTCCTCCGCAAGCTCGCGGAGCGTATCTGGCGGCGGCACGAACCCGATCAAGTGATCGATCGAGCGGACTTGGCATGGGTTCGCGGTCGATGGCCGCAAGTCGAGATCGTGCTGAGCAGCGCATCGCCCAAACCGATCGTCGAGGTGGCTGGCGAAGCGCTCGGTGTCGACCACGTGCACTACTCGACCCTGGATTACATCAACAGCGGAGAAGCGAAAATCGAGCGTTTGCGCGAGCTCTGCGAGTGCGTGGGAGATCCCCGCGTCGAGATCGTCGGAATGAGCGATACGAGCCGGGGCGAGGACCATTGCTGGGCGGAGCACTTCACCCGTGTGGTCGACATCAACAGCCCCACGCCGTTTCCCACGATCGTTTCGGTCGATTCGCCCCTGCTGGAGGTTCACTCGGCCATGGTCCTCACGCGGAGGGAACGAGAGCGGCGCGCCGCCGGAGACGCCGCATATCTCGATCCTCGTCGCAAGAAGCTGGTATCGGTGCAAGCCAAGCGGGAGCTCACGCGCCAAGACTTGGAGCGCCGTCTCGGCTGGCTCCTCGACCGCGTCAACGCGTTGGCGAGCGTTCCAGGGAACATCACCGGCGATCTCGCATACCGGCTCGCGGTGCTGCGCGAAGCGTCGACGAGCCTCGTTCGCACATGACGCGTAGCGGGATTACGCTTTGCCCATGGAACGGTTGAGCGGTCTCGACACCTCGTTTCTCCATCTGGAGACGCCGCGCGTTCACATGCACGTCGGAATGGCTGCGGTGCTGGACCCAGCCGACATGCCCGGTGGGTACTCGTTTCGACGAGTCGCCGACTACATCGCGGATCGTGTCGCTCGACACCGAGAGTTTCGACGACGGTTGGTGCGTGTGCCTTTCGATCTGCACCATCCGGTGTGGGTGGACGACCCCGACTTCGACGTGATCCACCACGTGCGCCAAGTGGCGCTGCCCAAGCCTGGAGGCTTGCGCGAGTTCGGCGCCATGGTGGGACGCATCAGCAGCACGCCGCTAGACCGCTCGCGCGCGCTCTGGGAGGCCTGGGTCATCGAAGGCCTCGAGGATGGTCGGTTCGGGCTCATGCTCAAGCTACACCACGCGGCGGTCGATGGGGTGTCAGGCGCGAGATTCTTGATGCACTTTCTAGAGCCGTCGCCCACGCCTCAGGCGTTGCCGCCGCCACCGCTTCATGCGGCCGAAGCGCTCCCCAATGACGCCCAGCTCGTCGCGCACGCCATACGCTCGCGGCTCGGGCAGCCGGTCCAGGGCGCCCGCGTGCTGGCCCGTACTCTACGCAACTATGGTCTCGTGGTCGGCAGGCAGTTGCTCTCGCAGGAGCCTGCCGGCGGCCGGCCCCTGCGCGCGCCACATGCTCCGTTCAATGCGAGCGTATCGGCTCGACGAAACCTGGCGATGACCAGAGTGCCGTTGTCCGAGATCAAGCAGATCAAGAGGGTACTCGGCGTGACGGTCAACGACGTCGTGCTCGCGATCGCAGGCGGTGCGCTGCGGAGTTACTTGAAGCGTCGCAACGCATTACCATCGGACTCGCTGACCGCGGTTTGCCCGATTTCCGTGCGCACCGAGACGGAAATGGGCGACATGAACAACAAGGTCTCCGCCATGTGGTCCACGCTCGGCACCCATCTCGCCGATCCACTCGAGCGGGTGAGGCTCATCAGCCAAGTCACGGCTTCGGCCAAAGTCGAGCATCACGTGATGGGCGCCGACATGCTTCAAGAGTGGGCCGAGCTCGCGGCGCCCAACATGTTGCGGTTCGCGGTTCGGTTCTATTGCGACACGCGGTTGGCCGACCGCCACCGTCCGATTCACAACTTGGTTCTGTCCAACGTTCCCGGCCCGCGCGTGCCGTTGTATTTGGCGGGGGCCAAGCTCGAAGCGGTCTATCCGATGGGTCCGGTCATGGAAGGAGCAGGTCTCAACCTCACCGTCATCAGCTACTTGGACTCCATGGATTTCGGATTTTTCGTCGACGACGAGTTGGTTCCGGACGTGTGGGGGCTGGCCGCCGACACGAACGCCGCATTCGCGGAGATCCGTGCAGCGGCTCTCGGCCCCGTTGCTGGGCCTTGCGACGCGCGCGCCGAGGAAACGCGAGCGTACGCATCATCCCCTTGCTACCAGCACGAGCTCGAAGGCGATTCGCGCGACTGAGACGTAGTGAGGAAGCTGGTGGTGTCCGAGGGACAGCTTTGACACAGCGCGGCATCACTTCGCTGTCTTCCCCGTTTGCAGGACCACTCTATAATCCGTTAGGGTGATTTTTTGGGGATCGTTCCGGGAGGGGGCGAATGTTTGGAAAATCCAAGGAGCCGCCCAGTCTCAAGGCGCGGCTGGCGAAGGCGCTCACCGCCGAA